>JANYLR010000110.1 GCA_025363715.1 Holophagaceae bacterium | reverse complement strand
ATCTCGTCGCGCAGGTCTGCCTGGGTCTGCACATGTGGCACGGAGTCTGGAGCCTCACCCAGACCCTGGGCCTCGTTCATCCGAAGTGGGCGACGTTGCGCCGCGGCTTCGCGAGCGGGCTCACGCTCCTGGTCGTGGGCGTGAACCTCTCTTTCCCAATCGCCGTCCTTGCCGGCTTCATCCACTGAGCGCCACCATGGAATTGAACTCAAGAATCCCGGACGGTCCGCTCGAGAAGAAGTGGGACAAGCACCGCTTCGACATGAAGCTGGTGAACCCCTCGAACAAGCGGAAATACAAGATCCTCATGGTGGGCTCGGGCCTGGCCGGCGCCGCGGGTGCCGCCTCTCTGGCCGAGCTCGGCTACGAGGTCGAGTGCTTCTGCTACCAGGACAGCCCCCGCCGGGCCCACTCCATCGCGGCCCAGGGTGGCATCAACGCCGCCAAGAACTATCACAATGATGGCGATAGCGTCCGGCGCCTCTTCTACGACACGGTCAAGGGCGGCGACTTCCGGGCCCGCGAAGCCAACGTGCATCGCCTGGCCGAGGTCAGCAACAACATCATCGACCAGTGCGTGGGTCAGGGCGTGCCCTTCGCCCGGGAATACGGTGGCCTGCTGGACAACCGCTCTTTCGGCGGCGCGCAGGTATCCAGAACCTTCTATGCCCGCGGACAGACGGGCCAGCAGCTGCTCCTTGGCGCCTACCAGGCCCTGGAGCGCCAGATCGGCCTTGGTACCGTGCAGATGTTCTCCCGTCATGAGATGCAGGAACTCATCGTGGTGGATGGCGTGGCCAAGGGCATCGTCACCCGGGACATGGTCACGGGCGAGATCAAATCCCACCTCGCGGATGCGGTCTGCCTCGCCACCGGCGGCTACGGCAACACGATGTACCTGGCCACCTACGCCAAGGGCTGCAACGGCACCGCCATCTGGCGCGCCCACAAGAAGGGCGCGGCCTTCGCCAACCCCTGCTTCACCCAGATCCATCCCACCTGCATTCCCGTCACCGGCGACCATCAGAGCAAGCTCACGCTGATGTCAGAATCCCTGCGCAACGACGGCCGCATCTGGGTGCCCAAGCGCAAGGAGGACTGCGGCAAGCCCGCCAGCCAGATCCCCGAAGAGGACCGCGACTACTACCTGGAGCGGAAGTACCCCTCCTTCGGCAACCTCGCGCCCCGCGACATCGCCAGCCGCGCCGCCAAGCAGGTCTGTGATGACGGCCGCGGCATCGGCGAGACCGGCCTGGGCGTATACCTCGATTTCGAGGCGTCCATCAAGCGCCTGGGCCAGAACAAGATCGAGGAGAAGTACGGCAACCTCTTCGAGATGTATGAGCGCATCACCGATGACAACCCGTACCAGACGCCCATGCGCATCTTCCCCGCCACGCACTACACCATGGGCGGCCTCTGGGTGGACTACAACCTGATGAGCACCATCCCCGGCCTGTTCGTGCTGGGTGAAGCCAACTTCTCCGACCACGGCGCCAACCGCCTGGGGGCCTCGGCCCTCATGCAAGGCCTGGCGGACGGCTACTTTGTCATCCCCTACACCATCGGCGGCTACCTGGCGGGCATCAAACCCGGTTCCCGCATCAAGGCTGAAGATCCAGCGGTGAAGGCTGCCGAGCAGTATGTTTCGGACCGCGTCTCGAAGCTCTTCGCCATCAACGGCAAGGAGACGCCCACCCACTTCCACCGGGAGCTGGGCAAGGTCATGTGGGAGTTCTGCGGCATGGGCCGCAATGAGGCCGGCCTCAAGAAGGCCCTGCAGCTCATCCCCCAGATCCGCGAGGAGTTCTGGAAGAACCTCCGCATTCCCGGCAGCGGCGACGAGGTGAACCAGTCCCTCGAGCTGGCCGGTCGCGTGGCCGACTTCCTCGAACTCGGCGAGCTGATGTGCCTGGATGCCCTCGAGCGCCGCGAATCCTGCGGCGGCCACTTCCGCGAGGAATGGCAGACCGAGGAGGGCGAAGCGCTCCGCGATGACGAGAACTTCTGCCATGTCGCCGCCTGGGAGCATAAGGGTGAGGGCCAGACGCCGGTCCGCCACACCGAGTCGCTCACCTTCGAGAACGTCCACCTCGCGACCCGCAGCTACAAGTGAGGATCTGAGCCATGGCCAAGCACATCAATCTCACCCTTCACGTGTGGCGGCAGAAAAACGCCAAGTGCGACGGCAAGTTCGTCGAATACCCCGCCGCCAATATCAGCCCCGACATGTCCTTCCTGGAAATGCTCGATGTGGTGAACGAGGGCCTCATCCGCAAGGGCGAGGAACCCATCACCTTCGACCACGACTGCCGCGAAGGCATCTGTGGCCAGTGCGGCATGGTCATCAACGGCCGCCCCCATGGGCCCAAGGAGCGCACCACCACCTGCCAGCTGCACATGCGCAGCTTCAAGGACGGTGAGAGCATCACCCTCGAACCCTGGCGCGCCGAAGCCTTTCCGGTGCTCAAGGACCTGATGGTGGATCGCGGCGCCTTCGACCGCATCATCGCCGCGGGCGGCTTCATCAGCGCACCGACCGGGAGCCCGCAGGACGCCAACGCCCTGCCCATCCCCAAGGAAAACGCCGATCTCGCCATGGATGCTGCCGCCTGCATCGGCTGCGCCGCCTGCGTGGCCGCCTGCCCCAATGCCAGCGCCATGCTCTTCGTCTCCGCGAAGATCAGCCAGCTGGCCTTGCTGCCCCAGGGTCAGCCCGAGCGCTACATCCGCGTCCGGGACATGGTCGCCCAGATGGATGCGGAGGAATTCGGCACCTGCACCAACCACAGCGAGTGCGAAGCCGCCTGCCCCAAGGGCATCAAGATGGAGAACATCGCCCGCATGAACCGCGACTTCATCAAGGCCAGCCTCACCTACCGTCCCGCCACCAGCGGCGGCGGCGCGGGCTGATCTAGGCACTGCTTCACTGAAATGCCCGGCATCCGCCGGGCGTTTTTTTAGGTTCATCCAGCCATTCCAAGGCAGAGAAAGTTAAATGCGGAGGACACAGCGAAATACCCTCGTCATGGAAGACACGGAATCCCACAGAGGACACGGAAGGGGCCGTGACCCTCTCCGCGCGGGCCCGCCGCAGGCGGCTTCCGGCAGAGCCGGAAGTGATCCCGGGGGCGCCTGGATCGCGTCCCAAGAAGCGCGCCTAGGCGCCCCGGGGATGCAGCCCGTGCTGTTGGAGTGGACGCCCCTGCCTTATTCCGGGTCATCCGGCTTTCTTCCGTGTCTTCCGTGTCTTTCGTGACCAGCCACCCATGAATGCCTGAGAGACCTTGCGCTGGAACCTGCCCAAGGCATTGGCATCGCGTTCTCAGGCGTTCTCCGCAGTTGGCGTTTCAGTTGTTTGGTAGATTTCTTTGAGCAAGTTCCGCCAACCTCTCCGGCGTATTGATCGCCGGGTCGTCCAGCACGGCCTCCAGGAGTCGCCGTTGCAACTCGCCCAGCCAGGGGCCGCCCGGCCGGTCGGCCAGCTTCATGAGCGCGCCGCCATCCAGGGCCAGGTCGCGCAGGGCCAGGGGCGGCCGGGCCGCCGCCAGCGCACCCAGGCGGGAGAGCATCCGATCGTGCTCCACCAGGCGAGCCTCCAGGTCCAGGCCCTTGGCCAGGTGGTCCGCCAAGCCGAAGGCGGCCCACTGATCCAGGGGCAGGCCCTCCTCGACCAGGCGCCCCAGGAAGCGGCGGCAGGCGGGACCGCCCCAGGCTTCAGTGGGATGGGTGCCGTGGTGGCGGACCAGGGCCGCCACCTCCTTCCGCAACGCGTGGCTGGCCCTCAGGCGTTCGAGGATCCACTCGGCAATCTCGAGTGAATAGTCCTCATGTCCATAGAAATGGATCTCCCCATCGGGACCGATGCTGCGGGTTCCGGGCTTGCCCGCATCGTGCAGGAGAGCGGCCCAGCGCAGCCCGGATTCCGCAGGCACCAGGCGGACCACCTCCAGGGTGTGAACCCAGACGTCATGACGGTGGTGGCGGTTCTGGCCACAGCCAAGCATGGGCCGCAGCTCCGGCAGCCACAGATCCAGCAGTCCGGACTGGGCCAGCAGATCCAGCCCGCGCTGGGGCTCGGCGCCTCGCAGCAGCTTGTCCAGCTCCGTGAACACCCGCTCCACGGCGACCTTCCGCGCCACGCCCAAACGTTGTGGGATCGCCGCCAGGGTGGCCGGTTCCACCTCGAACCCAAGCTGGGAGGCAAAGCGGCAGGCCCGCAGGGTCCGCAAGCCATCCTCCCCGAAGCGCTGGAGGGGATCGCCCACGGCGCGGATCACCCGGGCCGCCAGATCGGTCCTGCCACCGAAGGGATCGACCAGGTCCCCGCCGCCCACGGGCAGGGCCATGGCGTTGATGGTGAAGTCCCGGCGCGAGAGATCCTCGATCAGATCGACACCCAGGCGCACGGACTCGGGCCTGCGGCCGTCCAGGTAGTCCCCGTCGCTGCGGAAGGTGGTCACCTCCACGGGGCGATCCTCGAGGATGACGGTCACCGTGCCGTGCTGAAGGCCCGTGGGAATCACCTTCAGGCCTGCGGTCCGGGCCCTTTCCATCACCGCCTGGGGCAGCAGCTTCGTGGCTAGGTCCCAATCCGCGTGGGGCCGTCCCAGCAGCTCGTCCCGGACCGCTCCACCCACGATCATCAGCTCCGCCTGGGGGCCTAGCGCCTCCTGGAGGCGGAGCAGCGGGGCCCAGGTCAATCCGTCACCGCGGCCAGTCGGCGCAAAGCCTCGCCCTCCACCCGGCAGGTGAGCCAGGGGCGCAAGACCTTGGCACCGTGGGCCTCGTAGAACTCGATGGCGGGGGTATTCCAGTCCAGCACCTGCCACACGAAGCGGGTCCACCCCGATCGCACGGCCAGGGCCGCCAGGTGCTGGAGCAGGGCCTTGCCGATGCCCTTCCCCCGCATGGCCGGGGGCACGAAGAGGTCTTCCAGGTAGATGCCGGGCCGGCCCTCCCAGGTACTGAAGTTCAGGAACCAGAGGGCAAAGCCCGCGGGCTGCCCCTCCCACTCGGCCAGGGTCACCTTCACCAAGGGATGCTCGGAAAAGGCGTATTTCAGGATGTCGGCTTCAGTGGCCACGGCCGCCGCCGGCTCCCGCTCGTAATCTGCGAGGTCGCGGATGTACTGCAGGATCAGGGGGGCATCGGCGGGGACGGCGGGACGGAGGTTCAACATGCGTCTATCCTAACCAGATGGATCGCGAAACCGCCCTGCGCCTGTATGAGGCCATGCTGCTCACCCGGCTCACGGAGGAACGGCTGGTGAAGCTGTTCCGCCAGGGCAAGACCCTGGGCAGCGTGTACCGCAGCCTGGGCCAGGAAGCCACCGCCTGCGCCACGGCCATGGCCCTGGGGCCCGACGATGTCATCGCGCCCCTGATCCGGAACCTGGGTTCCATGTTCGTCCGGGGCGCGACGCCTAAGGAAGTTTTCCTCCAGTACCTGGGCCGAGCCACAGGCCCCACGGCTGGTCGGGAACACAACAACCACTTCGGTTCGGTAGCGCGCGGCATCATCGCGCCCACCTCCATGCTCGGCGCCCTCATCCCCGTGATGGCGGGCGTGGCCCTGTCCTTCCGCCAGAAGGGGGAGCGGCGGGTGGCCATGACCTGGATTGGCGATGGCGGCAGTTCCACGGGGGCCTTTTATGAAGGGCTGAACTTCGCCGTGGTGCAGAAGCTTCCCCTCATCGTGGTGGGGGAAGCCAACGGCTTCGCCTTCTCCACGCCGCCAGACCGCCAGATGGCCGGGCGGATGGCCCAGCGGTCCCAAGGGGCCTTCAACCTGACGGTGGATGGCAACGACGCGGCAGCCGTCTATGAAGCCACCGCCCAGGCCCGCCAGCGCTGCCTGGAGGGCAAGGGCCCGGCCTTCCTGGTCTGCGAGACCTTCCGCATGAAAGGCCACGCCGAGCATGACGACCAGCGCTACGTGGACCCGGCTCTCCTTGCCCAGTGGGCCACCAGGGATCCCCTCCCCCGCTTCGAGGCCTGGATGGCCCTGCGGGGCTGGAAGCCCGATCCCAGCCTCTCCGCCCGGCTGGAAGCCAGGCTGCAGGCCGCTGCCGAGGCTGCTCTGGAGGCGCCATGGCCCATGCCGGAGACCCTCACCCGGGGCGTGTTCTCCACCTGAGGCACCAGGACTCACCGCACCTGCATCCCATCCGATAAGTCGGGATTGGGAGAGTCGCATGAACCTCGGAAAAATGACGGACAACCTCAGGCTGCGTGGCAAGTTCAACCTGCTCCTGAGCATCCAGGTTCTGGCCCTGGTCCTGGCAGGCGGGGCGGGCTGGCTCACTGTCACGGAGTTGCAGGCCGGCCAAGGCGAGATCACCGAGCAGCTGAGCGAGGGCGCGACCCTGTCCCGGGTCCTGAACGATATAAACCTCGTCCGGGCTGCCCACATCAGCCTGATTGGCGCGGCTGCCGACCCGGACTACGTCACTGCCCGGGCGGGCAAGCTCAAGGAATATTCGGAAACACTCCGCAAGGACATGTCAATCTTCCGGTCCCTTCCCACCTCCGCTGAAGACAAGGTTCTCCTGGATGAGGCCGCCTCGGCCTTCGAGAAATACGACAAGGGCTTCCCCGCCCTGCTTGCGGAAGCCCGCTCGGATCGCAGCCCGAAGGTCATTTCCCGCCTGATGGAGGGCAACATTGCAGACATCAGGATCGCCCGCGACCGCATCCAGAAGATCCAGAAGGCCACCGAGGCGGATGCCGAAAGGGCCGTCAAGGAAGATATCAAGCATGCCTCCGTCGGAAAGGCATTGATCGCGGGAGTGGGTTTGACATCCGTGGTGCTTGGCACCCTCCTGAGCCTGATGATTGGTCGCCGGGTAGGGCAGAAGGCGGAAGACATCGAGGCCAGCATGGCTGCCGTTGCCAACGGCGACCTGACCCGGACCCCATCGATCGAGGGCAAGGATGAGCTGGCCCTGGTGGCCTCGGGTCTGACCCAGGTGATCCAGGGACTACGTCGTGACATCCAGGCCATTTCCCAGACCGCAGAGGGAACGGCCTCCAGCGCCACGGAACTGGCGGCGACCACCGAACAGGTGAACCGTACCACGGAGGAGCTGCGCCAGAGCACCGAGCAGGAGCGGCTGGCCATGGAGCGGTCCTCGGCCGCCCTGGAGGAGATGAACGCCAACATCCAACAGGTCAAGCAGAGTACCGGGCGAGCCGAGGAACTGGCCGCGAGGTCCCAGGAGGCGGGCCAGCAGGGGCTCAAGGCCGTGCAGGACACCGGTCGAGCCATGGAAGCCATCGAGGAGAGCTCTTCCAAGGTCACCCGGATCATCACCGTCATCACCGACATCGCCCGCCAGACCAACCTGCTGTCCCTGAACGCGGCCATCGAGGCGGCCAAGGCCGGCGCGATGGGCAAGGGTTTCGCCGTCGTGGCCGAAGAGGTGCGCAAACTGGCCGAACGCAGCGGTTCCGCCGCCAAGGAGATCACAGCCCTCATCCAGGAGAGCACCGATCGGGTGGGATTGGGCACCGACTCCGTAAAGGAAGCCTCCCGCAGCCTGGAGCGCATCGATGTGCAGGTCCGGGAAAATGCCGGTCAGTTGAAGGCAATCGCCAGCGCCATGGATGAGCAGGGCCGGGCCAGCGAAGAGGTTTTGCAGGCCATGGAATCCGCCACCCAGATGGTCGAGCGGAATGCGTCTGCTGCCACCCAGCTTTCCGCCACAGTGCAGGAAACAGCCAAGACAACCGACGAACTGGCCAGCCTGGCCCAACAGCTCCAGGCCCTCACCAGACGCTTCAAATTATCATGATGACCCCATTATCGACAATGAGGCATTGATCACGGGGATCTCTGGTTAGACTATCCCTGTCATGGGGGATACCGTGTTCGTTCTCGTTCTCAACGCCGGCTCTTCGAGCCTTAAATTCAACCTCTTCGATATGGGCAAAGAGGTCTCCATCGCCGAGGGCATGGCCGAACGGATCGGCCTGGCCGATGCCAACCTTGCCTGCGTCACGAACGGGGACAAGCACAAGGAAGTCCTGGCGTTACCCACCCACAAGGAGGCTCTGGAGGCCATCCTCGGGCGCCTGCACACCACCGTTCTCCACGACACACCCATCCATGCCGTGGGCCACCGCGTGGTGCACGGGGGACCGAAGTACGGTGATTCCGTCCTGGTGACGGAAGAAGTGGTCAGTGACATCGAGTCTTTCGCGATGTACGCCCCCTTGCACAATCCTGCCAATGCCCTGGGCATTCGCACAGCCATGGCCTTTTTCCCCGACGTGCCCCACATCGCCGTGTTCGATACGGCTTTCCACCACAACATCCCGGACGCCGCCCGGATCTACGGCATCCCCTTCGAGTTGAGCCAGAAGTACGGCATCCGTCGCTACGGTTTCCACGGTACCAGCCACGCCTTCGTGGCCGCCCGTACGGCCATCCTCTGCTGTCGCCCCCTGCGCGCCCTGAAGGTCATCACCTGCCACATCGGCAACGGCACCAGCATCTGCGCCGTGCGCGAAGGCCAGAGTGTGGATACGAGCATGGGCATGACTCCCCTCCAGGGCGTCATCATGGGCACCCGCTGCGGCACCATCGATCCCAGCGTGGTGGAAATGCTCATGGAGTACGAGCACCTCGACTACAAGGCCATCACCGACCTCCTCAACAAGAAGTCCGGGTTGCTGGGCATCTCCGGCGTGTCCTCCGATTTCCGCGAGATCGAACTGGCCGCCGACCAGGGCAATGAGCGGGCCAAGCTGGCCCGGGACCTCCTGACCTATAACGTGCGCCAGTTCATCGGCTCCTATGCCACGGTCCTGGACGGCGTGGACGCCATCACCTTCACCGCCGGCATCGGCACCCACAGCACCTACGTCCGCTCCAAGGTCTGCAGCAAGCTCAACTTCCTGGGCGTGAAGCTGGACCCCGAAGCCAACGAGTTCGGCAAGGGGGAACGCATCATCAGCACCCCGGAGTCTCGCGTGGTCGTAACCGTGGTACCCACCAACGAGGAGCTGATGATTGCGCGGGAGACCGTGCGATAGCTCCTTGATTGCTCAGAAAACGGCCCCCAAACAACGGGGGCCTTTTTCTTGAGTTGGGAAGACAATTTGCCAGGGGTATACGAGCGATGTCACAGGGCCGTTCCCCAGTCCCCGCCGGGCATCGGCCGATGCCCGGCGGCCGGTGGCCGAAATCCCTTGGGAACCTGGTCTAAACGACCGGAGACTGCTGGCCGTAGGCTTTCCAACATCCCGGCCTGTCCGGTGTCTTTCCCATCTGGGGGTCCCATGAAAAAACGCTGGGTCATCGCATCCGTGGCCGGCGCGGCCCTGGCCGCGGGCATGTTCTTCACCCTCAAGGGCGGTGACGGAAAGTCCAAGAAGGCCGAGGCCAGCACCCCCTTCCGCATGGGCAAGGTCCAGGCCGAGGATCTGCAGGTCAGTGTGCGCGAGGTGGGCGTGGTGGACCCCCTCATCAAGGTGGATGTGAAATCCACGGTCTCGGGACGCATCGTGGGCATGAAGGTCCGCGAAGGCGCCACCGTGCGCTCCGGAGAAGTCCTGGCCGAGGTCGAGCCTGATGTGAACCAGGCCCAGACCCTGTCCGATGTGCAGGGCAGCGTCTCCCAGGCCCGGGTCAGCTTCAAGAATGCCGAGCGCGACTTCGCCCAGCAGACGGCCCTCTTCAAGGAAGGCCTCATCTCGGACCAGGTCTTCCGCTCCGCCCGGACCACCCGGGACCTTGCCGAGGAAACCTACAAGAGCGCCCAGACCCGCTACCAGATCGTCGAGGACCGGGGCATCCCCATCAGTGGCAACGCGTCCACCCAGAAGGCCCGGGTCACCGCCCCCATGAACGGCGTGGTGATCAAGCGGGGCGTGGAACTGGGCGACACCATCACCTCCGGGGTCAGCTCCTTCAACGCCGGCACGGTGGTGTTCACGGTGGCCGACCTGGCTTCGCTGATCGTGAAGGTGAACCTCAACGAAGTGGATATCGCCAAGGTACGGGTGGGCCAGCCCGTCCGCATCACGCTGGATGCCTACCCCCAGCGGGCCTTTACGGGCAAGGTGCGCTTCGTGGCCCCCGCCGCCGACCTGGTGGAGAAGATCAAGGTCTTCCGGGTGGAGGTGACCCTGGATGAGCTGACTGAGGCCTTCAGGACGGGCATGAGCGCCAATGTGGAGATCCTGGGCGAGAAGCGGGACAAGGCCGTGAGCGTGCCCCTGGAGGCCTTGCAGCGCCGGGACGGCCAGACCGTGGTCTACCGGCTGAAGGAGAACCTCTCGCCCAAGGACCTCGCCAAAGCCAAGGATGGCCTTAGCGGCCGGGGCAAGTTCATCTGGCTCGCTGACCACTGGAAGGAGTACTTCGATGTGGTGTCCGTCCAAGCCGGCATCGCCACCCTGGAGCGGGTGGAGATCCTATCCGGCCTGAAGGCCAACGATCAGGTGAGCCTCGAAGACCCCAGCAAGAAGAAGGTCGAGAAGGACGATGAGAATAACTGATCAGGCTTCAGTCCTCAGGCTTCAGGCTTCAGTAGATGCACCGTCGGCGTGCTTGCTCCTGAGGACTGAGGACTCAGGACTGAGGACCGGCAAGCGGAGCGAGCCATGAATCCCATCATCGAAACACGCGGCCTCACCAAGGTGTACGGCGCCAACGGGGCGGCGGTGCATGCGCTGCGCGGCATCGACCTCACCGTGGAAAAGGGTGAGTTCGTCGCCCTCATCGGCCCCTCGGGCTCCGGCAAGTCCACCCTCATGGCCATCCTTGGCTGCCTGGATCTGCCTACCGAAGGCACCTACACCCTGGAAGGGCACCAGGTCCAGGGGCTCTCCGGCGGCGAGCTGGCGCGGATCCGCAACGAGAAGGTCGGTTTCGTCTTCCAGAGCTACAACCTGCTGCCCAAGGCGAGCATCGTCCGCAACGTGGAACTGCCCATGCTCTACGCCGGCATCGGCCGAAAGGAACGCCGCGAACGGGCCATGGCCATGCTAGAGAAAGTGGGCATCGCCGACAAGGCAGACAAGCTGCCTGCCACCCTTTCCGGTGGCCAGAAGCAGCGCGTGGCCGTGGCCCGGGCCCTGACCAACGAACCCGCCCTGCTCCTGGCGGACGAGCCCACGGGCGCGCTCGATTCCAAGACCGGGGCCGAGGTTCTGGAGCTCTTCCAGGAACTCCACCAGCAGGGTCACACCCTGCTCCTGGTGACCCACGATCCCTCCATCGCCGCCCTGGCTGAAAGGCGTGTGGAAATCAGGGACGGATTGATCGCCATAGCAGAGGGAGTGGCCTAGATGAAGGGCTCCGGCGCCTTCCGCGAACGGCTGTTCGAAGCCTGGGTGGAGATCCGGGAGAACCTCGGCCGCTCCATCCTGCAGGCCCTGGGCGTGCTGCTGGGGGTGGCCTCGGTACTGGGCGGTTTTTCCATTTCCGACAGCCAGCGTCGGCGCGCCGACCAGATGTTCGTGAAGATGGGCGGCCTCGACAAGCTGAACGTCCAGGCCAAGGCGGCAGTCAAGGATGGCCGGCCCACGGCTCTCCAGCAGGCGAACCTGGGACTCCGCGACGCCGATGCCATCGGGGGCGAGGCCCTCAAGTCTGACGCCATCCAGGGCGTCAGCCGCCAGAAGAACGCCCGCTCCCGGGTGGTCTCCACCTATGCGGACCAGGACCGCCAGGTGAGCGGCATCGGGGGCGACTACATCCCCGCCAATGGCTACGGCATCGCCCAGGGCCGGGGCTTCTCGAGCACGGATATGGAGACCGGGGCGCCCGTAGTGATCCTCGGCACGGAGGCCGCCAACACCTTCTTCCCCAAGGGGGACGCCCTCGGCCAGTCCATGAAGATCGGCAATATCCCAGTCACGGTCATCGGCACCTTCCAGGAGCGGGTCTTCCGCTTCCGCGAGGGCCAGGGCAACCAGTTCTGGTGGCGCAACAAGATCATCGCCGTGCCGGCCAACCTGGTGCAGCGCCGCATGAACGGAGACGCCTACCGCAGGGTGGACCGGGTCACCTTCCGCATCCCCGATATGAGCGTCATGAGCGGCTTCGCCCAGCAGCTCAAGAACCTGGTGACCTCCAACCACCGCCTCCAGGACGACTTCCGTCTGGATGACGTGGCGGCCCGAGTCCGTCGGCGGCAGAGCCAGGGCAGCGTCTACGACATCATCTTCATGCTCTCCGGCGTGCTGGCCCTGGTGGGGGGTGGCATTGTCAACGTGAACATCCAGATGGCCAGCCTCAAGGAGCGGGTCCGGGAAGTGGGCGTCAAGATGGCCATCGGCGCCTCCGGGCGCGAGATCTTCAAGGGCTTCATGACCGAAGCCCTGCTGCTGACGGCCCTGGGCGGAATCGCCGGTCTGGTGCTCGGCGTGGGCTTCTCCTGGATCATCACCAAAAGCATCGGCATTCCCCTCTACATGACCGCCACCAGCTTCGTCTGGGCCTATGGCCTGGCGGTGGTGTTCGGGTTCCTGTTCGCGCTGGTGCCGGCGTGGAAGGCCTCGAGACTGTCTCCGATGGAAGCATTGCGCTATGAATGACCAGGCCCTCATCCTCCGCTCCCCTGGGCCCTCCTTACTGAACGGCGAGGCCCCTGCCCCGGCGACCCCCAGCCGCGGCTTCTCCTTCGGCATGTTCTGGGAGGTGGTCCGCACGGGCCTGGTGGAGCTGTGGGCCCACAAGGTCCGCAGCCTGCTCACCCTCACCCTGCTCATGCTGGGCGTCTTCGCCCTGGTGGTCCTGACCTCAGTGCTGGACGGCGTCATGGACAAGATCAGCACGGGCTTCGCCGGCATGAGCTGGGACGGCACCGTCCGTATCGCCCCGAAGACCCCTGAGACGGGCGAGGACCGCAAGCGCTTCAACATGAGTCCGGGCCTGCGCTACGAGGACCTGGGCCGGATCGCATCGGCCAATCCAAAGGTATCGGCCTTCCTGCCCCGAGCCCAGAAAACCGTCACGGTTCGAGTGCTGGGCGATACCGAGCGTATTTTCGTGAGTGGCGTGTCCCCGGACTATGCCCAGTGGATGAACCGGCCCATCGGCCTGGGGCGCGGGCTGACCGAGGACGACCAGCGCCGCCGCTCCACCGTGGCGGTGGTGGGCGCCACTCTGGCCACCAAGCTCTTCGGCGGCGCCGACCCAGTGGGCAGGGATCTGGTGGTGGAGAACCTCCCGTTCCGCATCGTGGGGGTCCAGGCCCCGGGCCAGATTTTCAACGACGAAAACTACTTCGACGCCAATGGCATCCTGATTCCTCTGCAAACCTACATGGACCGCATGGACCCGGCCCACAAGCTCGCCCAGATCACCGTCAAGCTGCGTCACCAGGAGGACATGGGCGAGATCTCCGCCATGCTGCTCGGCCGGGTGCGCCAGGCCCACCACGGCATCGAGGACGTCGAGGTGGTGGACCTGGATGCCGAAGCCGCCAAGTCCTACCAGAACTTCCTGGAGCAGATGCGGGGCTGGCAGGTGGTCATGATGAGCCTGGCCGGAACGGTGCTGCTGGTGGGCGGCGTGGGCGTGCTGTCGGTGATGCTCATCAGCTTCAACGACCGCCGCTTCGAGATCGGGCTCCGCAAGGCCCTGGGCGCCTCCGATCAGGAGATCTTCATCCAGTTCCTGCTGGAGGCCGTGGTGCTGGCGGCCATCGGCGCCCTGCTCGGCACCGTGTCCGGCGCCCTGCTCTGCCAGGCCCTTTCGTCCAGCTTCCCCTACGGCCTGGTGGTTAATCCCGTCGGCCTGCTCACGGCCTGGATCGTGGCACTGACTTTGGCCGTCGTATTCGGCCTCTACCCGGCTTTCCGCGCCATGCGCCTGAGTCCCATGGAGGCGATGAGATAGGCCGTGGGCTGAAGGCTGTAGGATCTAGACATGGCCGATCCCATCCAAGTTACCGCCGCCGTCCGCGTCCCGGGCGAAGCCATCCGCTTCAAGGCGGTGCGGGCCGGTGGCGCGGGCGGCCAGAACGTGAACAAGGTCTCCTCCAAGGTAGAGCTGCGCATCGACCTCACGGCCATCGAGGGCCTGCCGGAAGATGCCCTGACGCGGCTCCGCATCTCCCAGCGCAATCGGCTGGATGCGGAGGGGCTCTGGATGGTGGTGAGCGACCGCACCCGAGATCAGCTCAAGAACCTGGAGGATGCCCGCGAGAAGGCGGCCGAAGCCCTCCGCGCCGCCCTGGTGCGGCCCATCCCCCGCCGGGCTACCAAGCCCACCAAGGGCTCGAAGGAACGCCGCCTCGAATCCAAGAAGCGGACGGGCCAAACCAAACAGCAGCGGCGGGGGAGCTTCGAGTAACCTGGACCCCCGAACCCCGGAGCCACCATGTCAGCACCCCAGACCTTAGCCAACCACCGCCGCTTCGAACCCCTCCAGCATTTCATCCTGACGCCGATCCTATTGATCACCTGGATCACCACCCTCTGGCACCTCTACAAATACCCCAGCCTCCACAGTCTCTGGGTCATGATCCTGGGCTTGACCCTGCTGCTGATGGCCCTGCAGATCCGCGGCTATGCGTTGAAGGTGCAGGATCGCCTGATCCGCCTGGAAGAGACTTTGCGGATGGGGCGACTGCTGCCCGAAGACCTGAAAGTCCGGATTCCGGAACTGACCGTCAAGCAGATGGTGGGCCTGCGCTTTGCCTCGGATGGCGAGTTGGCCGATCGGGTCCGTGAGGCGCTAGACCAGAACCTCGACGGTGAGGCTATCAAGAAGCGCATCCAGACCTGGCGGCCGGATACCTTCAGGGTTTGAGCCGCTTCAAAGAAAAATCAAATGATCTACCACGAAGACCGGAAGACCACGAAGTAAGACATGAAATCTTTTCTTCGTGGTCTTCCTGTCTTCGTGGTTAATTTTTTCTAGAAATGCTCCACTCAGTCCCGCACGTAGTGGCAGGTGTAGCCGCCAGGGTTTTTGACCAGGTAGTCCTGGTGGTACTCCTCAGCCTTCCACCAGGGACCGGCGGCGGTGATCTCGGTGACGATGGGCCGCTTCCACTTGCCACTGGCATCCACCTCGGTCTTGATCCGCTGGGCAGTCTGCCGCTGGGCTTCCGAGTGGAAGAAGATCGCGCTGCGGTACGAAGTACCCATGTCATTGCCCTGGCGGTTGAGCGTGGTGGGATCGTGCAGGCGGAAGAAGAATCGCAGCAGGGCTTCGTACGAGGTCCTGGCGGGATCGAAGCGGATCTGCACCGCCTCGGCGTGGCCCCCATGGTTCTGGTAGGTCGCATTAGCCACGGTGCCACCGGTGTAGCCCACCTCGGTCTTGATGACACCAGGCTGTTTGCGGATCAGATCCTCCATGCCCCAGAAACAGCCGCCCGCCAGGGTGGCCACTTCCTCCTTGGCCTCCCTCGGGGCTGGCACGGCCTTCCCGAACAGGGGCAGGAAGATGCCGAGGCCCTCCTTGTCGAGGTCCTCCACGGGCACGAAGCGCAGCGAGGCACTGTTGATGCAGTAGCGGAGGCCACCCTTGTCCTTCGGCCCGTCATCGAAGACATGGCCCAGGTGGGAGTCCGCGTCCTTGGAGCGGACTTCGGTGCGCATCATGCCGAGGGAGCCGTCCTTCTTTTCGATGACGTCCTCCCCCGCGATGGGCTTCGTGAAGCTCGGCCAGCCGCAGCCGGAATCGAACTTGTCCTTGGAGGTGAACAGCGGCTTGCCGCTGACGATATCAACGTAGACACCCTCCCGGTGTTCATTCCAGTACTCGTTGCGAAAGGGGGGTTCGGTGCCAGCTTCCTGGGTCACATGGAACTGCGTGGGTGTGAGCTTCTGCTTCAGTTCAGCCGGGCTGGGCTTCTTGGGAACGGTCACCTGATCCTCTCGAGTTGGTGGGGCCGTGGGGTGCGCAGGCCCTTGATGGGTGGAGATGGCGACCCCGAAGGCCGCCAGGGCCGCCGTGAAGGCGATGCCGCCTAGGATCGCGCGTCGATGCATGAAAACCTCCTGGATGAAGTCTTGGATGCTCGGGTGGGGACGATTGGTACATCAAATCCGCCCGCCAGCCAGGTCCAGCGGGTTTCCTTCCAGGCTAGCTCTTCAAGTAGGGCCTGATCATCATGTCCTCGCGCAGGATGTGGTTCGCCAGCCAATCGACCAGAAACCGGATGAACGACCTCGTGCTGAGGTGCCCTCCGGCCTTCATCCGGACCACCATCTGCTGGAGCTGCTCAACCAGTTCCTGGTGCTGACGCCTGTGCTCAAACAGTCCGGGATACCTGAGTTCCTCCATCAACGCTTCCTCGAACCTGAAATGGTCGCTGGAGCAGATGAGGATGTCGTCCAG
Source organism: Holophagaceae bacterium (assembly GCA_025363715.1). Taxonomy (GTDB): domain Bacteria; phylum Acidobacteriota; class Holophagae; order Holophagales; family Holophagaceae; genus Geothrix. Next base: position 1,706 of record JANYLR010000110.1, on the reverse strand, counting down.
GATCCGGCCCAGCTCATCCGGCATGTCCATCTGGACCACGTCGTCGAAATGATTGACGAGCTCGAAGAGCTTTCGATGTTGAGCGTCCACCTCGGCGTGGCCAATCAGATAGCGGTCATGCCAGGACAGGAAGGACATAAGGGGTTCCATCCCCCGCCGGAAGGGTCAGGGTTGTTCGGATACTACACTCACTTGTTCCGACATTGAAGGTGGTCTAGGCCCAAGCTATGGGCATGCATGCAGTGGCCCCGTTTCCTGGGGAAACGCCGACCTGCTTGTCAGGATTCGGATGCACTCGGCTACGCCATGTGCCGATCCCTCTCACAGGTTCGAAGGTGGGTGCGTCGACCCAAACAGGCAGGATTCGAACTGCACCCGGCTTTGCCGTGTGCCGGCCTCCTGCGGCGCGACATCTAGTCGCGCCTCGAAGTCCACTCGCAGGTTCGAATCCCAATTCACTCCAGAAAAATGGCCCCCAAAATTTGGGGGCCATTTTGCTGGAGCCAACTACAGGATTCGAACCTGCGACCTGCTGATTACGAAGGACCCCAAGTCGTTCTTTCGCAATTAGATGCATCGGTGCGACTTCCTAAGAATGCATCCAATTTTTGTGCCCAGGAATCGGTAAATTCCAGACGCCCTTAGCACCTGGAAGCCGGTGGCGCCTGAAAGGTTGACCACTTCCCTGCCCCTCTCTGGAGTGGGCATGACCACCACATTTAAAGACGGACTCGGGAAGCATCCCAACGGGTTCTTCTACTACTGCTTCCGAATCGACGGGAAGCAGCACAAAGGAAGCACCAGGACAAAGGAGATTTCCTCGGCGCGGAGGATCTTGGACAAAAAGCGATGGGAGGCAAGAAACCCAGACAGCCCTTCCACTGCACCGATCGATGAGGTTGCCCCCGCACAGGACCAACCGGAAGAAAAAAATGAGGTGCCCAGGACCATTCCTACACTTCAGAAAATCCTGGATGAGTGGCTGATTCTCAACCGAACCACGATGAGTTTCGACCACATTCGAGCTGTCAAGGGCGCCGCCAAGAAGTGGCTGAAATCGCTCCTGGCTATCCAAGTAGACCAGATCCGTGCCGCCGACATCCTACGAATCAGGGGTGAGATGCTGGACGCTGGGCTGAGCCCATCTTCGGCGAACCATGTAGGGCGAATCGCCAGCCTGCTCTGCAATTTCGCAGTAACTGTGGGGTATATCGAGAAGCACCCCTTCAAGGTGAAGCTCCTTCGCGTCCAGAAGAAGCCACGCCCATTCCTCTCCGCATCAAAGGTCCACGAATTTCTAGCTGCAATCGACATCTGGACTGACCATCAAGCAGGTGGCTAAGGTCCTCGGCACTAGCATCCGCCCTGTCCGCGCCCGCCTTGAGGCAGCAGGCATCGACAGCAGGAAGCTGGTGTTCACCGATGAGGACCGGGAGGAAATGCATCGCCTGTATGACCAGGGCAAGACGGTGGCGGAGGTCCATCGGTCGATGGGTAAGGGGACAGAGCAGGCGGTGCGGTATCAGCTTCAGAGGATGGGCTGTATCAACAAGCAGGCGCCCTTAGCGGAACGCGTCAAGCACTTTGAGACAGTTGGTGGCCTGAGTTATCGCTCCGACCCACCCGCTGCGGAGAGCCGCCGGGGCCATGGACAGCCTGCGGATTGCCTGGCGGCAACGGGCCGATGGCCCGCCCTTCGGGTCCTC
>JANYLR010000103.1 GCA_025363715.1 Holophagaceae bacterium | reverse complement strand
TGGAGCCTGAACATGTACTTCCAGAGCTTTGGGGCACTGTCCGTGGTGAAGGTGAACAGCACCTGGTTCCACGTTCGGGAGCGGGGTGTGTTCGGCGGCATCTTCGGCATCATGATCAGCTCGGGGTATTTTCTGGCCACCACCATCGGCGCCTGGTACCACCTGGACAAGGCGGAGATGGGGCTCATCGCCTCCGCGGGTTTCTGGACCTACGGCCTGGCCGTGGCCTTCAATGGGCCCATCGCAGACCGTATTGGTGGCCGCAAGGCCATCCTCATCGGCTCCCTCGGCGCGGCCGCCTTGAACCTGCTCATCGGGCTCATGTTCCTGAACAACCAGGTCACCCGCATTCTGGTGAGCATGAGCCTGCTCTGGAGCCTGAACATGTACTTCCAGAGCTTTGGGGCACTGTCCGTGGTGAAGGTGAACAGCACCTGGTTCCACGTTCGGGAGCGGGGTGTGTTCGGCGGCATCTTCGGCATCATGATCAGTTCCGGCTACTTCCTGGCCACCACCATCGGCGCCTGGCTGCTCGCCAGCTTCCAGAGCTGGACAGTCATCTGGTTTGTCCCCTCGGCCGCCATGGCCCTCATGTTCACCGTGGACTGGTTCCTGGTGCGCAACCGACCCAGCCATGCGGGCCAGGCGGACTTCGACACTGGCGATGGCTCCAATGCGCACCACGCCGAGGATACCCCCCTGCCCCTACGGGAGCTGGCGCGGAAAGTCTTCCGCAACCCCATCATCGTGTCGCTGATCTTCGCGGAGTTCTGCACGGGCTTCGTGCGACAGGGCGTGATGCTCTACTTCACCGAGTACCTGCAGGAGATCTACCACCTCGGCAAGAAGGCGCACCTCTTCTGGTGGACCGGGGTCGCCTTCATGGCTGGGGGCATCCTCGGTGGCCTGCTCTGCGGCTGGATGAGTGACAAGCTCTTCCAGTCCCGGCGCCCCCCCGTGGCCTTCTTCTTCTACCTGGTGCAGGTGGTGATGCTGGGCCTGCTGGGGATGACGCTTGGCCAAGGCAGCATTGGTGGCCAGGTCTGGGCAGTGATCCTGCTGGGCCTCACGGCCATGTTCATCTTCGGGGTCCACGGCATGCTCAGCGGCACCGCCAGTATGGACTTCGGGGGCCGGAAGGCCGCCGCCACGGTCACTGGCGCCCTGGACGGCATCCAGTACATCGGCTCGGGCCTCACGGGCTTCGGCCTGGGCTGGGTTCTCAAGACCTACGGCTGGGATGGCATCGCCACCCACGGTCACCAGCCCGTCCACGCCTGGGTCTGGGTGGGCTCCATCATCCCCTTCAGCCTCATGGGCGCCTACATCATGACCCGCATCTGGAACGCCAAGGCCGGCACCGGGGCGCACTGAAACTGAATTTGGTCCACAGATTTCACAGATTCACACAGAATTCCCTTGTTCTTGAATCTGTGCAATCTGTGGAATCTGTGGATGAAGTCTTTTATTTCGCGAGCTGGTCGAACGCCGCCTTCAGCCCGCCATGGATGGCCTGCACATCAGCAGGTTTCCACAGCTTCTGGTCTTCGCGGACGAAGGTGGTGAGGTCGCTGCGGTTGTCGAAGCGGGCCACGGGGAGGTGGTAGACCCTGGTCGCGAAGCGGTCGCCTTCCTGGATCGTGCGCTCCACGCGGACGGTGCCGGGGCGGTCACTCTGTTCCATGAGCCAAGCCATGTCGTCGGTGCCGTACTGGCCCAGCATCACTTCCATGGGCACGCTGTGGTGGAGGATGCTGCCCTGGCCGTCGGGCCGGCCCCGCTCGATGTTCTTGCGGCGGCTTTCGCTGGGGTCCACCCAGACGTAGAGCACGCAGGCCTTCTCGAGAATGGCTGGCGACAGGGTCTGGAAGGCGGTGTCGTAGCCGTGGGGCGGGCATAGGGGGAAGGCGGAACCATGGGCGCCCCCCCGGGCGGCCTCGATCACTAGGGTGCGGCCCGCCTTGTCCTGGGCGTTCTGGCGGTTAAGCACCTCCAGCTCGGCCCGGCACTCGGCTTCCAGGGCCTCGGCCATGCGCACGCGGATTCGATGGGGAATCTCACCCAGGGGCTGGGAAAGACCCACCTTCGCGTGGGCCGCGTCCAGCCGGTCGAAGAGGTGCTGGGCCGCGCTGGCCACCTCGGTCTGGCGGCTGGCCATGAGGCCGGCGTAGTCCTCGTTCAGCAGCTGGATGAGGACGGCCCAGGTCCAGTTGTCTCGGAAGGGCCGGCTGGGACCGTGGTAGTAGGCGTAGTCCAGGCCGTTCGCCTTCAGCTCGTCGTCGATGCGGTGCATGAGGTGGACATAGGGATAGTCGTCCAGCTGGAGGGAGGGCCCCATGTGAAAGTCGTTCCGGCACTGGTCCGGCGTGAGGCTGGCCAGGTAGCGCCGCACCTCCGATTTGCCCGAGGCCGGCAGGCTGAACAGCAGGATGGTGTCGAGGAGCTGGGTCATGGGGTCCACCAAACGAATCCTCAAGCATGCCACGCCCTGGCGGTACGGTAATCACGGATGAACCGCACTCGGCAAGGAAAGCGCTGGTCACGGAAGACACAGAAGAAAGCAGGAAATCACGGAAAAAGGCAGAGGCAACCTCTCCGTTAGCATGGGCTTAGAGCTTGTCCGTAAATTATCCGCGCCCGCGCTGGGAGCGCCGGGCGAGCATGGCAAGGAAGGCGCCGAAGGCCGTAGTGGTGGCTACGGACAAGGCGCCTGACACAGCCAGGCGACGCCCGCCGCCCCAGCCCTAAGGGACGGAGCCCAGCCGCGCGCCCAGCGGCGTCAGCGGCCTTGCACGATGCAACCACATCGCGCTGCGGCCTCTTCCTTGCTGGATCACGTGGCTGGGCTCTGTCGCGGGCGCGGATAATTTACGGACAAGCTCTAAATCCCGGGGGCGCCTGATCTGCGCTTTTTGGACGCAGCCAAGGCGCCCCCGGGATCACTTCCGGCTGCGCCAGAAGCCACCTTCGGTGGGCCCATGCGGCGATGATCACGGCCCCTTCCGCGTCCTCTGTGGAATTCCGTGTCTTCCGTGACCAGCCTATTGATTTGCGCTCGCAGTCAACTCATGGATCGAAGGCTGCGGAGGTATGCTCTTAATAGGCATATGTCTCCGCACCCTCCACCACCTCGGCGACCCTGAGCGAGTGTGGTTCCTTTTTCAGGATCCCTTCACACATGCGTGACCGTGAAATCGTCGAGCGCGTCCGGGACGCGACGGACCTGCTGGCCCTGGTGGGCTCGGCGGTGAAGCTGCGCAAGCAGGGCTCGGCCCACGTGGGCCTTTGCCCCTTCCATGCCGAACGCAGCCCCAGCTTCCAGGTGGTGGCCAACCGGGGCTTCTACCACTGCTTCGGCTGCGGCAAGCACGGCGATGCCTTCGCCTGGCTCATGGAGCGCGAGGGCCTGAGCTTCCCCGAGGCCCTGGAACAGCTGGCCCGGGCGGCGGGCATCGACCTGCCCCAGCACCGGGAGCGGCCTTCCGCCGAGGTGGACCTGGAGACTCGCATGCGCGCCGCCCTGGACGCGGCCCAGGCCTTCTTCGAGACCCAGCTCGCCCGGCACGAGGGCCCCCGGGCCTACCTGCGCGACCGCGGCTACGAAGGCCCCTTCCTGGCGGAAGCCGGGTTCGGCATGGCGCCGGACGCCTGGGATGCCCTGGTGAACCACCTCCGCGGCCTGAACTTCTCCGGTGAGCTGCTGGAGCAGACGGGCCTGGCCAGCCGCAGCGAGCGGGGCACCCAGATCGACTTCCTCCGCAACCGCCTCACCATCCCCATCCACGACGCGCGGGGCCGGGTGGTGGCCTTCGGAGGCCGCATCATGGGCGAAGGCCAACCGAAATATCTGAATACCAGGGACACACCGCTCTTCCACAAGGGTGGCACCCTCTTCGGTTTCCACCGCGCCAAGGGGGCCATGAAGGAGGGCGCCCTGGTGGTGGAGGGTTATTTCGATGTGCTGCAGCTCCACCAGCACGGCATCCACCAGGCCGTGGCGCCCCTGGGCACTGCCCTGACTGACGAGCACCTCAAGGCCCTGGGCCGCTTCACCCGCCGGGTCATCCTTTGCTTCGATGGGGATGCCGCGGGCCGCCGGGCCATGGAGAAGAGCCTGCGCATGGCCCTGCCCCTGGGCTTCGAGGTGCGCCTGCTGGAACTGCCCCAGGGCGAGGATCCCGATACCTGGTGCCTCAAGCTGGGGGGCGAGGCCTTCCGGGAGCTGCTGCGGACGGTGCCCGACTGGACGGCCTTCATGGTGGACCGGGCCATGGAAGGCAAGGATCTCCGGCGCATCACGGACCGCATGGGGGCCTTCAAGGATCTGCTGGATTTCCTGCCCTACCTGCCTCGAACGACGGAGACCCGCGACCTCTTCTCCAGTCTGGCCCACCAGCTGCAGGTGCCGATCCAGGAGCTGGACCGGGCCGTACGGGGACGGCATGCAGGCGTGCCTCCAACTGAGGGACCCGATCCGACCGCATCCCTTCCGCCCGAGCTCGATGACCTCATCCGCAGCCTCCTCCTGCTGTGCACGGCGGGCCATTGGCGGCGGGTGCTGGAAGTTCCCCCTGCCTGGTGGGAAAGCCTGGATGGGGCACCAATGCTCCAGGCCCTGTTGGACGCGGAGGGGGATCCCGCCCGCCTACCGGAGGGGGCCCTGGCGGCCCTGCGCCACCTTGAGGCCCAGGCCAGCCGTCAGGACGAGGCGGGCCGGGACGCCGATTCCCTGCTGATACGGCTGGAGGGCAGCTACCTGGACCGGGAGATCCAGGCCAACAACCGGCTACTGCAGGATCCCCGGACCCTGGTGGACGCCGCGCTCACGAAACAAGTGGAGTTCCGCCAAAACGAGCTGCTCGGACGCCAGAAGGAGCTTTCGCGCCGTCGCAGAGGCCCGCGCTGACTCGCTTCAGAACCTAAGCACTTGCATGAACCTGCATAGTCCGTATACTGAAAAGTTCCGGACTCGGCCGGTACATTGGCCGAGATCTGCACATCCCTCGGCCACCGGGATCCCCGGTCCGACGTTCGCAGCGCTCTTTGAGGTACGAATGGTTCCGACGCCGCACCTTGATACCTACTTCGCCCTGACCAAAGCTCTGATTTCCATCGGAAGGAAAAACGGATTCCTGCTGGTTGACCAGCTCAACGACTTCCTCCCCGACACCGCTTCGAATCCCAACGATCTCGAAGTGATCATGGGCCTGTTCGCGCGACTGGGCGTGGGCATCGGTGCCACCGAGGAAGAGGCTCAGGCCGCCCGCGAGGCCATCGAGCCCGACTTCGTTCTTATCGAAGGCGGCGGCAAGAGCGACAAGGATCTCGAAGTCGAGATCGACAGCCCCGACAGTGACAAGTTCAACGATCCCGTCCGCATGTACCTGAAGGAGATGGGCACGGTGCCCCTCCTCAAGCGGGAGGACGAAGTCGAGATCGCCAAGCGCATCGAAGTCGGCGTCCGCAGCGTCATGCGCGCCCTCTCCCGGTCCCGCCTGGCCGCCAGCCTCTTGATTGATATCGGACGCATGCTGAAGGAAAACCCCGGCAAGATCCGCGAGGTCGTGGGGCTTTCCGATGAGGTGGATGACGACGAGGATGCCGAGAGCACCTCGGCCACCCAGCACGTGCACCACCAGTTCGAGAAGCTGCTGGTCTTCGATCAGGCCCTCCAGGACCTGCTAGAGCTCAAGGTCAACGTCGATGCGGGCACCAAGACTCTGCCCAAGCGCCGCAAGCTCGGCCGGGAGATCCTCCAGGCCCGGGGCCGCCTCTCCCGCCAGATCCGCAAGCTGGGCCTCAACAGCCTGGCCGTCACTCGCCTCATCGACCGCATCACCCACCAGCACAGCCAGGTGATGGCCGGGGAACGCAAGTGCCGGGAGCTGCGCGATCGGCTGAAGAACCCTGCCTTCGCCAAGCTCAAGGACAAGTACAAGGATGAGCTGGCCCACATCGAGAAGACTTTGGCCGACTTCTTCGAGAAGTACGAAACCACCAGCGAGCAGTTCCACAAGGACTTCAATGGCCTCAAGGGTGCCGAGAGCATCAGCCGCGCCGCCAAGGCCGAGCTGATCGAAGCCAACCTGCGCCTCGTGGTCTCCATCGCCAAGCGTTACACCAACCGTGGCCTGCAGTTCCTGGACCTCATCCAGGAGGGGAACATCGGGCTCATGAAGGCCGTGGACAAGTTCGAATACAGCCGCGGCTTCAAGTTCTCCACCTATGCTACCTGGTGGATCCGGCAGGCCATCACCCGCGCCATCGCGGACCAGGCCCGCACCATCCGCATCCCCGTGCACATGATCGAGACCATCAACAAGCTCATCCGCACCCAGCGCGAGCTGGTACAGAAGCTGGGCCGGGAACCCTCCAGCGAGGAGATCGCCCATGCCATGGACATGCCCGTTGGGAAGGTCCGCAAGGTGATGAAGATCGCCCAGGAGCCCATCTCCCTGGAGACGCCCATCGGCGAGGAAGAGGACTCCCATCTTGGCGATTTCATCGAGGACAAGACCGTGGTCTCCCCGGTGGAGCAGGTCGTGCAGCAGCGCCTCAAAGAGACAGTTCGCAACGTCCTCAACACCCTCAGCGAGCGCGAAGAGCGCGTCCTCCGCATGCGCTTCGGCGTGGGCGACGACGGCTCGGAACACACGCTCGAGGAAGTGGGCAGCGAGTTCGCCGTCACCCGCGAGCGCATCCGCCAGATCGAGTCGAAGGCACTGAGGAAGATCCGCCACCCGCGGTATTCGAAGACCCTGAAGGCCTTCCTGGGCTAACCAACGTCATACCAATAGAAATGGCTCCGAGTGATCGGAGCCTTTTTCGTTGTCCCCCCTGCCCCGGTTCTCAGGTGGAATCAAGACGGGTTGGGCGGCGGGAGGCCTGCACCTGTCATCGAATCTGTCATCGAGGCCTCCGGACGAACCTTCCGTTGACCTTCGCAGGCCGGGCGTGGACACCACCATTGGCGAGGTTTCCTTTCGCCAGTTCCCTGCCTGAGGTGGGCCAACAAACGGTGTCTCACTCTTGCCGTGCTTTCTCGGCGAGAGCATGATAAACGCTGATTTGTAGAAAACATTGCTTCTTGTTCTCGCGGTTCATTGGTTGAAGGGGAGTTGAACTATGGGTCGCCCAACACAGTTGGATGGTTGGTGGTTTGATTTGTTGATTGCAAGAGCTGAGGGAAATGTTGGGACACTCGCGGAGAAATTGAATGTGCATCCTCGGCAATTGAATCGATGGGTCAAGATGGAAGATGAGCCCAGAATTCAACCTGACCTAAGCGCCTCGGCATCTTGAGGCGCTTTTCATTGCCCTCGGAACGATTCGCGGAGGCCAGCGCGACCGCGCACGCCTTATGTGACAGGCCTTCGGCTCGGGTTGTGGCTTGGATCCTGGTCGCTGTGAGG
>JANYLR010000076.1 GCA_025363715.1 Holophagaceae bacterium | reverse complement strand
CCTTCGGTATCCATACCCGCCGGATATTGCCGGGCTGGTAGGTTCCTTTGAGCAGTTCCTTGGTCAGCCTTGGCAGGAGCTTTGGGAGATGCTTGCGCACTTCCTCGATGCTCCGCCCATCTGGACCGGCGGCACCCTTGTTTGACGCTACTTTCTGGAAGGCCATCGCGAGAAACCTCGTGGCCGATTCCATCGTCACCAGCACTGCATACTCGTACTTGTCCTCCGACTTCGGTTCCGCGTGCGAGCCAGAACACCTTGACTGGTGATCCGATTCGACGACGGCCACCGCTTGCGCGGTCTCTTCGACTGTTTCGAAGGGCAGTTCCAGTTGCAGCGCTTGTTCGTTGACCGGAACCACCTTCCCTATCCCAGGGCGCTTGATTCCCCTGGGCGAAACCGCCTTTCGACGGCTGTTCGGTACTGCGCGGTTCTCGTTGCTCTGACGGGCCGTTGGCTTTCCTTCTTGCGTTGTACGGCCTACCGCTTTCGCGGAACCCGGCAGAACTCCTCGGGTAAGATCCACAGACTTCGCACCCATCTCGTCGCCAATACCCTCTCTGAGAGCCAACGGAAATAGGGCATTGCTGCTGCGGGCCAGCTCACCCCTTTCAGAGAAGGCCTTACGGCGCTTCACTTTCGTTCGAGACCAATGCACACCTATGACTTCCACTGGACATGCCCTCGCGGGTCGCCCCTCCCGGACCTTGGATTGGCGCTGTCCGGCTTTCGCATCTTTTCTGATCCTCTTGCTTTTCAACACTTCCTCCTTTCCGATGGGTCTGACTACGCCTGGTGCTCCAGGTTCACGCCCTTGTCTCGTCGGTGCTGAGTTCCCTCCGTTAGGGCCTCAGGTCTGGATTTTCACCTCCTGTCTGTGGATCGTGCCGATCGCACCCACGGGCTCCACAGGAGCCCGTTCCGTCACCCGGTGGTCGCGACAACGCCGTCCGCACCGCCGCTAGCAGCTCCTCCGAACTGAACGGCTTGCGGAGGAAGGCCGTGCTGGTGTCCGTGATGGGATCCTCCTGCGTGTAGCCGCTCCAGCGAATCACCGGGGCGCGGAAGCCCAGAGCCCGCATCTCCACCAGGGCCTCTTCGCCCCCCAGCCGGGGCATGGTCAGATCCAATAGCACCAGCCGCAACTCCTGCTGGTGGGCGCGGACCTGCTCGACGGCATCCACACCGTCCGTCGCCAGGATCACCTCGAAGCCTGCCCCTTCCAGGATGTGCCGCACGAACTGGCGGATGCCGGGTTCATCATCGGCCACCAGCACCAGTCCGAAGCCCGGTGCGGCCGGCAGCGGCAACAGGGGCCCGGCCTCGGGCACCAGAAGGGTTCCGGTCAGGGCCGGCAGGTAGACCCGGAACAGGGTCCCGGCGCCGGGGCTGCTCTGGATCTCCACGCCACCCCCGTGGCCCCGGACGATGCCCTGCATGGCGGCGAGGCCCAGGCCCCGGCCCGTGAACTTGGTGGTGAAGAAGGGATCGAAGATGCGGGCCTGGGTCTCGCGATCCATGCCCGAGCCCGTGTCCGTCACCTCCAGATAGACGAAGGACCCGGGATTCAGGGACTCGGCCACCTGCAGTCCTCCCACGTCCGTCTCCCCCAGTTCCCGGACTCCGGAACGGAGTGTCACGACGCCTTCCGCCTCGCCGATGGCCTCTGCCGCATTGGTGACCAGGTTCATCACCACCTGCTGAAGCTGGGCCGCGTCCGCCGATACCGGGGGCAAGTCCTTGGCCAGCTCGAACCGGAGCGATACGGGCTTAGGGATGGAGACGCTGAGCAGCTGGGCGATCTCCAGGACCAGGCGGTTCAGATCCAGGTCCTGGACCTGGATTCGGCCCCGGCCGGAATAGGCGAGCATCTGCCGCACGAGATCCGAGGCGCGGCGACAGGTGTCCTCGATGTTGCGCAGGCAGCCCCTGGCCGTTTCTGGATCGTCCGTGGCCTCCCGAGCCATGTTCGCGTTGCCCTGGATGACCGTCAGCAGGTTGTTGAAATCGTGGGCCACACCACCCGCCAGCAGGCCCAGGCTTTCCAGCTTCTGCGCCTCGAGCAGCTTCCGCTCGACCTTCAGCCGGGCCTCGGTGGCCTTCACCCGGGCCGTGACGTCGAAGGCGGTGCCGAGGGCCAGCAGCCGGCCTCCCATGGTGAGGGTGCCCGCGGCGTAATCGATCCACCGCGTTTCGCCCCCCTTGGTGAGCAGCCGGAACTCGTAGCGCAGCGGGGCGGAATCCCCGCGAAGCCGGGCCTGGGACCGGGAGGCCACCAGGTCCCGGTCGAGGGGGTGGACCAGATCGAGGATCGGCTTGCCCAGGATGTCCTCAAGGTCAAAGCCGGTCAGTCTGGAGCCTGCCTCGTTCATGTACTCGATGTGGTCGGAATAGATCAGGATGGCGCAGGAGGCCGTTTCGGCCACGGACCGGAACCGGGCCTCGCTCTCCCTCAGGCGATGGGCCAGAGCCTCCAGCTTCGAGCGGCTGTAGGCCAGGAAGAGGGTCAGGCCGAAGGCGAAGAGACTGAAGGCGGCCCCGCCGAGGGCCACCATCCTCGGCCGCCCCTCCCGGACGCCCGTCTGGGGCGGCACGAAGCCCACCACCAAGGTCCATTGGTTCCCGCCCACCAGCAGTGGGATGCGCTTGGCATCGGGCTGCAGCATGGTAGCCCCGCCGAGGAATCCCTGGCAGAGATCCCGGTCGTAGATCAGCCCCTCCTCCCGGCAGGCTGGGCTGTCATAGATCTCCACATCCAGCTCGGGGATGGGGCTGGCCCCGAACATGGTGCGGAACATGTCATGGCCATCGGCGACACAGGCCACCAGTCCCTGGAACTCCGCGCGACGGGCGGACGGATCGCTGGGCACGGCAAAATCCCGGAATACGGGCAGCACGAAAACGATAGCGGACCCCTGCCCCCCAGGCAGCTTGAGGCATCCCGTCACCGAGAGTTCACCCGTGTCCCGGGCTTGAGTGGCCGCCCGTTGGAAGGCCGGCAGGCCCAGCAGCCCGGCACCCTTGGGCCCCAGAATCGCCGCCTCGACTTCAGGCTCCAGCAGGGGCGCGGCCCCCCGCTTGCCCTCGAAGGCCTCCTGGGAAACATAGCCCAGCAACCGGGTTCCCGGAGACATCTGCCGAAGGTTGAGGCTGGCCACGAAGGCCCGCCAGTCTTCGGCCACGAGCCAGGGCCGGCCCACCACGAGACCCTGGGCGCTGAAGAGCAGCTTGGACTGGTCTCGAAGATGGTGATCCACGGCCTCGCGCGTCTGGGCCACGGCACCCTCCAGCCGGATGGCCTGGTAGCCCCGCTCCTGCAACGTGAGGGCCCGCCAAGCCCAGGCGGTTCCCCCCAAGCCCATCAACAGCACCAGCCAAGGCGCGGCCTGGCCCAGAAGATGGAACAACCGTCCCCGGTGAGCCCGGGGCGACAGCGCGCGGAACGAAGGCATGGGGGCCAGCTTACCTTGGGAGGGGGAGTTCCGTCAGACTGAAGCCATGAACCCCTTCATGGGCCTGCCCGAGGCCACCGTCATCGAGGACCCGAGCGACCTGGAGCCCTTCCTTCGGGATGAATCCCATGTGCGCGGCACCCTTCCTCTGGCCGTGGTGAAACCCCACGGTCCCAAGGCCCTGCGGGAGCTGGTGCGCCGGGCCAAGACGGAAGGCTTCGGCCTGGTGCCCCGGGGTGCCGGCACCGGCAAGGCCGGGGGGTGTGTGCCCACCGCACGGACCGTCGTGGTGGACTTTTCGGCCTGGCCCGGCGAGGCCCGGGTCTCCCCCCAGGATCTCTGCCTCAGCGCCCCGGCCAGCGCGCTCCTGCGCGACGTGAAGGTCGCGGCGGAGGCCCACGGCCTGTTCTACCCGCCGGATCCGAACTCCTGGGAGAGCTGCGCCCTGGGCGGCACCCTGGCCACCAATGCCGGCGGACCCAACGCCTGCAAGTACGGCATGACGCGGCACTGGGTGCTCGCCGTGGACGCGCTGCTGGAGGATGGCGAGATCCACACCTTCGGCATCAGCAGCGTGAAGGCCAATGCGGGGCCCGCGCTGGGCCAGCTGCTCATCGGCAGCGAGGGCATCTTCGGCTTCATCGTAGGCGCCACCCTGCGGCTCACGCCCCGGCCCCGGGAGCATGCCACCCTGCTGCTACCGGTGAAGCGCTGGGAGGATCTGCTGGATCTGCCGGGCCGCCTTTGCGGCGCGGGCTATCTGCCCAGCGCCTTCGAGTTCTTCGATCCGGCGGTGCTGGCGGAGCTGCGGGCCCATGGCCCCGAGGAAGCCCGGCGCCTGCCCGGCGAAGCCCTGGCCATCCTGGAATTCGATGAGCGGGGCTGCACCTCCGAAGCCTTCCTGGAAGGACTGCTCGATCTGCTGGGACCCGTCGCCGATGGCCTGGAAATGACCTCCGATGAACGCCAGCGGCAGGGCATCTGGGCCGTGCGTCGCATGACCAGCGCCTTCCTGAAGGAACGCCACCCCAAGAAAGTGAGCGAAGACATCGTGGTGCCCCGCAGCCGCCTGCGAGAATTCTTCACAGGCCTGGACCGCCTCGGCTTTCCCGCCGTCACCTACGGCCACCTGGGCGACGGCAACCTGCACGTGAACCTGCTGGCCGCAGGGAAAACCGAGCCAGCCCTGCTCGAGTACCAACTCATGGCGCTCTTTCGCCTGGCCCTCAGCCTCGGCGGCACCCTCAGCGGTGAACATGGCATCGGCCTGGCCAAGCGGGAAGCCTTCCTGGCGCTCAGCGATCCCGCCCAGCTCCAGGCCCTGCGTGCCCTCAAGCGGGCCCTGGATCCGCAGAACATCTTCAACCCCGGCAAAGTCATCTGACCTCAGGCATGGCTGAAAAGAAAAGTCGAAAGAACATTCAGCCACGGATGAACTCAGATGAAAGACCGTGGGACTCATACCCAATCGCCATCAAAGTTGAAGATTCACCACGGAGACACGGAACTCACGGAGCGGGCACGGAGGCCTCCGTGCACCTCCGTGGTGGATCCTTAACGATCGAATGCAAATCGATATCACGCCTGCTGAGCCAGTGGGCTGACGGCTGGTCCGTCGGATTTCCATATCCTTGTCCATCTGTGTTCATCTGTGGCAAACCCTCATTTCCCCGGGTTAGGCAACATCCTCGGCCAGGCAGGCTTTCCAGCGGGCGAAGCGCTGGGGGTCGCCCAGTACGTGGGGATGGAGGCCCCAGCGGCCATCCGCGAAGATGCCCGCGGCGCTGCCTCCGCCATGCCGTGCGTCCGCCACGTGCAGGGCCGTGGACAGGGGGAAGCCCGCCTCGGCGGCGGGCGGGGCATGGTGCTCCCGCACGGGGCGGCAAAAGACCGGTGGCAGGCCCCAGAGGTTGAGGAGGTGGGCGCCAATCTGGGCGTGGTCCACACCATAGGTATCGTGTTCCAGCACCGCCAGCGGGATGCGGCTGACCAATGCCTGCTCGAGGATGGCCTTGTACCGGCCCGCGGGATCCGTGGCCAGCACCACCAGCCCCACGTCATGAAGCAGCCCCACGGAAAAGGCGAGATCGGCCTGCCCCGTCGCACCCTCCAGCACGGCCAGCTTGCGGACGCCGGTGGCCACTTCGAAGGAATGGAACCACAGCTTCTCCAGATCCAGCCCCTGGGGTCGCGGAGTATTGAAGCCGGAGATGATGCCGCGGAACAGCACCAGGGACCGCAGGGAATCCACGCCCAGCATGGCCACCGCCTGGCCGATCTCGGCCACGGGTCGGTTCGAGGCGCAGTGGACCGAGTTGGCCAGCTTCAGCACCTGGCTCGCCACGCCGAGGTCTCGCCGGATGAGGCGGGCCACCTCGGCCATGCCGGTGTCCTCGCGCTGCAGCAGGGCCACCAGCTCCGAGTAGAGGCTCGGCAGGCTGGGGATCCGCCCCAGCCCGCCCACAAAGGCGCGGACCGCGCGGACATTCGTTTCGTCATCCTCGATATCCAGGCTTTCCACGACCCCGATGAGGAACTCGGGGTCCAGCGGCTTGATGAACAGCCGGTGCAGGTCGCCTTCGGCCTGCTCCGCCCACTCCGCCATCGCCAGGCTCGCCAGCGCGATCCGCACCGCTCCGGGCTGGCAGGCCCGCACCCGGCTGAGCAGCTCGGTGCCGGCCAGATCCGGCAGCTGCATTTCCGTGATCAGGATGTCCACGGGGTCCCGGGCCAGCAGCTCCAGCGCCACCCTGGCGGTCTGGGCCAGCAGCACTTCCCAGCCGCGGTGGCTCTTCCAGAAGGCGCGCCTGATCCGATGGAGGAAGTCCTCATCCCCATCCACCAGGAGAATCCGCATGGTCAGTCCCTCCCCTTCCAGCCCCACAGAGCGGATCCATCTCATCGGCCGCGGCCGGGAAAACCCGAATCCTGGGTCCAGCCTCCTGCCCGAAACGATTTCCAGGCAGAATCAACCCCAGCAACGGGAGTCGCCATGCCCACCACCCGCCCCCTCGTCCTCGGCCACCGGGGCCTGTCCTCCCAGCATCTGGAGAACTCCCTGGAGGCCTTCCGGGCCGCCCTGGCCGCGGGCATGGACGGCTTCGAACTGGATGTCCAGCCCACCCGGGACGGGGTTTGCGTGATCCTCCACGACGAGGACCTGGCCCGTACGGCCAACGGGTCCGGCCTCCTGCGACAGATGAAGGCCGGCGAACTACCCCCCCTGAGGAACGGCGAGCGCCTGCCCCGCCTGGCGGAGGCCCTGGAGCTGCCCGCGCAGCTCATCAACGTGGAGCTGAAGGGCGAGCCCGGCTGGCAACAGGCCCTGGCCACCGTGGAGGCCGCGGAGGCCCTGGACCGGGTGCTCTTCAGCAGCTTCGAGCACAGCGAGGTGCTGCAGCTCTGGGCCGCCTGTGAAACGGCCCGTTGCGGCTTCCTCTGGGAAACAGATGAGGCCCTGGAGCTCAGCGCGGAAGAACTGGCCAACCTGCCAGATGCCCTCTGGCTGCACCCGCCCCTCAAGGCCGTGAAGGCCCGGCCCGAGCTCTGGGCGCCCTACGCCCACCGGCTGGCCCTCTGGGGCATGAAGACCCCCGCGGAGGCCACTGGCCTGCCCTTCCAACCCGCCGTACTCATCGCGGATGGGATCTGAGAGGGTGGCTGGATTCTTGACGCTCTGTGAGGCATGGGCCGGAAATCGCGGGCTTATGATTCAAACATGATGGCTAGGTCTTGTTAGTTCTAGGACCGGCTCCTACCTTCAGGTTGCCAACGGGTCCAGCCCGGCGGCAGCCGGAACCAGCTCGCGCCAAAGGCCCCTGGTTCCGCCCGAACCCAGGAGTTCCCCATGTCGATCCGTTTCGCCGCCCTGCTTCTCTTCCCGGCCCTGGCCCTGGTGGCCCTGGCCCAGGACCCAGTCATCAAGAAAGTCCCGGCACGCCAGACCTCGCCGGTCTCGGGATCCGAGATGTACCAGGCCTACTGCGCCAGCTGCCACGGCCCCAAGGGCCTCGGCGATGGCCCGGTGGCGCCCTATTTGAAGTCGGCCATGCCCGACCTGACCACCCTGACCAGGGAGAACAAGGGCAGCTTCCCCGCACAACGCGTCGCCCAGGTCATCCGGGGCGAGGTACCCGTCAAGACCCACGGCGTGCCGGAAATGGCCGTGTGGGGCCCCATCTTCCTCAGCCTGGACCACAGCCAGGAACCCATGGTCCGCCTGCGCGTGTCCCACCTGACCAAGCACATCGAAGGCCTGCAAGCCAAGTAGGCGGACCGCTCCTCAGCTGAGCCTGTGCCGCAGGGCCGCCTGGTCCGCGGCCAGGGGCTCGCTCAGCAGGGGCAGGTCCAACAGATCACTGAGCGACTTCGGCAGGGGGATCTCCCGGCCCAGGGCCGGGGCCAGGGCCTCCATGAACTTGGCGGGATGGGCCGTGGCCAGGAAGATGCCCTGCTCGCCGTTCCGCAGGTTGGCCTGCAGCACGCGGTAGGCCACGGCGCCGTGGGGATCCGCCAGGTAGCCCGCGCGGTCGAGCTCGACGATGGTGGCCTCCGTTTCCGCGTCCGTGCAGCTGCCCCAACGCAGGGCCGCGGCCATGGCGTCGTGGCTGCCGTGAAACAGGGCGAAGATGCGCTCCCAGTTGCTGGGGGCGCCCACGTCCATGGCGTTGGAGAGCGTGGCCACCGAGGCCCGGGGCGAGTACGTGCCGCTGTCCAGGTAGTCGGGCACCACGCGGTTGGCGTTGGTGGCCGCCACAAAGGCGGGAATGGGCGCGCCCATTTCCTTGGCCAGCAGCCCCGCGTAAAGGTCGCCGAAGTTGCCGCTGGGCACGGAGACCACCAGGGGCGCGTCGCTCCGCAACTGGGCCACGGCCTCGAAGTAGTAGAGGGACTGGGCCAGGAGCCGCGCGATATTGATGCTATTGGCCGAGGTCAGGCCCAGGCGCGAGACCAGCTCCGGATCTTCGAAGGCGCCCTTCACCAGCCGCTGACAGTCATCGAAAACCCCGTCCACGGCGAGCGCCAGCACGTTGCCACCACAGGTGGCGAACTGGCGCTCCTGCAGGGGCGACACCCGGCCCGCAGGGTAGAGCACCACCACATCTACGCCCGGCAGGCCGTGGAAGGCCCGGGCCACGGCGGCGCCCGTATCACCGGAGGTGGCGGTCAGCACCGTACGGCGGCGGCCCCCCGCGCCCAACGCCAGCACCCGCGCCAGGAAGCGTGCGCCGAAATCCTTGAAGGCCAGGGTGGGACCGTGGAAGAGCTCCAGGGCCGAGTTCCGCGCGTCCACCTGTACCAGGGGCGCCGGGAAGGTGAAGGCGGAACGGGCCAGCTCCTCGACCACGGACCGGGGGAACTCATCCCCCAACAGCCGGTGGAGGATCTCCACCGAACGCGATGGAAAGTCGAGCTTTAGCAAATCAGGGACATCGGCGAAGCGGAGGATCTCCACCTGAACATAGAGGCCCCCATCGGGGGCCAGGCCCGCCTGTACCGCCTCCAGGAAGGACGCGGTAAGGGTCGGTGTGCGCGTGCTGACGAGCTTCATGGGTGGGCCTCCCGCGAAGGATGGTAGGAGCCGGGCGTGGTGACGCGGGCGCCTTCGGGATCCAGGGCGCAGATCCAGCCCTGGCTTTCCAGGTCCGCGGTCCGGAAGGCTTCCCGGATGGCTTCCAGGATGGCCCCGGCCTGGCCTTCCTCTTCGGCCACGGCAAACACCGAGGGTCCCGAACCCGACAGGCTGCAGCCCAGAGCGCCGAGGGCCAGGGCCGCCGACTGGGCGATGCGGAAGCCCGGCACCAGGGGGGCCCGGTGGACCTCCACGATGGGATCCCGGAGGCAGCGGGCCAGCAGGGCCCGGTCGCCGCTGTGGAGGGCCTCCACCAGGCTGGCCAGGTTGCCGGCGAAGTCCACGGCCTCGTGCCAGCCCGGCCGCTCCGGCAGCACGCCGCGGCTCTTGGCCGTGGATAGTTTGAAGGCCGGATGCACCACCACCAGCAGCAGATCCGCTGGCCAGGGCAGACGCCGGGTGGCGGGCTGCCCCTCGCGCCCGGGCACCATGAGCTGGAGGCCGCCCAGCAGGGAGGGTGCCACGTTATCCAGGTGCATGCCGCCGCTGGTGAGGCCCTCGGCCCGGCCCGCCAGCTCCAGCAGGTCGGAGCCGCTGAGGGGATCGCCGCAGAGGGCCTGGAGGGCCACCAGGGTGGCCACGATGGAGCTGGCGCTGGAGCCCAGACCGCTGGCCACGGGCAGGCGCTTCTCCAGGGTGATGGCGAAAGGTCCGGCCTCCTCCCCGCCGGCGCGGACCGCCTCCAGGAAAAGATCCCGGGCCCGCAGCACGAGGTTGGGCCGGGTGTCGTCCGCCAGGGCCGCCGCATAGGGGCCCGTGAGCAGGAAGCTAGAGGCTTCGGCGGGGGCCACGTGCACGAGATCGCCCAGCAGGCTACCGTCCAGGGGCGCCAGGGCCGCGCCCAGCAGGTCGAAGCCCGCGGCCACGTTGCCGATGCTAGCGGGGGCGTAGGCCACCAGACCCGCGGACGGGGGTTCCGACAGGCTCGCCATCACAGCCTCCGCGCCGGCCGGGCGCCCGGGGGCACCAGCCGCAGGATATCCGCCAGCACGCCGGCCGCCGTGACTTCGGCCCCGGCGCCATAGCCCCGGATGACCATGGGATGGGGCTGGTAGCGCTCTGTGAGCAGGGCCAGGGCGTTTTCGCCGCCCTTGATGGCCATGAAAGGGTGATCCGCATCCACGGGCAGCAGGCCCACGCGGCAGCCGCCTTCGGACAGGGAGCCCACGTAGCGGAGGGTCTTGCCCTCGGCCTTGAGGGCCGCCAGCCGCCGGCGGAAGGGCTCGTCGAGTTCCGGCAGGCGGGCCAGGAAGGAGGGGATATCGCCGGTGGCGTCGAAGTCCGCGGGCAGCAGGCCCTCCACCACCACATCCTCCAGCTCCAGCTCGCGGCCCAGCTCCCGGGCCAGGATGAGCAGCTTGCGGGCCACGTCCATGCCACTCAAGTCGTCCCGGGGATCAGGCTCCGTGAAGCCGCTCTCCTTGGCCCGGCCCACCGCTTCCGAAAGGGCAACGCCCTCCCCCAGCAGGCCCAGGATGTACGACATGGAGCCCGACAGGATGCCCTCGGCTCGCAGCACCCGGTCGCCGGTCATCACCAGGTTCTTCACCGTATCGATAATGGGCAGGCCCGCGCCCACATTGGCCTCGTAGAGGAAGCGCAGGCCCCGTTTCGACGAGCGCTTGCGGAGCTCCCGGTAGAATCCCTGGGTGCTGCTGTTGGCCTTCTTGTTGGCGGTGACCACGTGAAACCCCGCGTCGAACATGTCCGGGTAGCGGGCGGCCAGATCGCCGCTGGTGGTGCAGTCCACCAGCACGGACAGGGCCGGCGGCCCGGTGCGCACCGCCTCCAGCAGCAGCTCCAGATCCATGGGGCCGCTCTGGACCAGGTCCTCCCGCCAGCGGCCGAGGTCGAGGCCCTTGGGATCCGACTTCATGCGGCGGCTGGTGGCCACGGTGGCCACGCGCAGATCCAGGCCCAGGCCCAGCAGCTGCTCATGCTGCCGCTGAATCTGGCCCAGTAGGCTGCCACCCACATTGCCCGCGCCCAGCAGGTGCACGTCCACCACCACCTGGGTGCGGAAGAAGCGCCGGTGGATGTGGGCCATGGCCCGGGCGCCGTCGGCCTCCTCCACCACCGCCGAGATGATGCGCTCGCTGGCGCCCTGGGCGATGGCCACCACGTTGCAGCCCACTTCCGCCAGGGCGTCGAAGAAGGTGCCCGCCACGCCGGCCCGGGTGCGCATGCCGTCCCCAACGATGCTGAGCACCGCCAGCCCAGGGCGCAGGACCACGGGATCGATGAAACCCGCCGAAAGTTCTGCCGGGAAGGCCTCCTGGATGGCCGCCACGGCGGCGGCGCCATCGGCCCGCCGCACGGCGAAGCAGATGGAGAGCTCCGACGAGCTCTGGGTGATGAGCACCACGGAGATGCCCTTCCGGGCCAGGGCGCTGAACACCCGGCCCGCGGTGCCGGGCACGCCGGGCAGGCCCGGGCCCGTGAGGTTCACCACGGAGAGGTCCCGCAGGAAGGAGAGGCCGCGCACCCCGCTGGGTGGGGGCGGCACCTCCTCGCGGATGAGGGTGCCCGGATGGTTGGGATCGAAGGTGCTGCAGACCCGCACGGGGATGCCCCGCTCCCGCACCGGCGGGATGGTCTTGGGGTGCAGCACCTTGGCCCCGAAGAAGGAGAGCTCCATGGCCTCCTCGAAGCTGGCCTCCGGCAGGGGGAAGGCCTCGGGCACCAGGCCCGGATCGGCGCTGTAGAGCCCTGCCACATCGGTCCAGATCTCCAGCAGGTCCGCGTGAAAGGCGGCGGCGGCCAGGGCCGCGCTGTGATCCGAGCCGCCTCGGCCCAAGGACAGGATGCGGCCCTCCCCATCGCCACCGAAGAAGCCCGGCAGCACCCAGAGCCGGTCCGGCCCGGCCTTCAGGTCGGCGAAGCTGGCTTCGATCGCGGCCATCTTCGGCCGGGCCTGCAGGGGATCGCCTTCCACCCGGATGCACGCCACAGGATCGAGCTGCCGGGGCGCCAGGCCCCGGGCCTTGAGCAGGGCCTTGAGGATGGCGCTGGAGGCACGCTCGCCGAGGCTGGACACCTGGGCCAGCACCGAGGGCGGACCTTCCTCCAGCAGGGCCATGCCGTGCAGCAGGCGGCGACCGGTGCTTTCGAGGGAGTCCAGCTCCGCGCGCACGGCCGCGGCTTCGGTTCCGAGATCCGCCGACAGGGCGGCCACCACCTCATCATGCCGCTCGCGGTAGGTGGCCAGCAGGCGGTCGGCCTCCCCGCGATCGGGCACGCGGCCCCCGTGCAACAGCAGGTTGGTGACCCCCGCCATGGCCGAGACCACCACGCAGACCCGGTGGGTGGCGCAGGCGCCGCCCACCAGATCCGCCACGGTGCGGAACCGGTCCGCGCCGGCAAGGCTGGTGCCGCCGAATTTCATCACACGGATGGCGCTGGGATTCATGGAGGCTCCGGATAAACAAAAAGCCCCGCGTGGGGTTCGCGGGGCTGGATCTGAAGGTTGGAATTCAGGTCAGGTGCCCCGCAGCTTGGCATGCGTGGTGTTATTCCCGGTAGTGCTGAAAGTGTGGAACGAGCCCTCATCGCCGCTGCAGACAGGCGAAGAAGGCATGGGAATCAACGGAAACAACATGTGACCCATCATCCGGGAAACCTTGAAAAAGTCAATCCGGAGCCCTAGAGCTCATAGCCATATCCAACGATGCCGCGATGACGCCAGCCGGGATGCACCGCAGATGTCAGTTTGTCTCGCGTATCGCCACAGGCGATACCGAGAGGGAAGGGCCCGCAGGGCAACGTGGTTCGTTGTTCAAGGGACTTGACGCCGCGGGGCGCCCGGCTGGCTTCATCCCTCCAGGCGAGGAGTGGCGGGCATCGCCATGCTTCGTCAGGCTCGTTTCGCGTAGTACCCGCTACGCTGCCACTCGCCTTCCTCGCTTGGCTCGCCCGGCACCCTTCGCGCGGCGCCGTAGGATATGGTTATGAGCTCTTAGCTGTCAACACGCCGACCCGCCGTCCCAGGGCCAGGCTCGCGCCGATCCAGAGGCCCGAGCAGCCCACCGCCGCGAGGCCCAGGGGCATGGCCAGCGCCGCGAAGGCTGCCGGGGCCCAGGCGCCCAGCAGGTCGCCGCTGCGGTAGACGAAGGTATCCACGAAGGGCTTTGCCTTGTAGCGCTCCTCCGGACCCAGGGGAATGTAGAGCAGCTCCCGGGCGGGCCGGTCCACGGCGTAGTGCAGGCCCCTGCGCAGCACCTGGAAGAGGGCCATCATGGCGAAGGTGGGCCAGAGCCAGAGGGCGCCGAAGCCACCCAGGGTCAGCAGGGGCAGAAGGGCCAGCACGCCGGGAATGCCCACCCAGGAGATGATGCGGCCCGTGAGGAAGACCTGGGTCCCCAGGGTCAGCACGTTCACCCAGAGGTCGATACGGGCGAAGGCCGCGGTGCGCTCGGCGGTGCTGCGGAAGGCGGCCTCGACGATCTGGCCCTGCCACAGGTAGAGGAAGGTACTGGTGATGGTGAAGAGCAGGATGTAGGCGCAGATGAGCTGCAGGTACCGGGAGGTGGCGATGAGGCGCAGGCCTTCCAGGGCCCCCGGGCCAGGCTCCCGCGGGCCGTGGGCCACATCCCCCAGCTGGAAGATGGCCGCCAGCCGCCGCACGCACTGCACCGCCAGCTCCACGGTGAGCATGGACAGCAGCAGCAGAGACAGCGGGTCCACCTTCAGGCGGAGACTGCCCAGCAGGAAGCCCTTGGTGAGCAGCCCCGTGAGGGCCGCCCCGGCGATGGCGCCCAGGGTGCCGCCGGTGGCGATGAAGCCGAAGAGGCGCTTGCCCTGCCCTTCGGTCCATACATCCGACATCAGCCCCCAGAACACGGACACCACGAAGAGGTTGAAGACGCTGAGCCAGATGTAGAAGGCATAACCGAGGACGGGCCCGCCCCGGTGGGGCAGGAACCGGAAGGCCAGGAAGAAGGCCAGCATATTGAGGGCGAAGAAGCGGTAGGCGTAAGGAATGAAGCGGCGCCGCGGCAGCCGCGACACCAGGGCCGAGAAGGCGGGATTGGCCAGGGCCATGGCCAGCAGGGTGCCCGTCATCAGCCAGGGCAACTTGTCCGCGCCCCGGGCGATGCCGATGGCCTCCCGCACGGGCCGCAGCAGGTAGAAGCCGAAAAGCAGCAGGAAGAAGTAGGCCGCCGACCAGAGCAGGGCCGGGGCCTCGCCCTCTTCGAGCAGGACCAGACGGCGGAGCAGGCGGGCGGGGGTCATGGGCGGTCCAAAAGGTGTTGCGGCGGAAACAGGAAGGAGTATATATCAGTTCACGATGTATCCCCGTCAACCCCACCGCCGGAGGTTCCCATGACCGTCACCCGCCGCGACTTCATCCAGTGGACCGCCGCCGCCAGCACCCTGGCCGCCACGGGCCTCGACCTCTCCGCGGCCCCCGCCAAAGTGGCCCCGAAGCGGATCCTCATCCTGGGCGGCACGGGCTTCCTGGGCCCCGCCACCATCGAGATCGCCCAGGCCCGCGGGCACAAGGTCACCATGTTCAACCGGGGCAAGACGCGCCCCGATCTCTTCCCCGGCGTGGAGAAGCTGCATGGCGACCGTGACCCGAAGAAGGGCGAGGGACTGAAGGCCCTGGAGACCGGCACCTGGGACGCGGTCATCGATAACAGTGGCTACTACCCGCGGATGGTGGGCGCCTCGGCCGCCCTGCTGGCCCCCCGGGCCAAGCAGTACCTCTACATCTCCAGCATCAGCGCCTACAAGGAACCCAATCCCGAGAACGGCAACGAGGACGCGGCCCTGGCCACCCTCGTCGACCCCGCCGTCGAGGAGATGGGCAAGGAGTACCAGAACTACGGCGGCCTCAAGGCCCTCTGCGAGCAGGCCGCCCAGAAGGCCATGCCCGGCCGCACCGCGGTCATCCGTCCCGGCTACATCGTAGGCCCCGACGATCCCACGGGCCGTTTCACATACTGGCCCGTGCGCTTCGACAAGGGCGGCGAGCTGGCCGTGCCCGGCGCTCCGACCGATCCCGTCGCCATCATCGACGTGCGCGATCTCGCCGCCTGGCTGGTGCACCTCGTCGAGCAGGGCACGGCGGGCGTCTTCAACGCCTGCGGCCCCGAGAAGCGCCTGGCCTGGGGCACCCTCGTCGCGGCCTTCCAGAAGGTAGGCAACCCCAACGCCAAGCCCCTCTGGATCCCCACCGACCTCGTGGTCCAGCAGAAGGACTGGGACTTCCCCATCTGGGCCCCCTACCTGGGCGAGACCAAGGGCTTCCACACCTGGAGCAACGCCCGCGCCCTCAAGGCCGACCTCAAGTTCCGCCCCGCGGCTGAGACCGTGCAGGACACCCTGGCCTGGTTCAAGACCCAGGAGAAGGTCGAGAAGGGCCGCAACAAGCTCGCAGGGCCCAGCGCCGAGCAGGAAGCCAAGCTGATTGCGGCCTGGCGGGAGACGGCCAAGGCGAAGGGCTGAGCCCCGCCCGCCTCAGCTCACCTGAACACAGGAGGTGGGAGGCGAGGTGGAGGCCCTCGCTTCATCCGCACGGTCGGCGCAGATCCGGTTCCGGCCTTCGTGTTTCGCTCTATACAGCGCTTTGTCCGCCGAGCAGACAAGCCTGTCGGCCTGGTCGGTGCCCTCGCCAAGGCTCGCGACGCCGATGCTGCAGGTCAGGCTGATCTCTCCCGTGGCTCCTGGGGCGCGATCGAGGCTGAACCGGGCCAGCTGGATGTCGAGACGCAACCGCTCGGCCAAGTCCACCGCCCCGGTGCCTGCCGTGTGGGTCGCGATCACCATGAACTCCTCGCCCCCGAAGCGCGCCACGATATCCGGTTTCCGCAGCTGTCCTTTCACCCGCTCCGCAAAGGCGATCAGCACCTGGTCCCCGGCCTGGTGCCCATGGGTGTCGTTGATCTGCTTGAAGTAGTCGATGTCCAGCAGGAGGACGGACAGTGGCTGGCCCAGCCGCCGCGCCCTTGAGCACTCCTCATCCAGGCGGCTGTGGAGGTAGCGGCGGTTGAACACGCCCGTCAGGGGGTCCGACACGTTCTCGTGCTCGAGGCGGCTGATCCGCCGCATGGACAGGGCGGTCTGCATCGAAAGGGTCGAGGTGAGCCACACGAAGCAGGCGCCCAGGAAGAACACGCCGGGAACGAACAGGTCCAGTGGCCGCTGATGGCTGCTGGAGAAAGCCCAGGCGTACCCCAGGTACCCGGCCAGGAAGGCCAGGACCAGCGCCCACAGGGTGAGCCAGCCATTGCGCAGGGGGCCTCGGGGCAACACCGCGATCAATCGCTGGGTGATCAACAGGGCGCGCAACAGGATCAGGGCGCCCCCAAGCACGAGAGCCACCGCCAGGAAGGGAATCATCACCGGGGGTCCTTCGGGCATACACCGGGTGCGACAGGCGAGTGTGGGTGGCAGCTGGTCGGATGGGACATTGGCTAGGGCTTCAGATCGAGCGGGGAAGGGCTGGTCAAGGCGGGAATCCCGGTGGGATTAGACCGGTGAAACCAGGGGTTGTGACCGGTCCCCCTGGCTGATGATCTCCTTGTCGTCATCCAGGCAATGATCCATGAATTCAAGCTTTGGCTAGACCCGGATGACCACCACAAGAAGGTGTGGCCGCACAGGGCCCAACATCCGGGTCAGCCGGTAGCGACCAGACTGGATCCAAGAGAAAACAACGATCCGTGGGGGCCTGGAATCCGGCCCGACCTCAGTTCTGAATGTAGTGCACCAGCTGATCGATGGTGAACTTCTGGTGGGAGATGGTCTCTTTCACGAGGTCGCCGATGGAGAGGATGCCCAGCATCTGCTTGTCCGCGTCGAGCACGGGCAGGTGACGGATGCGCTTGTCGGTCATGAGGGCCATGCACTCTTCGACGGTCTGGCTGAGGGTCACGCAGGTGACCTTGTCGCTCATGACCTCGCGCACCGGGGTGTCCTTGGAGGCCTTGCCCTTGAGGACGATCTTGCGGGCGTAGTCCCGCTCCGAAAAGATCCCCACGAGCCTGCCCCCCTCCAGCACGGGAAGGGCGCCGATATCGGACTGGGCCAGCAGGGTGAGGGCCGTGAACACGCTGTCCTCTGGTCCCACGGACACCATGGACCGCTTCGCCTCGATCAACTGCTGCAGTGGCCGCATGACCGCCTCCTGGCTGAATGGGTGGTTCGTGGACCTGACTATACGGTGATCCCGCAGCCCTGGGCACAGGGAATCCGTGGGCTCCACCGGAGGGAACTTGACCAATGCCTCAACTAACCCCTGGCATAGTTATTCAAGATGAAGGAGTCGTCTTTATGAAAACGTCCGCATCTGCCCTGCTCGACCCGCCTGCCGAGGATGTCCTGATGACCATGCCCAAGAAGATGAAGGATCATGCCGCCAAGCACGCAGAAGCCACGGGCACCCACCCGGAGGCGGCCCGACGGCAGAAGGCCCAGGGCAAGCGCCTGGCCCGGGAGCGCATCACGGCCATCCTGGACCGGGACTCCTTCCACGAGTACGACCTCTTCGTGGAGCACAAGTGCTCCGACTTCGGCATGGAGAAGAAGCAGCTCCGGGGGGATGGCGTCATCACGGGGACGGGGACCATCCTGGGCCATCCGGTGGCCATCTTCGCCCAGGACTTCACCGTGGCGGGCGGCTCGCTGGGCCTGGCCCACGCCCGGAAGATCACCAAGATCATGGACCACGCCATCAAGATGGGGATCCCCCTCATCGGCATCAACGATTCCGGCGGCGCCCGCATCCAGGAGGGGGTGAACTCCCTGGCGGGCTACGGCGAGATCTTCTACCGGAACACCCTGGCCTCGGGCGTCATCCCCCAGATCTCCATCATCCTGGGCCCCTGCGCCGGCGGCGCGGTCTACTCGCCGGCCCTCACGGATTTCGTCTTCGTGGTGGACAAGATTTCCAAGATGTTCATTACCGGGCCCGAGGTCATCAAGACCGTGCTGGGCGAAGAGATCTCCATGGAGGATCTGGGCGGGGCCCGGGTGCAGGCGGAGCTATCCGGCAACGCCCACTTCTACGCCCACAGCGAGGCCGAGTGCTTCGAGCAGGTGAAGCGCCTGGTGACCTACATCCCCTGGAACAACCGGAAGAAGGCAGAGCCCGTCAACGCCATCCCCTCCCGCACCGAGATCAGCCTGGAAGCCATCATCCCGGCGGAAGCCAGCAAGCCCTACGATGTGCGCGACGTGTTGAAGGCCGTCTGCGATGGCTCGGACTTCCTGGAGGTCCAGGCCCTGTGGGCAGCCAACATCGTGGTGGGCTTCGCCCGCCTGGATGGCCGCACCGTGGGCATCGTGGCCAACCAGCCCAAGGTGCTGGCGGGCGTGCTGGACGTGGACAGCTCGGGCAAGGCCGCCCGCTTCATCCGCTTTTGCGATGCCTTCAGCATCCCCCTGGTGACCTTCGTGGATCTGCCGGGCTACCTGCCGGGCGTGGACCAGGAGCACGCGGGCGTCATCCGTCACGGCGCCAAGCTGCTCTACGCCTACAGCGAGGCCACGGTGCCCAAGATCACCGTGATCCTGCGAAAGGCCTACGGCGGCGGCTACATCGCCATGTGCTCGCGGCACCTGGGCGCCGATTTCGTCTTCGCCTGGCCCTGCGCCGAGATCGCCGTCATGGGCCCCGAGGGCGCCGCCAACATCATCTTCAAGGGGGAGATCGCTGCCGCCGCGGATCCGGAGGCCTTCCGGAAGGAGAAGGTGCGGGAGTACACCGAGAAGTTCGCCAGCCCCTATGTGGCTGCGGCCAACGGCCACGTGGACGCGGTCATCTCGCCGCACCAGACCCGGGATTTCCTGCTGCACGCGCTGGAGATCTCCGAAGGCAAGTCCGAGCTGCGCCCCGCCCGCAAGCACGGCGTGCCGCCCTTCTGAGCGAGATCCCATGACACCCGCCCAGAAACCCATCCGCCAGACCCTCACGCTGCACGACACGGTGTACGAGACATCCTTCACGAAGAAGTTCGCGAATCGCAAGCCCTACGCGCCGAAGGATCCCAAGCGCCTGACGGCCGTCATTCCGGGCCTCATCCTGCAGGTGCTGGTGGCCCCCGGTGAGACCGTGCGCCCCGGCCAGAGCCTGCTCATCCTCGAAGCCATGAAGATGCAGAACCACATCTCCTCCCACGACGCGGCCACCGTGAAAGCACTGCATGCCGCCCCCGGCGACATGGTGATGAAGGGCCAGCTGCTGGTGGAGTTCGAGTAGCACCCCCTCTGACACTCTGTAAAGCCCCAGTCCCCAAAGGCCTTTTCAATTCGCTGAGCCAAGGGCTCAGCGCTACTCTGTGCCCTGGATTTCCGTTGGAGCACATCATGGCCGTCAATTTGAAGGGTCGCAGCTTTCTCACGCTCATGGACTTCTCGCCCGAGGAGGTGCGCTACCTCCTGGACCTGTCCCGGGACCTGAAGGCCAAGAAGCGCATGGGTGTGTTCAACTACCTGCTCAAGGGCAAGAACATCGTGCTGCTCTTCGAGAAGGCCAGCACCCGCACGCGCTGCGCCTTCGAGGTCGGCGCCCTCGAGGAAGGCGCCCACGTGACCTTCCTGGATTCCGCCAGCTCCCAGGTGGGCAAGAAAGAATCCATCGAGGACAGCGCCAAGGTGCTGGGCCGCTTCTACGACGGCATCGAGTACCGGGGCTACACGCAGGAGGTCGTGGAGGCCCTCGCCAAATTCAGCGGCGTGCCCGTGTGGAACGGCCTCACCGATACCGATCACCCGACGCAGATCCTGGCGGACTTCCTCACCATCGAAGAGCATGTGGCCAAGCCCCTGCACAAGGTGAAGCTGGTCTTCTGCGGCGATATCCGCAACAACATGAGCTACGCCTTGATGTACGGCGCCGCCAAGACCGGCATGCACATGGTGGCCCTGGGGCCCAAGGAATTGGCCCCGGATCCGGCCGTGCTCGCCGCCGCCCGCGAAGCCGCGAAGCTCACCGGCGCCAAGATCGAGGTCACGGACAATGTGGACGAGGCCGTGAAGGGTGCCGATGTCATCTACACCGATGTCTGGGCCAGCATGGGCGAAGAGGACCAGATCCCCGCCCGGGTACAGCTGCTCACGCCCTTCAAGGTCACCATGGAGATGGTGCAGAAGACCGGCAATCCTGATGTGAAGTTCCTCCACTGCCTGCCCGCCTTCCACGATTTCGAGACCAAGCTGGCCAAGGAGCAAAAGGCGCTGGGCTTCGATATCCGCGAAGTCACCGACGAGGTCTTCCGATCCAGACACAGCGTGGTCTTCGACGAAGCCGAGAACCGCATGCATACCATCAAGGCGATCATGGTGGCGACCATCGGGTAGTGTTTCACCCCGCGCAGAAATGGCCCCGGATGGGGCCATTTCTGCGTCAGAAGTGCTATGGTTGGGCCACCCATCCACCACGGAGTCCTCATGCGCGCAGCCCGGCTGTTCCTTGTCCCTGTACTCGCGATCCTGTCCCTGGCGGCGCAGGAACCCTCCCTTTCCGGCACCTGGACCCAGGCCAAGGCCGATGATGTGGCCGCCGCCATCGATGGCACGGTGGCGGACATGAACTTCATCAAGCGGCCCATCGCCCGGAAGAAGCTGACCCGGCTGAACCCCGTCTACAAGAAGGTGGTCATCTCGATCACCGACCGGGGGGTGTTCGTGAAGTTCGACGAACGTGATTCCATCCCCATGCTGCCCGGCGGCCAGTCCAGCCCCTGGACCCGGGAGGACGGTGACAAGTTCATGGTGGCCGCCCAGGTCACCCCGGGTCAGATGATCCAGACCTTCAAGAACGACGAGGGTGAGCGCACCAACGTCTTCAAGCTGAGCTCCGATGGCAAGTCCCTCACCCTCAGCGCCACCGTGAAGAGCCCCCAGCTGCCCAAGCCCCTGACCTATTCCATCAGCTTCGGGCGCTAGGTGTCAAAGCCAAGGACGTTGTTCAGCTTTTGAGCGGGAGTGAGCCCGCCGAGGGCTGAGTGGGATCTGTGGTGATTGTAGTGATGGAGCCAGGCCCTGAGGGCCTGAATCCGCTGTTCTGAGGATTCATAGGCCAG
>JANYLR010000075.1 GCA_025363715.1 Holophagaceae bacterium | reverse complement strand
GTTCCTTCGAGCTGAGCTACCGCCTCACCAAGGGGCTTGGTGGCGAGTTGTTCGCGGAAGGCAAGACCGTCCAGGTGATGCTCGATTTCGCCACCAACCGGCCCAAGCCCCTCGCGGCTACCACGCGCGAATGGCTCGAGGCGCAGGACTAAGAGCTCATGTCCACACCCGACGATGCCGCGATGAAGCCAGCCGGGATGCACCGGAAGGAAGGGCCCGCAGGGCAACGTGGTTCGTTGTTCACCATCCGCGCAGCGGATAGGGCCGCATCGGTGCAACCGATGGCGGGGGAAATGCCCCGAGGGCTGTAAGCCCGAGCCAAGGGCTCTGACGCCGCGGAGCGCCCGCCTGGCTTCATCCCTTCGGGCGGGGGGCGGCGGGCGTCGCGATGCAGCGTCACGCTCGACGCGCGTAGTACCTGCTACGCTTTGACTCGCGTTCCTCGCCTCGCTAGCCCGGCACCCCCCGCGCGACGCTGTGGGGCTTTGTTAGGATCTCTTAAATGGCCATTGATCGCGTCAGAGTCAAGAAGGAAGCCGACAAGCTGCTGACCGCAGGCAAGGTGGAGCGGGCCATCGACGAGTTCCAGAAGCTCGTCGAGGACAACCCCAAGGACTACGGCACTCTCAACCAGATCGGGGATCTCTGCGTCCAGATCGGCCGGAACAAGGAAGGCGTCGAGATCCACAAGCGGCTGGGCAGCGCCTACGAGCGGGACGGCTTCCATGCCCGCGCCGCCGCCATCTTCCAGAAGGTCGTGCGCAACGCCCCCGAAGACATCGACGCGGCTCAGCGCCTGGCGGACCTCTACCGCCAGATGAACAAGACCGGCGATGCGGTGAAGGTGCACCTGCAGGTGGCCGAGCACTTCCAGAAGAAGGGGCTCATCAAGCGGGCCCTGGAGGAGTTCAACAAGGTCGTCGACCTGGATCCCAAGAACCTGAAGATGAAGGTCAAGCTGGCCGACCTCTACAACAAAGAGGGCATGAAGGAACGCGCCGCTGGCATCTACCTGGAAGTAGCCGAATCCCTGGCCATGGAACAGATGCACGGCGAGGCCAACCAGATCCTCGAGCGCGCGAAGGCGATGATCTCCACCCCCCAGGTCTTCCTGACCCAGAGCCGCCTGGGCGTCATCCAGGGGGACTACACCAGCGCCGCCCAGCACCTGCGGGAAGGCCTCACCAGCAATCCCCGGAACACCGAGCTGCTGGAGGCCCTGGCCGAGATCGAACTGCGCAGCGGGCACCCCGACCGGGCCCTCGAGGCCCTGGCAGAGGTCGCCCAGCTCCCCGAGAAATCCCTGCCCCTCTGCGAGAAGGCCCTGCGCAACCTGGTCAACGCCGACCGTGGTGAAGAAGGCCTCCGGCTCTTCGCCCCCATCGCCCGGGAGCTGGCCCGTCGGGGTTCCGGGGATGTCATCGGCCGCAGCCTCCGGACGGCCCTCCAGGGCAACATCGGCATCGAAGCCTGGATTCTCCTGGCCGAGATTGCCCACCAGAGCGGCAACCGGGCCGACCAGGTCCAGGCCCTCCAGACCGCCTACGGCATGGCCTACCAGAACAATGACCAGGTGCTCATCAGCCACCTCGCCAGCCAGCTGCAGGGCCTAGGGGTCGTGCCCGGCGCGGCGGTGCCTGCCTCCTCCGCCTTCGCCCTGCCCGGCGGGCCCTCGATCTCCGAGCCCGCTCTCCACGACATCACCCGCCACGGCGGCGAGACCGAACTGGATCCGGTCCGGCGCCTGCGCATCGAGCAGTTCTCCCGGGAAGCCGAGGCCTTCATGCGCGGGGGCAGTCCCGAGCGGGCCATCGAGACCTACAAGAAGGCCCTGGAACTGGATCCCGCCGACCTCACCATCATCGAGGCCATCGTCGCGGTCCACCGCACCACGGGCCGCCTGACCCAGGTGCAAATGCAGTACGTGCAAAGCGCCCAGGCTCTGGCTCAGACCGGCCGGAAGCGCGAAGCCGCGCACCTGCTGGACCTTGCCGAGGGGCTCTTCCCCGGTTCCACCCGCATCCACCGTCGGGCCATGGGCCTGCCGGAACCCGGCGTCCTGCCGCCTCCCCCCTCGCGGATGCCCAAGCCCGCCGCCGTGGCCCCCACAGCGCAGGCACCACCGCCTCCGCCCGCCCCAGTCCCAGCGGCACCCCTGGCCCCGCCGCCGCCCAGCGATCTGGACATGATCATTGGGCTGGATCTCCCGGGCTACGAACGGGCCCTGCCCATCAAGCCCCTGCCCCCTCATGAACCGGAATCCATCGCCATGGGCGACGGGCTGCCCCTCCTGCCCGACTTGGCCCTGCCCCCGGATCCCTTCGCCCCGCCCGCGCCCTCCCCAACACCGGTCCAGCCCCGGCCGGAGGCAGTCTCCCTGGATGCCTCGGATCTGAGCTGGATGGATACGACGCTCACCGACTTCGAGGAGGCCGAGGCCGCTTCCACCTCGGCTCCCACCACCCCCCTGCCGCCCATGCCCACCCAGCAGCTAGCACCTGAGGTCATCGAGGCCCTTGGCGCCCTTCCCGAACTGGTGACCCCGGCGCCGGTCTCAGCCATGGCAGCGGCGGCCACCCGTGGGCCCATCCAGGAAGAGCTCGACAGCCTGCTGGGGGATATCGATTTCCAGCTCGACTACGGCAGCCCCGAGGAGGCCAAAATCGAGATCGAGGCCGCCCTGCGGCAGTACCCGGGGCACACCGAGCTGCAGGACCGCCTGGAGCGGGCCGACTCGGCCCTCGTCAAGCTGGGCAAGACGGCCAAGGCCCGCGCCTTCGACGATTCGGACACCACCAACTCCTTCTTCGACCTCACGGACGTGCTAGGTACGGCCCTCATGGACGCCGGCGAAGGCGAGGAGATGCACGACGCCACCCACGTGGTGGAAAAGATCCAGAGCGTGGACGAGCTGTTCAGCGCCTTCCGGGAAGGCGTGGAGAAGCAAGTCAAGGGCGACGACTACGACACCCACTACAACCTGGGCATCGCCTACAAGGAGATGATGCTCATCGAACCCTCCATCGAGGAGTTCAAGATCGCCATGGGCGACCCCGAGCGCACCCTCGAGTGCTGCTCCATGCTGAGCATCTGCGAGCAGGCCAGGGGCGACCTCGCCGCCGCCGTGGAGTGGCTGCGCCAGGGCATCCTGGCTCCAGGCTTCCCTCCCGAGGACAGCATCGGCCTGCGCTACGACCTGGCCGAGATCTACCTCCAGCAGGGCCACACCAGCATGGCCTTGGAAGAATTCAAGGCCGTCTACGAAATGGATTCCGACTACCGGGACGTGGCGGCGAGACTGGCGTAGCGGTTCGAAAAAGCTAGGACAGGATTGACAGGATGAAAAGCTGGATTAACAGGATTTAAAAGATTTCATATTTCAATCTTTAATCTTGTTAATCAAGAATTTAATCTTGTTAATCCTGTCCCATTTTTTATCATCCAAGAGCTCGATTCCCGCTGGTTCCCCAGGGCTGGAGGGCCTGCAGGGAGGGCTGGACGGGCCTGCCGGGGCGCTGGAGCTGGGTCAGCTCGAGGGCACCGTCGGCGGTGGTGAGCCAGGCGCCCTCCTTGCTCCAGACCAGCTGGCCGGGATCCCGGTAGCAAGTGCGCAGGCCACCTACACCGCAGACCTTGAGGGCCTGGCCCTCAACCTCCAGCTCGGAGCCGGGCCAGGGCCACAGGGCCCGCACCTGCCGGTGCAGATCCGCCGCGGGGCGGCGCCAGTCCAGGCGGCCCATGGCCTTGCTGAGCTTGGGGGCATAAGTGGCCAGCTCGTGCTGCTGCTCCACTGGCCGGGCGCAGCCGCAGAGCAGCTTAGGCAGCTCGTCCATGAGCAGCTCCGCCGCGTCCAGGGCCAGGCTGGCCAGCAGGCCCTCGGCCGTGTCTTCCTGGTTGATGGCTCGGTGGCTCTGGGCCAGGACAGGGCCCTCGTCCATGCCCGGGGTGAGGCGCATGAGGCTGACGCCGGTCTCTTCGTCCCCGGCCAGGAGGGCGTGGTTCACCGGTGCCGCGCCGCGCCAGCGGGGCAGCAGCGAGAAGTGCAGGTTCCACACCCCGCTGGGACAGGAATCCAGCATCCACCTGGGCAGGATGTGGCCGTAGGCGACCACCACGGCCAGGTCGATCTGCAGGCTTTCCCACAACTCACGGATGTCCGGGGCCTTCCAACTCAGAGGCTGGTGCAGGGTCAGGCCCCGTTCCTGGGCCGCCACCTTCACCGGGGGGGCCTCCAGGTGCCGGCCCCGGCCCGCGGGCCGGTCCGGATTGCAGAAGACTGCCTCGATGCCTTCCTCCGCGAGCGCCCTCAGGGCCGGGACGGCCACCTGCGGCGTGCCGAGAAAGGCGATCCGGGTCATCCCTTGCCCTGTTTCAGGTACTTCTTCTGAAGGAACTGGCGCTTTACGGGGCCGAAGTACTCCACGAAGAGCCGGCCCCGCAGGTGGTCGATCTCGTGGCAGAAGGCCCGAGCCATGAGGTCTTCGCCCGTCAGCTCATGCCAAGTGCCGTCCCGGCCCCGGTTGCGGATGGTCACCTTCTGGGGGCGCTCCAGCACCTCCCGGATCCCCGGAATGGACAGACAGCCTTCGGGGCCGACCTGGGAGCCCTCTTCCTGGGTGATTTCAGGATTGATGAGCACCAGCTTCTGCTCCGGATCCTCGCCACAGGAGCAGTCGATGACCGCCAGATTGAGGTTCACGCCCACCTGGGGCGCGGCGAGGCCGACCCCTTCTTCGAACAGGGAGGTCTCGAACAGGTCCGCCACGAGCTGCTCCAGCTCGGGCGTCCAGTCCCCGATGTCCTTGCTGTTCTTCTTGAGGCGGGGATCCCCCCAGGTGAGCACGGGTACGACGGC
>JANYLR010000073.1 GCA_025363715.1 Holophagaceae bacterium | reverse complement strand
CCTTCGAGCTTCAGCTGCTCGACCCGTTCGGCCACCTTGGGGCTATCGCCTCCCGGTTTGCAGAGGCCCGGCAGGTCGCCCTTCACGTCGGCCATGAAGACGGGCACACCGATGGCTGAGAAGCGCTCGGCCAGGGTGCGGAGGGTCACGGTCTTGCCCGTGCCGGTGGCTCCGGCGACCAGACCGTGCCGATTGGCCATGCGGGGCAGAAGGACCAGCTCGGATGCGCCTTTGGCGATGACCTGCGGCTCGGACATGGAAGCCTCACGGAAGAAGGTGACTGAAGAGTGTAGCGAACTCAGGCAGGTCCTTCTGCGGTGGCTTCTTCGAGAAGGAAGGAAGTCGCAGTGGTCTTGGGAGCCCGGCGGATGATGCAGCATTCCGCGGGGCAGCGGTCGCAGTAGAGGCGCCCGCAGGGATCCACGTGGGTATGCACCTCGCCCTCGATGTTGCCATCCTCCAGCGCCCGCTTGCCGAAGTCCTCGCAGAGGTCATGGGCCTGTCGCACCGGGTAGTACTCGGGCACCACCATGTGGACGTCCACATGGGTGTAACGGCCACTGCGGAAGGTGCGCATCTCATGGAGGGCGATGATGTCCCAGGGACGGACCCGGTTCATGGCCACCAGCACCTTGTCGAGCACCTGCGGGTCTTCGACGTCCAGCAGGGCCTGGGAGGATTCCTTCACCAGCCGGAAGCCGGTGCGGGCCAGCAGCAGGCCCACGATCACGGCCATGACGGGATCCAGCCAGGTGATCCCGGTGAATTTCACGGCCAGCAGACCCGAGGCGATACCGACCGTGGTCCAGAAGTCCGACAGGATGTGGTGGCCATCGGCCTCCAGCGCCTTGGAGCGGCGCTTCCGGCCCTGGGTGAGCAGGAACCAGCCCAGCGAGCCGTTGAGGGCGCCCGCCAGCAGATTGACGGCCAGACCCTTGCCCAGATCCTTCAGCTCCACACCGTAGATGAGCCCCTTGCCGGCTTCGATGAGGATGAACACGGCGGCCAGGGAGATGAGTCCGCCCTCGAAGGCGGCGCTGAAGTGCTCGATCTTGCCATGGCCGTAGGGGTGGTCCTTGTCGGCGGGCTTGCCCGCGAAGATGACCGCCCCCAGGGCGAATACCGCGGCGACGACATTGACGATGCTTTCCATGGCGTCGGATTTCAGGGCCACGGAGCCGGAGAGCAGGTATGACCAGTACTTCAGCCCGAGGACGCAGATCCCGGCCACGATGGACAGGAGCGCGATCCGCACCCGGGCCTTCTGTTCGATGTGTTCGGCGGACATGGCAGCTCCGGCCTTCAGCCTATCAGCCGAGATCCTCGAAGAGGCCGCGCTGCACGCCATTCCCCGGATCCGCCGGGAAGGGGAAGGCCGCCGCGGGCGCCCAGGGACGGTCTGGATCAAAGGGCCCCGGGGGGGGGAGATCCGGGGGGAGCCAGCGGAGGGCAGGGGAGGGCTCGATCTGGCCAAGGAGTGTCTGGGCGCCCGCCTCGGGAGGTACCGCCGGCACCCTCAACAGGGCCACCGGCGGATGGTCCAGGGTTTCGGGCCAGGCCGACGGTTGCATGGCGCGGGCCTCCAGGGGTACGGCGTCACGCGGGTCCGCCGCCAGCCCTGGGGTGAAGGCGCCTGGGGCCGGGGGCAGGGGCAGGCTGGCCCGCCAGGGGTGCCCTTCCCGCAGGGCCTGTCGGCCCAGTTGGGCGGCCACCTGGAAATCGCTGCAGGCGCCCAGCATGACGGGGGTGCGAAGACGCTCCTGGAGGAGGGCCTTGAGGGCGCGCAACTGGCCAAGGGCCGCGGGCCAGGTGCCTCCGGCACGCAGGTACTCGGCACCTCCCACCAGCGAGAGGCGCCAGCCGATGGCGCGGCGGGAGAAGGGCAGTTCCACCCAGGCTCCGGCGGCCAGCCGTTGGGCGAGGCCCCGCTCTGCCGCACCCTGGGCCTCGGACATGGCGGCAATCAGGGCCTCCCCTGAGGCCACCGTCGAAAGCGCGCTGAGGGCCAGGGTCGCCTCGCCCCAGAGCCAGCCGGGCGGGGCTTCATCCCCTGGGGCGGTCCCACCGAGGTCCGGCAGGTGCCAGGCCGAACCTGGGCGGGGCACCCAGCCGATGACGCCCTGGCGCCAGTGTTCACCGAGGGGTCCCTCTGGCATCTGGGGCGCGTGCAACCAGCCTCGGAAGGCTCCGCCCGGCAGCTGCTGGGCTGCCTCCGGGCCGAGATGGAGGCTCAGGCGGGGGATGGCGCTGATGGCCTCCCACCAGCCCTGGCGGGCCTCGGCAGGGAGGGCCTGCATCCAGGCGGGAGGATGATCCCAGACGAGGCCGAAGCCCCCGGGGAGCAGGGACACCAGATTCATCAACCGGGCCAGGGCCCTGCCCGGGGCGGCATGGACCGAGGCCAATCCTTCTTCCAGGAACCTGGAGCCGGACCAGCCGGCCCAGGGCCCGTCCGGTGCCATCCTTAACAGGAACCCGCGTCCCTCGATTCCGGTCACGGGGTCTCCTGCAGGGTCGGCAGGGGCATGAACATGGGTCGCCCGGCGCCACCAGGTGAGAAGGCGAGTTGCCAACGGTTCCTCAATCGGCGAGCCGATTCGATGGCCGCCTGGACATCCCCCTGGCCCTGAAGGCGCAGACCCAGCCAGGCGGCAGACAGCAGACAGCCCGTGCCCCGGCGCTCCCCGGGAAGCCGAGGGGCCCGTTCCAGGGGCTGAATGCCCTCTCGGGTGACCCAGAAGTCCTGCACCTCGTCCCCGGCGGCATGCCCTCCCTTGAGCCAGACGGCGGCCGCACCGGCCGCCAGCCAAGGGGAGGCGAGTGCTTCCACCGGGGCCCTGCGGATGGCTTCTGGGTGCAGCCCCGCAAAGGCGGCGGCCTCTCCCCGATTCGGGCTCACCACCCAATCCCCCATGGGCAGGAGCTCCGCGGCCATGCGTCGAAGGTCCCCACCATCATGGAGGCCCACCCCGGCGCTGGGCGCCAAGATGGGGTCCCAGATCCGGATGGGCGGGGCCAGGTGCCGCAGCGTGGCGCAAAGACGGTGGAAATCCTTCACATCCAGGGCGCTGAGGCTGAGCTTCACGCCCCAGCGGCCGGCGAGGTGGGGAGCCAGGGTCTCGAGACACTGGATGGGGTCCAGGGTGGGTCGCTCGATGCGGACGCAGGCCAGCCCGTTCTGCAGGGTATCGGCCAGGGAGACGGCCATGGGCTGGCAGCCGAGTTCCGCCAGGGTCAGGGCATCCCGCAGGATTCCGGCACCCCCGGACGGATCCAGGCCGCCCAGACAGAGGGCGAGCGGCGGGGCACTGGGTCGAGTGGCATCCATGGGAACTCTCAGGATGCCATAAGAGGTCGTAACAAAACCCCACGGCGCCGCGCGATGCCCGCCGCCCCTCGCCCGGAGAGATGAAGCCAGGCGGGCGCCCCGCGGCGTCAGGCCCCTTGAACAACGAACCACGTTGCCCTGCGGGTCCTTTCTTGCTGGGCATCCCGCCTGGCGACATCGCGGCGTGGTCGGGCTTTGTTAGGATCTCTAAACTGCCTCAAGCGGGGTTCGGAAAGTTTAGGCCCGGGGGTGGCGGGGGCCTAGCGAAAATGTCCGCCGGTGAAGCTGTGGGGCAGCAGATTTTCCAGCCGGTGGAGCCGGCGGGCACTGCGATTGGCCAGGAGTACGGGCAGTTTTTCCGCGAATTCGATGAGGGCCTGGCGGCAGGCCCCGCAGGGAGGTGTCAGCTCCGCCACGTCGGTCACCACCACCGCCGCCAGGAGGCCGCCGGGTTGCAGGCCCGCGGCCACGGCCGCGCTCAGGGCCCCGCGTTCCGCACAGAGGCAGACTGGGTAGGCAGCGTTTTCCACGTTGCAGCCCCCGAACACCGACCCGCTGGTGGTCAGGAGGGCCGCTCCCACCTGGAACTTGGAGTAGGGCGCATGGGCGTGGTCGCGGGCAGCCCAGGCCGCCGCCAGCAGGGGTTCCCAGGCCGGGGATTGCGGATCGTCGAACACGGAGCCTCCGGGGTCTTCAGCTTACAGGACCTTCGAGAATCCCGCCCTCGCCGCTGCCCGCGGCCTGGACCAGGGCCAGGGCCCGCCAGCAGGGGGTGTACCCGTGCACTTCGCGGATGCCCTCGGAGCCATGCAGCTCCAGGCTGATGTCGCGCTTCTGGAGTCGCGCCTGCAGCACCGCGCCGGAAAGGCGCTCCAGTTCCCGTTCGAAAGGCCGCCCTGGCCCCCAGGCCAAGAGGTTCAGGCGGAGGTGCAGTCCGAGGGGCCGCTCCTCCTCGAAGGTACGCACCCAGGGCTGGCTTCGCTGGGCGGTGCGCTTCCAGTGAACCCGGGCTGGGGCGTCCCCCAGCCGCAGGGGCCTCGCGCCCTCGGGGCTGCTGCTGCCTTCCCGGGGCAGGGTGCGCTGCCCCTCGCCCCGCCAGCTGACGGGCTGGGCTGGGGGCGTGCGGGGATGGGGCAGCACCAGGAGCGTGTGCTCCAGCGCCACGAACCGGGACTTCTCCAGCAGCCCGAAGGGAAAGCGGGTGCGGAATTCCAGACTCCGGGCCCGCACCCAGCCCCGGTGGCCGACCCGGGCCTGCAGCACCACCAGGGTCTCCCCGGTGCGGCTGGCCGCGCCCAGGAAGCTGGGCTCCACGATGGTGTCATCCATGGCCAGGTGCAGCTCCAGTCCCCGGATGCGGCCCCGGCCGGGGTCCTGGAGCCGCAGGCGGAGGCCTCCGCGGACCCGCGCGAAAAGGCTGCCTTCCTCCAGGCCCAGGACCTTGAGCCCCTGGAGGGCGCGGCGACTGATAATGCCAGACACGAGAAGGAGGCCCAGCATCAGGGCGAAGACCAGGTAGAGCAGGTTGTTGCCGGTGTTGATGGAGAAGGCGCCTACGCCCAGCAGGGCCAGCAGGTACTGGACGCCCAGCCCGGTGAGGGACAGGCGGAGGTGGCGGTCGTTCCAGAGATGCATGGCTCCAGGCTACAGGCTTCAGGCTTCAGTGGCTCGGCGGCCTGGAGCCCACCCTTCAGTCTCCTCTGCGACGCCTGCGGCGCCGCTGATAGCATGGGGCTTCTCCCCAAGGTCCCCATGTTCGAGCGCCTCTTCCGCACCAAGTCCCTGGAGCAGTTGCGTGCCAACGCGGATGAGCCCGAGCACCAGCTGAAGAAAAACCTGACGGCCTTCGACCTCACCATGTTCGGCATCGGCGCCATCATTGGCGCCGGCATCTTCTCCAGTATCGGCACCGCCGCCGCGGGGAACATGGCCGACGGCCGCCTGCCGGCGGGGCCTGGCCTGGTGCTCAGCATCCTCATCGTGGCCCTGATCTGCGGCTTCACGGCCCTGGCCTATGCCGAGCTGGCCTCCATGATCCCCGTGTCTGGCAGCGCCTACACCTATGCCTACGCCACCCTGGGCGAGCTGATGGCCTGGATCATCGGCTGGGATCTGCTGCTGGAGTACGCCATCTCCAACGTGGCCGTGGCCATCTCCTGGGGCGACTACGCCCGCAGCTTCTTTTCCACG
This sequence comes from Holophagaceae bacterium, assembly GCA_025363715.1. Lineage (GTDB taxonomy): Bacteria > Acidobacteriota > Holophagae > Holophagales > Holophagaceae > Geothrix. The sequence continues at coordinate 25,437 of JANYLR010000073.1, read as the reverse complement.
GTCTTCCACGTGAACATCCCGGGCTGGCTGGGCATGGATCCGCGCTCGGCCCTGAAGCTGGTGGAGGGGGTTCCCGCCATGGAACTCTCCGCCAAGCTCCACGCCCTGGCCCAGGCCAAGGCCGGGCTGGCCAATGGCGCGGCCACCTTCCTCAACTGGGAAGTGGTGAAGGCCGCACCGACGGTTCTCGGCATGCCCATCACCATCAACTTCCTGGCCGTGGTGATCACCGCCCTCATCACCTGGCTCTGCTACATCGGCATCAAGGAAAGCGCCCGGGTGAACAGCGTCATGGTGGTTATCAAGGTCCTGATCCTGTTGGCGGTGGTGGGGCTCGGCATCAAGTTCATCGATACGGGCAATTGGCATCCCTTCGTGCCCCATGGCTGGAAGGGTATCCAGGCGGGCGCCGCCATCATCTTCTTCGCCTTCATCGGCTTCGATGCTGTGAGCACCACGGCGGAGGAATGCCGGGACCCGGGCAAGGACCTGCCCCGGGGCATCCTTGGCTCCCTGGTCATCTGTACGTTCATCTACGCCGCCGTGGCCCTGGTGGTGACGGGCATGCTGCACTACACCCGGCTGGGCGGCATCGCCGATCCGCTGTCCTACATCTTCACCGAGCACAAGATGAATGGCATCGCGGCGGTCATCAGCTTCGGCGCCGTCATCGCCACCACCGCCGCGTTGCTCGTATACCAGGTTGGCCAACCCCGCATCTTCATGAGCATGAGCCGGGACGGCCTGCTGGGCCCCTGGTTCGGCAGGGTGCATCCCAAATTCAAGACACCCTCCAAGGCCACGGTGCTCACGGGCTTCCTGGTGGCTATTCCCGCGGCTCTGCTGAACATCGACGAGGTGGTGGAGCTGGCCAACATCGGCACCCTCTTCGCCTTCGTCATCGTCTGCGTGGCCGTGCTGCTTCTGCGCAAGCGCAGGCCCGAAGCGCCGCGGAAGTTCCTCATGCCCTTCGCCTGGATCGTGGCCCCGGCCGGCATTCTGGGCTGTTTCTGGATCGCCAAAGGCCTGCCGGCCCTCACCTGGTACCGGTTCTTCGGCTGGCTGGGCATCGGCCTGGTCATCTACTTCCTCTACGGCTCTCGCAAGAGCCGCCTGGGGGCACCGACTGCGTCATGATGGGTGTGGAGTCCCACCTATGTTCACCGGCCTGATCCGCCATCTTGGCACGCTGGAATCCCGCTCTTCTCGGCCGGGCGGGGCGCGGCTGCGCATCGCAGCGTCCGCCGACCTGCTGACCCGCGCCGAATTGGGCGCCAGCATCGCCGTGAACGGCGCGTGCCTAACCAGTGTGGCTGTGGACGGCCGGGCCTGGGAGGCAGAGCTCAGCGAGGAGACCCTGGCGAAGACTACCCTGGGTCGCCTGGCGTTGGGCTCGACCCTGCACCTGGAACCCGCCCTGCGCGTGGGCGATCCCCTGGACGGCCACTTGGTGTCAGGCCATATCGACGGCCTCGGCCAGCTGGTGACGCGGCCTCAGGGCAAGGGCGGCGTGGACGAAGGCCTCTGGCGCTTCAGCATACCCACCTCCCTGGCGCCCATGACTGCGCCCAAGGGCTCCGTGGCCGTGGATGGCATCTCGCTCACGGTGGTGGACTGCGGCACCGACTGGTTCACCGTGGCCCTCATCCCCGAGACCGTGAAGAACACGGCCCTGAACGGCATGCGTCCCGGCGATCCCGTGAACCTCGAAGCCGATCCCATCGGCCGCTTCGTGGCCCGGGCCCTGGCACTACGGGGCAGCGACGAAAAGCTGGCGAAGTTTGCCCAGGGTGGTTGGGGGGCCTGAGGCCCCATGATCGAAAAGTATTGGAACGCCCCTTGATGCCCGATTCCATGGGGAACGGTGGTTCGCTACCTGAAGACCACTGAGCTAGCCTGGACCAAAATTCCAGCCTGATCGACCTCGCTGAGCACGCAGGAGTGCACTGTGGCGGACCTGAGACGCGTTTCTCTGCCAGTTACAGGCATGTCGTGTATCAACTGCGCACTGTCGATTGAGTGGGCGGTCCGCAGGCTTCCCGGCATCGGGGCCGCCCAGGTGGATCTGGCGGGAGAGCGGCTCACTGTCGATTTTTATCCCGGGCAGATCGGCGAGCGGGACATCATCGCGGGCGTCAGGAAGGCCGGCTTTGGCATCGCCACGGGCCATGCCGTTCTGGCGATCACGGGCCTGGGGGATGACTCGGATGCGGCCCGGCTCGAGCAACTGCTCACCGGGCAACCGGGCGTGCTTGCGGCGAGCGTGAGCCACCCCGCTGAACGCGCCACCCTCGAATTCATCCCCGGTGCGGCCAGCCTCTCTGACGTGGCCAGCCTGGTGCGCCAGGCGGGCTTCGAACTCGCCCAGGCCAGTGAAACCGAATCCTTCGAGGATGCGGAGGCGAAGGTGCGGGCTGGCGAGATCGCCAGGCAGCGGCGATTGCTGATCCTCGGGCTGATCATGACCACCCCCCTCATCCTGTTCAGCATGGCCCGGGACTTCGGCCTGGTGAGCTTCAGGCACGATCAATTCATGATGCTGGCGGTGGCGAGCATCGTGCAATTCTGGGTCGGTGGGCCGTACTACCTTGGTGCCTACCGGAGCCTGCGCTCCGGCAGCGCCAACATGGATGTGCTGATCGTGCTGGGCTCCTCAACCGCCTATTTCTCAAGCCTCGGCGTGATCCTAGGGATCCTGCCAAGCCCGAACGTCTATTTCGAAACCAGCGCAGCCATCATTACCCTCGTTCGTCTCGGCAAGTTCCTCGAGGCGCGGGCCAAAGGCCGGACTTCCGAGGCCCTGAAGGCCCTGATGGGACTGCAGGCCCGGACGGCGCGAGTGGTGCGAGGCGGTGCCGAACTGGAGCTGGACATCGACCGCGTCGAAATCGGCGACCTTGTGGTCGTGCGACCCGGTGAGAAGGTGCCCGTGGACGGCGTCATCCGGGACGGGAGGTCGGCCTTCGACGAAGGCATGATCACCGGTGAATCCATGCCGGTGAGCCGTGGGCCAGGGGAGAACGTCATCGGCGCGACCCTCAACCGCGAAAGCCTGGTCCGGTTCGAGGCGACCCAGGTGGGCAAGAACACCGCGCTTGCCCGGATCGTGAGACTGGTCCAGGAGGCCCAGGCGAGCAAGGCGCCGATTCAGGCCCTGACCGATGAGATCGGGCGCTATTTCGTGCCGATCGTCATCGGCCTGGCACTGTGTACCTTTATCGGCTGGGTCTGGATCGCACGCATCGAGTGGATGGGGGCCATGCTCAACGCCGTGGCGGTCGTCGTCATTGCCTGCCCGTGCGCCATCGGCTTGGCCACGCCCATGGCCATCCTGGTGGGGACCTCCAAGGGCGCCGAGCATGGCATCCTGTTCAAGACCGGCGAGGCGCTGGAGCGCATCGGTCGGGCCACCATCGTGGTGTTGGACAAGACCGGCACGATCACCCGGGGAGAGCCGGAGGTCACGGATGTCATCCCCATGCCGGGGCAGGACGCGGACGAAGTCCTGCGGCTGGCGGCCAGCGCGGAAGGTGGTTCCGAACATCCCATCGGCCGGGCCATTGCGAAGGCGGGGGTGGACAGGCAGATGCGGCTGGCGGTACCCGAGCAGTTCAGGGCGTTCAGCGGGTTCGGCATCCGGGCCACCTTGGAAGGCCGGAGCCTCCTCATCGGCAGCCCGCGTTTCATGCAGCGCGAAGGGATCGATTGCGAGGCACTGCAGGCCGAGGTGCTGCGTCTACAGGCCGAAGGCCGGACCGCGCTGATCGTGGCCGCGAGCACAGCGGGCGCGGGAGGGCCAGCGCGGGCGATCGGACTGCTGGCGGTGGCTGATACGGTGAAACCCGGTTCCCGCGAGGCCGTCACCGACCTGCGGCGTCTCGGTCTCGACATCGTCATGATCACGGGCGACAACGAGCGCACCGCCCTGGCGATCGCGAAGCAGGTCGGCATCGAGCGCGTGCTCGCAGAGGTGTTGCCAGGCGACAAGGCTCTGGAAATCAAGAGGCTGCAGGCCGAAGGCACGAAGATCGGGTTGCCCAGCCCCGTGGTAGCGATGGTCGGCGACGGTATCAACGACGCCCCTGCGCTAGCCCAGGCGGATGTGGGCGTGGCCATCGGCACGGGCACGGATGTGGCGATGGCCGCGGCCGGCGTCACGCTCATCGGTGGCGATCTCCGGGGGGTGGGCCGTGCCATTTCCCTATCCCGCGGCACGGTGCAGACAATCCTCCAGAACCTGATCTGGGCCTTCTGCTACAACCTGGCCCTGATTCCCATGGCGGGGTATGGGCTGCTCAGTCCCATGATGGCTGCGGGCGCGATGGCCTTCAGCTCGATCTTCGTCGTGACGAACAGCCTGCGTCTGCGTGGCTACGACATGCAACTGTTCCCGGCTTCCAGGCCACCCTGGCGCCGGGTCACCCAGGCTGTTCCCAGAGCCCTTGCTCCGGCTGCCGCGTTGGCCCTCCTCGTCGTGGTGCCCTTGATCGCCATGCCAGGGGGAGACATCAGGGGCGCCAACGTGGGTGACATGGCGCCAGCGCTGATGATGACGATGGCGATTGCCAATGCCCTCATCGCCGTGTCCTATTTCTCCATTCCCGTGTTCCTGGTGGTCTTCCTGGCCAAGCGGAAGGACATTCCGTTCTCGTGGATCATCATGCTGTTCGGGGCATTCATCCTGGCCTGCAGCACCACACACGTGGTCCATATCATCGGCCTCTGGCGACCGGTCGGCTGGTGGCAGGCCTCCGTGGATACGGCCTGTGCCGTCATCTCGGTAGCCACTGCGATCCTGGCCTGGCCCATGCTCCCCAAGCTGCTGGCGATTCCCAGCCCGGCGCAGCTGCGGGCGGTGAACCAGGAACTGAAGCAGGAGAAGGCCGCGCTGGAGCTGGCGCAAGCTGACTTGCGTAGGGCCTACGACGCCGTGGAACAGCGTGTGCAGGAGCGGACCCTCGAGCTGGCGGACGCCAACGAGTCTTTGCGGGCGGAAATTCAGGTGCGCCATCAGACCGAGGCGTCCCTGCGGGCCAGCGAAGAAACCTTCCGGAGCATGGTGGAGCACTTGCCGCTGGCCATCTACATGTCGAGGGGTCTCGAACAGCGGTCCGAATACCTGAACCCCAAGTTTTTGGAATTGTTCGGCTACACCCTTGCGGAGGTGCCTTCGGCGGCGGAATGGTGGCCGTTGGCCTATCCCGATGCCGCCTACCGCCGGCGGATTTCGGAGGAATGGCAAGCCAAGGTGGCGCACGCGCTCGAGAAACAATCCGACATCGAACCGATGGAGGTCGTGGTCAGGTGCAAGGATGGCTCGGACAAGCGCATCTCCTGGGGCTTCGTCACCATGGAGGACAAGAACTTCTCGTTTGGCCTGGATCTGACGGAGCGCAAGCGGGCCGAAGAGGCCCTTCGGGAAAGCGAGGAGCGGTTCCGGAACGTCTTCGAGTACTCTCCGCTGGGAAAATCCATCACCGGCCTGGATGGCTCCCTGAGTGTCAACCGCGCCTTCGTCGAGCTCCTCGGCTACTCCGAAGAGGAACTCCGGGTGGTGAAGTGGCAGGACATCACCCATCCGGACGATGTTCAACGAAGCCAGGAAGCCATTCAATCACTGATCCAGGGAGAGGTTCCCCAGGCGCGCTTTGAGAAGCGGTACGTCCACAAGAATGGAAGCATTGTCTGGACTGAGGTCACCACGGCCCTGCAACGGGATCAGGGCCAGCGGCCGCTCTACTTCCTGACGACCATCAGCGACATCACCAGCCGGAAGCGGGCCGAGGTGGATCTCCTCCAGCTGAATGAGACCCTGGAGAAACGCGTCGCCCAGCGGACAGTCCTGCTTGAAGCCGCCAACAAGGAACTGGAGGCCTTCAGCTATTCCGTGTCCCATGACCTTCGGGCCCCCTTGCGAGGCATCGACGGCTGGAGCCTGGCACTCCTGGAGGACTACCAGGACAAGCTCGACGAGCAGGGCCGCCTCTACCTGAACCGGGTGCGCTCAGAAACCCAGCGCATGGGCATGCTCATCGACCACCTGTTGAACCTTTCACGCCTGTCGCATTCCGAGATGCATGTCGGGCAGGTGGACCTCTCCGCTCTGGCCCAGCGGGTGGTGGAACGGCTGCAGGACTCCCAACCCGAGCGTTCGGCGGAGGTCATCATTGCTCCGGGCATCAAGGCCCAGGGTGACCGCCCCCTGATCGAGGCCGCCCTGACCAACCTCCTGGAGAACGCCTGGAAGTTCACGTCTAAGAAGGCGATCACCCGGATCGAATTCGGCAAGCTGGAGGAGGAGGGGTCGACGGCCTTTTTCGTCCGGGATAACGGCGCAGGGTTCAATCTAGGCAGCGCGCAGAAACTGTTCTCGCCGTTCCAGCGCTTGCACAGCAAGTCTGATTTTCCGGGAACCGGGGTCGGTCTCGCCACGGTCCGGCGGATCATCCAGCGACATGGTGGGCGCATTTGGGCCGAAACCGCCGTGGATCAGGGAGCCACTTTCTATTTCACCTTGCCCGGTATGGGGCCAAGCCAAGGGGAAGCTGCCCGATGAACCCAGATATCCGGCCCTCGACCCCATCCGGGCAGGAGGAGCCAATGGCAGCCGGTCCTGCCAACGAGGTAGATGGGGCCCTGTCGTTGCCACTCGAATTTCGGTGTTCTACAATCCGCCTATGAACGTCAAGACGATCCTCCTCGTGGAAGACAATGCCAGCGACGTCGAGCTGACGCGGCGAGCCCTGGCCAAGAGCCGGGTAGGCAACCCGCTGGTGGTGGCGGAGGATGGCCAGGTTGCCCTCGACTATCTGTTCGGTGCGGGTACGTACCTCGACCGGGACACCAGGGAACAACCGGCGGTGATCCTGTTGGATTTGAATCTGCCGCTCATGGATGGCCTCGAAGTGCTCCGGCGCATCCGTGCCGACCACCGGACGCGGCGCCTGCCGGTGGTGATCCTCACCTCGTCCAAGGAACAAAAGGATCTGACCACTGGCTACGACCTGGGCACCAACAGTTACATCGTGAAGCCCGTGGATTTCGCGCAATTCGTCGAGGTGATTGGCCAGTTGGGCCTCTACTGGCTGGTGTTGAACGAATCCCCCGTCTGATCGTTAGTCTGGATCGCCTCAAGCCCAAGGTCACTTGTCTCCTCGCTGTGGGATCCTGACGCATCCAGCTACTCCCGTGCGCCCTTCCGGATGCGGTCCATCTCCCGCTTCTGCTCGCGTTCCTTCAGGGCATCCCGTTTGTCGCTGTGGGCCTTGCCCTCGGCCAGGGCCACCTTCACCTTGATCATGCCCTTGGCGTTCAAGTAGATGGCAAGGGGGATGATGGTGAGGCCCTTGCGCACCACCTTGGCGGTGATCTTGGTGATCTCGGCCTTGTGCAGCAGCAGCTTGCGGGCCCGCAGGGGGTCGTGGTTGGCGTAGGTGCCGAACTCGTAGGGGGAGATGTGGGCCTGCTTGAGCCACAGCTCACCGGCCACCACGTCCACGTAGGCATCCTGCAGCTGGCCCAGACCCGCGCGCAGGGCCTTCACTTCGGTGCCCTGCAGGGCGATCCCCGCCTCCCAGGATTCGAGGACGTGGTAGTTGTGGAAGGCCTTACGGTTGCGGACGAGATCTTCACCCATGGGATCAGTGTAACCCCCAGCTAGACTGGTCCTTTTGGGACAACCCGATGCTGCAGAAAATCCTCGCCCCCATCGTCGCCTGGATGGTGGCCGTCATGGCCGCCATGGGCCCCCTGGGCGTCATGCTGCTCATGGCCATCGAAAGCGCCTGCATCCCCCTGCCCAGCGAGGTCATCATGCCCTTCGCGGGCTATCTTGCCTTCAAGGGACAGCTCACCTTCTTCGGCCTGGGCGCGGGCAACCCCGTGGCCCAGATCTGGATCGCGGGCATTTTCGGCGCCCTGGGCTGCAACCTGGGCAGCATCCCCGCCTACGAGGTGGGCGCCTGGGGTGGCCGCCGCGCCGTGGAGAAGTACGGCCGCTACATCTGGCTGCACACGGGCCACCTGGACCAGGCCGAGCGATTCTTCGCCCGCTTCGGCACCTGGGCCATCTTCATCGGCCGCCTGCTGCCGGTGGTGCGCACCTTCATCGCCCTGCCCGCGGGCATCGCGAAGATGGATCGCACCCGCTTTCACATCTATACCTTCGCCGGCAGCCTGCCCTGGTGTCTGGCCCTGGCCTGGATCGGCTACAAGCTGGGCGAGAAGTGGAACACCTTGGGCGCCTACTTCCACAAGCTCGATGCCGTCATCGTGGGGGTGATCCTGGTAGGCGTCGTTTGGTTCGTGTACGACCACTTCAAACATCGAGCGAAAAACTGAAAAGCCTGGACAGGATTAACAGGATTAAATGCCTGATTAACAGGATTAGGGCATTACTGCTCTGATCTTGAATCCTGTCCCAGCTTTTTATCCTGAGAACCGATCCGCCGCGGCAACAAGAGCCCGCGAGATGCCTGCATCGTAGGCGCTGTGGCCGGCGTCGGGGACGATGACCAGGTCGGCCTCGGGCCAGGCTTTCGACAGGGCCCAGGCGCTTTCGATAGGGCAGACCATGTCGTAGCGGCCCTGGATGATGGCGCCGGGGAGGCCCTTCAGCTTCGGCGTGTCGCGGAGCAGCTGGGCCTCCTCGAACCAGCCACGGTTGAGCATGTAGTGGCACTCGATGCGGGCGAAGGCGAGGGTCGTGGCCTCGTCGCCGTAGGAGGCGATGAAGTCCTCGTCGGGAATCAGCTTGCTGCAGGCGCCCTCCCAGATGCTCCAGGCCTTGGCGGCGGGCAGGTTCACCGTGGGCTCCTCGCTCAGCAATCGCTTGGCGTAGGCCTGCATGAAGTCGCCGCGTTCGGCCACGGGGATGGCATCTCGATAGGACTCCCAGGCGTCGGGGAAGATGCGGCTAGCACCCTCCTGGTAGAGCCAGTCCACTTCGCGCTGGCGCAGCAGGAAAATGCCCCGGAGGATCAGCTCCGTCACACACTGGGGGTGCTTTTCCGCGTAAGCCAGGCCCAGGGTGGCGCCCCAGGAACCGCCGAAGACCATCCAGCGCTCGAGGCCCAAGTGCTGGCGGAGGCGCTCGATGTCGGCCACCAGGTCCCAGGTGCTGTTCTCGCGCACCTCGGCGTAGGGCGTGCTCTGGCCACAGCCCCGCTGATCGAAGAGGATGATGCGGTACCGCTCGGGGTCGAAGTAGCGCCGGTGCTTGGGGCTGGTGCCGCCGCCGGGCCCGCCGTGCAGGAAGATCACGGGCTTGCCCTTGGGGTTGCCGCTCTCCTCGATGTACAGCTCGTGCAGGTCCGATACTTTGAGCCGTTGAATCTGGTACGGCTCGATGGCCGGGTAGAGCCAGCTGACGGGATCCTTGCGCAACGACATGGGCAACCCCTAAACAAAGAACAGCGCCGCGGCGCCCGCGAGGGCCAGCAGGGTGCCAAGGATCGCATGGCCCCCCACCTTCTCCTTGAAGACGAAGTGGGACACGGGCAGCAGGATGATGGGTGACAGGGACATCAGGGTGGCCGCCACCCCCATGGGGGCCTTGGCGATGGCGATGAGGGAGAGCACCACGCCCAGCACGGGGCCGGTGACCGCGCCCAGACCGATGAAGGCCGTGGCCCGGCCATCGCGCATCGCCCCCAGCGTGCCCCGTAGCCGGCCCGTGGCGCTGAAGTAGAGCAGCAGGGCCACGACGCCGGCGGTGACGCGGATGAGGTTCGCCGAGATGGGCGGGAAGTTTCCCGCCAGCCCGAACTTGCTGCAAACCAAGCCGATGGACTGACCCAGGGCGCCGCCGATGCCCAGCAGGATGCCGCGCCAGAGGTGGGGATGATCCTCGTGCTCGCCGCCGCCCCACACCACCCAGGCGATACCGCCCAGGGTGACGAACATCGCGAGTACCTTGGCCAGGCTCAGGCTCTGGCCCAGGAAGAGCCAGGCCAGCAGGGCGCTGAAGATGGGGGAGAGGGTCATCAGCAGCATGGCCAGCCGGGCGCCGATGAGGACGAAGGCCTCGAACAGGACAGCGTCGCCCAGGGCGAATCCGATGAGGCCCGATACGCCCAGCCAGCCCAGGCGCGCACCGCCCGCCTGCAGGGGGAAGAGGCTGCCATAGACCACCTGGTGCACCAGCAGAAGGGTCACCCAGGCCATGAGCAGGCGCCCCAGGTTCACCGCGGCCGAGCCCACCCGGCGCCCCGCCACCGTGAAGCACACAGAATTCAGCGACCAGCAGAGCGAGGTCAGGAGGGCGGCGCTTTCGCCAAGGTACCTCATACGAACATCTGCAGGATGCCGTTGCTCATGAGCATGCCCCGGGCGCTGAGACTGACGCGATCACCGTCCCACAGGACAAGCCCTTCCCTGGCCAGGCCACGCAGACGCGTTTCCCAGCCGTCGCAGAGGGGGCGCAGGTTCAGCACCTGGGCCTGGCCACGAAGCACGGCCCAATCCAGGCCCCGGTGCAGGCGCAAGGCCAGGAGTGGGATCTCGGCCAGGGCCTCGGCGGCATCCAGTTCCTGGAAGTCTACGGTGCCCCGGCCCTCGGTCCAGGCCGCAATGTTCCCGCTTTCGGTCCAGCGGAAAGCATCCAGCTGGGAGGCGGCGCTGGGGCCCAGGCCCAGGTAGGGACGGCGCTCCCAGTAGCGGGAGTTGTGGCCGGACTCGGCGCCGGGCCGGGCGTAGTTGCTGATCTCGTAGGGTTCGAGGCCCAGGCGCGGCAGCTCGACCTGGAGGCCTTCGAAGACATCGGCCACTTCATCTTCGGTGGGCAGCGCCAGGCGTCCCGCCTCGATCTCGGCGCGCAGGGGGCAGGCCTTGTCCAGGTCCAGGAGGTAGATGCTTAGGTGCTCGAGGCCCGTGGCCGCCAGGGTGCGGGCATCCTCGAGTACCTTGGACAACGACTGTCCAGGGATGCCCACCATCAGGTCGGCGCTGCGGCGCTGGAATCCGGCCCGTTCTGCCAGCTCAAGGGCTTCCAGGGCCTGGGCGGCGCCGTGGATGCGCCCGAGGCGGCCCAGTAGCCCGTCGTCCAGGGCCTGCACGCCGAGGCTGATGCGGTCCCAGCCCAGGTCGCGGGCCTGCTGCAGCCAGGGAAGATCCAGGGTGCCGGGGTTGGCTTCGAGGGTGGCTTCCACCAGGGGTGCCAAATCGAAGGCGGCGCGCACGGCCCCGGTCAGTTCCACCAGCTCATCCTGGCTCAGCAGCGAAGGCGTACCGCCGCCCAGGTAGAGCGTATCCACCGCGGGCCGGCCCAGGGCCGCGCCCCAGCTGCGGACCTCCTCCAGCAGGCGCTGGTGGGTCTTCGGCTGGAGGCTGCGATCCCGGGTGGTGGTGAAGGAGCAATAGGTGCAGCGGTCGAGACAGAAGGGGATATGCAGGTAGAGCCCCAGGGGTTCCGCCTGGGCCGCCGGCCGCAGGACCGGCAGCCGGGCCATGAACTCAGGGTTCAACCATCACCTGCCGCATGGCCTCCCGCAGGGTCTTCACTTCTCCGGGGAAGCGCCAGGGTGACTGGAAGGGCTCCGCGGCCTGTTCCAGGGCCCGGTAGCGCAGCTGCAGCAACGCCCGGTGTTCGAGCCGCGGGGCCTTGCCGGTGCCCATGTGCTGTTCGAGCAGTTCCAGGTTCTGCCGGAGCCGCAGGGCCTGTGGGTGATACAGGAAGGCATTGAGGAGCAGGTGTCCGAAGGCCAGCCCCAGCAGCAGGAACCCCGCCACCATGGGGATCCGCGAACCGGGGCGGAGGCCCAGGGCCAGCCACCAGCCCAGGAACCCCATCAGGGTCACGGACAGGAAGGGCAGCACGGGCATGGCCCACAGGCCACTGCCCCAGAGGCAGTCCTGGATCAAGGAATTGGAAACGGCCTCCAGGGTGTGGCGATCGCCCTCGGCCCGGGCCTTGGCCAGGCGCTGGTCCAGGGCCTCCCAGGCCTGTCGCTGCCCGGGACTCAGGGCCTGGCGCTTCCCACCAAGTCCGGCGCTCTGGCGAACCACCTCGGGGCGGCCGGTCTTGCCAGGCTCCACCGCGGGCGGCGGTGGGGAGTCGAGGAGCTCTGCGTCTGAGGGCGGCGGCGTGTTGGTGATGTGGGTCTGCCCGGCAGGATCCCGCCAGTAGTAGGTGCGCGGCTGCGGCGGGCCCAGGAGGGCCAGGACCAGCAAGCCGGCGACCGCCATCATGGGCCGACCTCAGAAGTGGGCATCGAGCGCCTCGCACCAGAAGTGATAAACCATCTGGTGGATCTCCTGGATGCGGGCCGTGACGGTCGATGGCACCACCAGGGCCTCATCCATCAGCCCCGCGAGCTGGCCGCCATCCCGGCCCAGCAGGCCCAGGGTGCGGACGCCCAGCTCTTTCGCGGCGGCCACGGCCCGGATCACATTGAGGCTGTTCCCGCTGGTGCTGATGCCGATGAGCAGGTCGCCGGGCCGGCCCAGGGCCTCCACCTGGCGGGAGAAGATCTGATCGAAGCCGTAGTCGTTGCCGATGGCGGTGAGGGCGGAGGTGTCGGTGGTGAGGGCGATGCCGGCCAGAGCCCGCCGCTCCTTCACGTAGCGGCCACTGAGCTCGGCGGCGAGGTGCTGGGCATCGGCGGCGCTGCCACCGTTGCCGCAGACCAGGATCCGGCCGCCCCGCCGGAGGCGTTCGGCCATGTCCTCCGCCTGGGCGACGATCCGGTCCATCTCCTGCTCGAAAAAGGTCTGCTTCAGGTGGATGGAGGTCTGGACGTGCTGGAGGAGCAGCTGTTTCATGGCGGCAATTGTGACAGGAATTTCAGCCCAATTATTCGGGCGACGATGGCAGACTGCGGTAAGTCTTGCCCTCAACAGGTGTGAATCCCATGGAATGGATTGCCCTCAAGCATGCGCTGCTGTCCCACCTCCCCGTGGCGACGGGCCTTCTGCTTCCCTGGGCCCTCCTCGTGGCCCAGCGCCCGGGGCGGGGGAACCGCCCCTGGTGGACCGTGGCCCGCTACCTGGGCTGGGCCGGCATCCTCGGCACCCTCTGTTCGTTTGTGAGCGGGTACGCGTCGGGACGCCTCCTGGCCCTCGTCCCCCTCCACCGTACCCTGCCGCAGTGGGCCACGGGAGCGGGTACGGAGGCGCTGTTCTTCCGCCACGCGGTGCTGGGCTGCGCGGCCCTGCTCCTGGGCTTGGGGGCCGTCTGGGCCATGAACCGACCCCGCAAGGATCACCAGAGTCTCGGATTGCTGGCGCTGGGCCTGGGGCTGGCCTGGTCTGCCGTCCTGCTGGTGACTGGCGAGGGTGGCTACCGCCTGGCTCACCAGCATGTCCGGGCGGTGAACCCGGTCATGGCTCCTGCCCCGCCCGCCGTCGCCAAGACAGAGCCGGATCCGGAAGCCAGGCTCCCGGTGCGTGCCCTGGATTTCGCCTCCCTGGAAGTCATCCACCCAGACCCCGTGAAGTCTCCGGCCCACGGCGGTCGCTGGGTCCGGGCCTGGTCCAGTCCGGAGGCCGCCGCGGCCTATCGTTCCGGCCAGGCGCTGCCCCAAGGTGCCCTGGTGGTGCTCAGTACTGTGGAAGACCGCTGGGGGCGGCCCGGTCCCGAGGGTGGTCCGCTCTACGCCCTGGAGATGAAGGCCAAGGGCCCTTCCCTCACCTTCTACTGGTCCCGCGTTCCCATGAAGCTCCGCCCGGAATTCGGGGGGGATTCCAGGGCCTACTGGCGCGGTGAGGATCCGCACCTGGAAGCCTGCCGCAGCTGCCACGCCGCAGGCATGGCCGATCCCGCCCAGCGCAGCCGCTGGCGGCCCAAGCGCGTGGTTCCAGAGGAATGATAGGGCCGACCCAACGGTCGGCCCTATCATTCGTTCCAACGGCTAGTCGATGGTGAATTCGCCGGTGTCGATGATGGTGATCTCCGCGGGCAGGAAGCGCGCATCGTAGCCCTTTTCCTTCAGCAGGTGATAGGCCAGCTCGGCGCGGAGGCCGGTGGAGCAGAGGCAGACGATCTTTTTGTCCTTGGGGACTTCGGCGAGCCGGCCCAGGAGCTGGGGCTCGGGGATCACAAGGGCCCCCTTGATGACACCGTTCTTGGTCTCGTCCAGGTCCCGCACATCAAGGATCACGACGCCGCGGTCCGCGGGGGCCAGCTCGGCCACCTTGGTGAATTCGGCAGGCGAGATCGAGCCCGGCCGGGGCTTGGGCACGAAGACGGCCGTGGCCGCCAGGGTGCCGGTCTCCACGGGAAGGGCCGCGGCCTGCCAGGCCTTGAATCCACCGGAGAGGACATTGACGCCCCCATAGCCAGCCTTAACCAGTTCCGCGGCCACGGCCTTGGCAGCCGCTCCCCCGGTTTCATCCACCACCACGACGGGGGGCTTCAGCTTGGCGGAGGGGAAGGTCTTGAGCAGGTCGGCGACCTTGGCGGCATCCACACTCACCGAGCCCTTGACGAAGCCCTTGGCGGCCTCGGCGGCGGGGCGGACATCGAGGATCACCAGCGGTGTCTGGGTGTCGAAGTAGGCGGCCTTCAGGGAAGCCGGGCTCAGCACGCCGACGTTTTTCTTGGTCCAGGCAGGCATGCCATCGATGAACACCTTGACGTTGGTGTAGCCGAGGGCCTTGGCCTTGGTCAGGGAGCCGGGGCTCATGTTGCAGGTCTTGCCGCTGCAGTAGAAGATCACCAGCGCAGCCTTGTCGGCCGGCAGTTTGGCTAAGTTCTTGTCGAAGGCGGGGAAGGGCAGGTTGATGGCGGTGGGGATGGCGCCTTCCATGAAGCGGGGCGCGGGGCGGGAATCGAAGAGGGAGTACTTGCCTTGCTCAGGTCCCATGGTGACGAGCTTCTGCACATCGTCCAGGCTGATGGACTCGTGGGCCGCCAGCTTGACGGGAGGCTTGACGAAGACCCCCATGGCCGTCTTGACGCCGTCCTTTTCGGTGAACTGGACCCGCACTTCGTGGCCCTTGGTGATGGACTTGAAAGCGGCGTCCGCATTTGCGGCGGGTTCCGGCGTGACGACCTTCACCGTGGCCTTGTCGTAGCGCAGGACTTCGACCCGCTCGTCGATCTTGAGCTGGAAGGAGTTGCTCAGGGGGGCCAGGTTGTCGAAGTGGCCTCGGAGGTTATCGGGGGCCGTGGTGTGGCAGGTGGTACAGATCTTCGCGGAGGCGGCCTTGGGCGGTGGCGCCTGGACGGCGCCGAGGGTCAGGCTGACCGCGGAGAGCAGTAGAAGGGGCAGATTCCGGTGGGTCATGGGGGCTCCTAAGTGAAGTTGCCAGTAGGAGTCTATGATTGATTACTTATGAATCTAAAAAGATGTGATCCAGGTCTCCAGCCACCCGGGTGGCAGGTTTGGGGGACTATCCGGGCATCCGGGGTCTCGTTAGCTACTCAGCCTCGACCAGGACTTCCCGTGGTTTCCCCGCGCCACGGTCGGGGCCGACGATGCCTTCTTCTTCCATCCGGTCGATCAGGCGGGCCGCACGCCCATAACCCAGGTTCAATTTCCGCTGGAGCAGGCTCGTACTGGCTTTCCGCTCTCGCCTGACCACGGCGAGAGCCCGGGCATAGATATCATCCACGGTGTTCATCTCGGCATCGTCGAAGAGGGCGGTCTCCTCCTCGGCTTCCATGGCGCTGATGAGGGCCTGGTTGTAGTCGGGGCGGCCCCGCTCCCGCAACCAGGTGACGAGGCGCAAGGTCTCCTCTTCGCTGAGGAAGGGCGCGTGGATGCGCTTCGGATGGCTGGCCCCGTTGGGCAGGTAGAGCGCGTCGCCCGCGCCTAGCAGCTGCTCGCCGCCGCTGCAGTCCAGGATGGTGCGGCTGTCGATCTTGGTGCGCACCCGGTAGCTGAGGCGGCTGGGCAGGTTGGCCTTGATGACGCCCGTGACCACGTCCACGCTGGGCCGCTGGGTGGCGAGGATGAGGTGGATGCCCACGGCCCGGGCCTTCTGGGCGATGCGGGCGATGCTGTCCTCCACTTCGCTGCGGGCCACCATCATCAGATCCGCCAGCTCATCGATGACCACCAGCACGTAGGGCAGGTGTTCCAGGATGGCGGGCCGGTCGGGCCAGCGGGGATTGGGGGTGCGGTCCGTGAGGTCGATGGCGCCGCCCGCGTCGGCGACCTTGGCGTTGAAGCCCTTGATGTCGCGCACGCTGAGGAGGGCCAGGCGTCGGTAGCGGTCCTCCATCTGGGCCACCACCCACTTGAGGACGCGGCCGGCCTCCTTCATGTCCGTCACCACCGGGGCCCAGAGGTGGGGGATATCTTCGTAGACGCCCAGCTCCACCATCTTGGGATCCACCAGGATGAGCTTCACCTCGTCGGGCATGGCCCGCACCAGACAGGAGCAGATCATGGCATTGACACCCACGCTCTTGCCGCTGCCGGTGCTGCCGCCGATGAGCAGGTGGGGCATCTTGTTGAGGTCCGCCACCACGGGCCGACCCGCGATATCTTTGCCCAGGGCCAGGTGCAGCAGACCCCCCGCGTCCCGGAAGGCAGGGCTGTCGATGACCTCGCGGAAGGTGATGATCTCCCGCTTGGGGTTCGGCACCTCGATGCCCACCAGGTTCTTGCCGGGGATGCGGTCCATGCGCACGGCTTCGGCCTGGAGGGCCAGGGCCAGGTCCTCTTCCATGCCCAGGATGCGGGACAGCGGAATGCCCGCGTCCGGCTGGAACTCGAAGACCGTGACCACGGGGCCGGGCTGCATGCCGGTGACGACGCCCTTGATCTTGAATTCGGACAGTTTCTGTCCAATCTTCTCCTTGATCACTTCCAGCACGGCCAGGTCGACCTTGGCGTGCTGGCCCGGGGGATCGAAGAGACGACGGGGCGGCAGGGTCTCGCGTTCGGCGATGGAAGGCCGGGGTGGCTCCGGGGGCAGGGGCGGGAGCGGCTTCGCCGGAGTGGGTTCCGTCAGGGGGAGCGGTGGCTGCACGCTCTCCCGTCCAAAGCGATCCTTGGCCACTTGGGCCCGGGCCACGGTGGGCTTGGGCGTGGGCGGCGGCGGCGCCTGGGCCAGCAGCTTGGTCCGGAAGGGGGCCGTGGGTTCGGAACCCATGGCCACGGGGCCGGTGGCGGGCAGAGCCTGCCCCTCGATGAGCGTGGCCGCGGCATCCAGGTTCATGGAATGGATAGGCGGTAGCAGGTCCTCGGCCCGGACCTGAGGCTGCTTCCGTTTGGCCTCGGCGGTTTCCAGCTCGGCCTTCAGAAGGGCCACGCGCTGGTCCTCCAGGGCCTGCTGGCGCAGGGCGAGGGACTGGAGTTCGGCCGCATCCCCGGCATCGATATCGGGCTGGTTCGGATTGCGGCCCCTTAGGAATGGGCGCCGTACCATGCCCAGGAAGCCCTGGAAGCCCTTCGCCGGCATGGGCTTCACCCAGGGCCAGGCCTTCTCGCCGAACCAGTGTCTGAGCAGTCGTCCCAGGCCTCGGGTCAGCGCGGGGGCCAGCACCAGGGCGCAGGCCAGCACCACCAGGGCCAGCAATAGGGGCAGGCCCAGGCCCAGCCAGCGCTGGAGCGGGGGCCAGAGGGCGCTGCCCAGCCAGCCACCCCAGCGGAGCTGGAGGGTGCCGCCCTCGGGGAGGCCCGCCCAGGTGCGGTTGCCGAAGGCGCCGAGGCCGGTCCAGAAGGACAGGGCCAGTCCCAGCCAGGCCAGCCGGCCCGGCCAGTGGCGGCCCACCCGAGGCCAGGCCTCCCATAGCAGGTAGGGGGGGACGATCCAGGCGCCGATGCCCATGAGGGTCTGCAGCAGGCCCGCCAGGGTCGCGCCCACGGTGCCGCAGAGGTTCTGCACGGCGGCCACGGCGGCCCCCTGGGTGAAGGGATGGGGATCGAGTGGATGGTAGCTGCCCAAGGAGAGCAGCACCACCAGGGCAATGAAACCCAGGACTGCCCTCAGCATCCAGCGGCCAATTCCCTTCAGATCCCCTCCATGGTGGTTCCGCACCAGTGTAGCCCAGCGATGACTTAACGGCGCTGCGCGGGGGTTCCGTTCAGCAGGGCGAGGCGCTGCTGCGGATCCCAGGCGGGCTTGCCGAGGTCCCGCAGGAGGCTGCCCACGGTCACGAAGGTCCAGCCCTCCTGCCGGGCCCGGTCCATGAATGCGCCCAGGCCATCCGTGGGGCGGTCACCCAGCTCCCGTGCCGAGCCGAGGTGCATGAGCACGATGAGCCCATCGCCGTCGCGGCCCAATCGCTTATCCAGCCGGGCGACGATGGCCTCGCCGCTGCGGTAGAGCTTGCGATCCCTGGGGGTGGCCCAGTCGAGGGTATCGGCCCCCTCGCTCCAGCCGATGTGGCGGTAGCCCAGCTCTTCGGCCCAGCGCCGGATTTCCGCCGTGTGCTCGCCATAGGGGGCGCGCCAGTAGGGATCCATAGGCCGCCCCAGAAGGCGCACCAGGGCTGCATCCGCATCGAGCAGCTCGCGCTGGATGCGCTCCCGCGTCCACTTGGGGTCGCGCTTCATGCTGGGCGCGAAGTGGGGATGGTTCATGGTGTGGTTGCCCAGCTCGTGCCCCTCGGCGGCCATGCGCTTCACCTGGGCCGGGAAGCGCTGGATGAAGGCGCCCGTAAGGAAGAGGGTGGTGCGCACGCCACGTGCCTTCAGGAGGTCGAGGACCTCTGTGGTGACCTCGTTGCTGGACCCGCCGTCGAAACTGAGCAGGAGACGCTTCCGTCCGGAGGGCCCGCGGGTGAGGTTGAGGGCCTCGCCCATGCCGGGCCAGGCGGGGCTGACGCCACTCGAGGGAACGATGGGTGTGATCAGCGTGGCTGGAGGCGGCACCGGCTTTGGGGGTGGGGGCGTCACCGGCTCCACCACGATGGGGGAAAAAGTGGCGGCGCGGCGTGGGGCCTCGACGGGGGCTACGGAGGGGTTGGGAAGGGCCAGGGGTTTGCGGCCCGGGATCGGTGTGGCCGGCAGGCTGCGCAACCGGGCTTCAGCCCGGGTCTTGGCGGCCGGGGGCTCGGGAAGGGGTCTCGGCGGTGGTGGCGCGGGAATCGGTTTGGGTGGTGGTGGCGCGGGAACTGGTTTGGGTGGCGACGGGAGAGGTTTCGGCGGGGGAGGCGGGGCCTGCACGGGTCTGGGCGGCGGTGGAGGCAGGGGTACGGGTTTCGGAGCAGGCGAGGGAATGACCTTTTGGACGGGTGGCGGGCCCGGCTTGGGCTTCGTTCCCACGGCGGGAAGGGAGAACTCGAACCGGGCCAGTTCCCGGCCTTCCGCCGTGCGCAGCACGGCCGTTTCCCCGGCGGGCGGGCGGAAAAACTCCCAGCGCACGGGACCGATTTCAGCGAAGCGCCGCTCCCGGATGGAGCGGCCCTCCAGGAGGAGCTCCGTGGGCTCCAGCACTTCACCTTCGATCACGGCCAGGCCGCCCAGGGGATGCCAGGTCCAGGGGCTGATCGGTGCCGGACTGGCGATGGGGGGCTGGGCCGCGGGCGGTTCAGTCCGGTTGCAGGCCACCAGGAACAGCAGCAGGGCCGCGGGAATCCACGCCTTCATCGGGCTGCACCGGCGCGGCAGAGGGCCCAGTAGTTGGCTTTCTCGCGGATCTTCACCCATTGGGGCTCAAGGGCTGCGCCCTTGAGATAGAAAAAAGCCTGCTCGGCCAGGGCTTCGGCGGTGGGGTTCCGTCCGGCAAGAGGCGGGAGCTCGTTCAGCAACCGGTAGTCGATGGTGGAAACCCAGGCATCCAGGGCGGCGGCCAGGGCCCCTTCCTCAGATTCAGAGGCCAGTTCTGCGCAGGCCTCCACCTCCCAGTTGTGCCCATGGCGATCCTCCTGGAAACCAGGCAGATCATGGAAGTGGTCAGCCACGAAGGCGCGCCGGAGGGAGAGGGTGAAGGGCATGGAGAAGTATATCCCTTCTAATTCCCCCGGAACTCCAGGTCGATCTCGATGCGCAGGGCCTTCAGGAAATCCTCCATGGTGCGCTGGCGGGATTCCGCCATGCGGCGTCCCGTCGCGGTCTTCATGAGGCCGGGGAGCTTCAGGAGCTTCTTCTCGAAGTGATCCAAGGTCCAGGCCTTGTCGTTCAGATCCCGGTTCCGGGCCCAGGGATCCAGGGGGTGCCAGAGGGCTGCGTTGAAGCTGCCCCCGGTGGCGAAGACCCGGGCCACGCCGATGGCCCCGAGGGCCTCCAGCCGGTCAGCGTCCTGCACCACGGCGGCCTCCAGGCTGAGCGGCTGGCCACCGCCGCTCCAGCTGTGGCTGGCCACCGCCGAGGCTACGGCCTCGGCCTTGTCTTCCAGGCCCGGGGTCTCGCGGCACCAGGTGGGCACCAGCTCCGCTGCCATCTGCGCCGTCTTGGGTGATTCCGGGTGGTTCTTGGGGCGGTAGACCAGGTCGTGGAGCAGAGCCGCCGCCAGGCAGACTGCCTGGTCGGCGCCCTCCGCCTGGGCCAGGGTCTGGGCCAGGGTGGAGGTGCGGAGGATGTGGCCCAGGTCGTGGGCCGCGTCCCGGGAGGCGGGCTCGGCGGCCAGGTGGGCCTTCAGGCGGGCGACGAGGGGGACGTACCAGGGATAAGCGAAGGGGAGGGCCATGTCACTAGGCTACCGGGACCTCCCACCAGGGAGGAATGTCAGGGGCGCTACCATGGAGAATTCTGGCCCGGAGCCCCCATGCGCGTGCTGACCCCGATCTTTCTGAGCCTCTGCCTGGCCCTGCCGGCCCTGGCCCAGCGGGCGGATCCCTCCTTCGACCCCAAGCAGGACGTGACCCTGGCCTTCGACAAGGGGGCCGTGCTGGTGGGGGTTCCGGCCGGCGCGCACCTAAAGGCCTCGTTCATGGCCGTGGTGAAGAAAGAGGGCCCCGGCTCCCTGACGATGGGCAAGCTGCCAGCCACCACGGCGAAGGATGAGCTCGGGGATGGCATCTGGCACGGCACCGTGAGCGTGCCCGTGAGCGGCGAGGGACTTTCCGGCAAGGTGAAGCTGTATGTGACCTACCAGCCCTGCACCGAAGGCGAGGGTGGCGTCTGCTACCCGCCCACCACGCGCTGGATCCAAGTGTTGGCAGAGGCGATTCCTGCAAGTGCCCCTGCGGTAAAACCTGCGGTTTTGCCGTTAGAAAAGTCGAAAGAGGTGGCGAAGGTCGAGGCCTCTGCGACGCCTCCTGAGGCGCCCATCTCACGGCCGGAAGCTCCGACCGCGCCTGCTCACACTGGCCTGCTGCTGTCGTTGCTACTGGTCTTCCTGGCGGGCATGGGGGCATCGCTGACGCCCTGTGTCTATCCGATGATCCCCATCACCATGGCCATCGTGGGGGCGAAGGGTGGGGGCAAGGCCCGCGGCCTCGCCCTGTCGGTGGTGCTGGTGCTGGGCATGGCCGTGACCTATACGACGCTGGGGGTGCTGGCGGCCAAGAGCGGCGCGGCCTTCGGTGCCTTCGCCCAGAAGCCAGCCTTCCTGGTCCCAGTGTCCCTGCTCTTCGCGGCGTTTGCGTTTTCCCTCTTCGGCGCCTTCGAGATCAACCTTCCGCCCAGTCTGGCGGCGAAGCTGCAGGGCGATGGTTCCCGCAAGGGCTTCGGCGGTGCCTTCTTGATGGGCCTGGTGCTGGGGCCCCTATCGGCGCCCTGCGTGGGTCCGGTGATCGGCGCCGTGCTAGTGAGTATCGCCCAGCAGGGCATCGTGTGGCTCGGAGGCCTGCAGCTCTTCGTGTTTTCCCTGGGCATGGGCGTGCTGTTCATGGCTGCAGGCACCTTCTCTGCGGCCCTGCCCCGCAGTGGCGACTGGCTCACCCGCTTCAAGCAGATCATGGGCCTGGTGGTGCTGGGCTTCGCAGCCTGGAATGTGCGGTTCATCGTGCCGGCCTGGGCCAACTTCGCCCTCTGGTCCTTCGTGATGCTGACGGGTTCGGCGGTCTTCGGCCTCTTCGAGACCGCCGAGGATATGGTGGGCCAGTTCCGCCGGGGCCTGGCCATCCTCCTGCTGGCCTTCAGTGTGGTGCTGGGGCTGCGGGCGGTGGAAGGCTTCCTGGGCGTGGACCTCCTGCCGCGGGGCGGTGCCGCCGCGGCGGCCAGGGACGAACACGCCGGCTGGCTGGAGCAGGATCTGGAAGGCGCCCTCGTGAGGGCCAAGGCCGAGAAGAAGCTCGTGCTGGTGGACATCTATGCGGAGTGGTGCGCCCAGTGCAAGGAACTGGACGAAAAGACCTGGCCCGAGCCGAGCGTGAAACAGTGGATCAGTAAGAACGCCGTGGCTATCCGCATCGATACCGACGCCAAGCGGAAGGATCTCGCCGAGAGGCTGCAGATCCGCAGCTATCCCACGGTGATCCTGCTGGACGCCGAGGGCAGGGAACTGCGCCGCATCCTGGGCTTCCAGAAACCCGAGTCGATGCTCTCCTGGCTCCAGGCCAAATGAAAAAGGGCCCGCAACCGCGGGCCCTCTTCCTAGCTGAATTCGCGCAGCAAATTCAGCAAACCGCTCACTTCCCCAGGAACTTCTCCAGCGTCCGCTCCAGGTTCTCCCCGCGCAGATCGCCGCCGCTCGCCACGATCTTCCCGTCCGGTCCGATGAGGAGGGGCTTAGGGATGCCCTTCACGCCGTAGGCATCGCTGATCTGATTCTGGAAGCCGCCCTCGATGAAGGCGTGCTTCCAAGGCATGGGCGTGGCGGCCTGCTGGCGGTAGGGGGCGATGTGTTCAAGCTTGCGGTCGAAGGAAAGGGAGAGGATGTCGAAGGGCCTGGCCTTGAACTTGGCCCAGGCGGCGTGCATCCCGGGCATCTCCGCGCGGCAGGGGCCGCACCAGGTGGCCCAGAAATCGAGGAGCAAGTACCGGCCCTTGAAACCCTCCAGTGCGTAGGTGGTCTTGGCGTCGCCCAGGGCCGTGACACTGAAGGCTGGCGCCTGGCCCCCGATGGGCGTCTTCAGCTCGGCCTCGTAGATGCCCTTGGCCTGCTTGGCCTGGCGGCTGTCGGCGAATTCGCTCTGGAGGATGGCGTAGGCAGGCTTCCAGGCGGCGGCGTCCTTGGCGTCCAGCCGCTCCCAGAAATGTTCGAAGAGCAGGGTTCGGCGCAGGTCCGCATCCGGGTGCTTGGCGCGGGCCTCGGCCACATAGGGCCCCCAGACCTTGGGTTCCTCCTCGGCGCGGGCGGCCAGCATGGCGGGGTTGAGGCTCCAGGCCGGCGAGATGGCGGGCACCTCCTTCAGCACCTGGGCCAGGAAGGCCTCGCTCGGGGCCTCCTTGGCCAGGACCAGGTGGAAGAACCGGCTCACCAGCAGGGCATGCCGTACCTCGGGGCGGGCTTCCTTGGCCAGGCGTGCCTCCAGGTCAGCCAGTTCCTTGATGCAGTCAGGCCTGAAGTCCTTGCTGTTCTTTCCGCTGTTCACGAAGGCCGTCCTCGCCTCCATCACGGACTTGGCCTTGGCGCGGGCGGCGTCCAGCACGGCCTGCGCGTCGTTCGCCGGCGCCTGCAGGGTGGGCAAGGCGAGCATGAGGCTGATCAGGGGCAGGGACATCGCCATCCTCCAGGCCCGGGGGCCGAGGCTAAGAGTCTACCTCAACTCGCGAGGCTCCAAAGCCGGAGTGGGGTGGCATCGCTGACTAAGGAGGCCTTTTCGACTGAATTCGCGCAGCGAATTCAGCCCATCCGGAGCGCCCGGACGAGACTGAGCCCTTCTTCCGTGCGGCTCAGATACCAGGTGAGGCTCTGGCCATCCACCAGGTGGACGGCGGCCTCCGGGAACCGCTTCTGCAGCTCCTGCTGATGCCGCGCCTTGAAGCGGAAGGGCTCCGTGGGCAACAGGATCACCTGCGGCCCCAGGGCTTCCAGGGTCGCCTCGGCCAGCACGGGATAGCGGTCGGGGCCGATGGGCGTGAAGCCACCCTGGCGCAGCAGATCGCCCAGGTAGGTATCCGGTCCGGCGCTCATCCAGGGCTCCCGCCAGACCAGGGCCAGGGCCCGGGGGCCCTTGCGCCGCCGTCCCTTGAGCAGGGCTTCCAGGACCGAGGCCCTAAGCTCGGCCGCGGCGGCCACGCCCAGCTTCTCCCCCAGCAGGCGCAGCGCGGCCACACAATCCTGCACCGAGCGGATCTCCAGGGCCAGCCAGGGGAGACCCAGGGCTGTCAGGGCCTCGGCCGTTTCCTGCAAATTCTCGTCGCGCTCGAGGATCACCAGGTCCGGCGCCAGGTCGCGGATGCGGCCCAGATCCGGGTCCTTGGTGCCACCCACCGTGGGTACGGTGTTGCGGATCCAGCGGGGCTCGATGCAGTAGCGGGTGCGCCCCACCAGCCGCGCTGCCAGCCCCCACTGCACCAGCAGTTCCGTCACGGAGGGGACCAGGCTGATGATGCGCTGGGGTGTTCCCTGCCCGGGACTGAGCGTTGGGCTCGGGGGGCGATTCCGCCCCCCGAGTGAGGAAGAAGGCCCTGTGGGTGAAGCCCGTTCACCCGTGTTTTTCTTTTTCTCTCCAGAAGGGCGAAGCGCTTCTGGAGCAGACGTGAGCTTCACCCCGGAATGCGGATCCACCATCTTCCCCAACCCCGTGGGACAGAGGTCCAGCAGCGGGCAGCCTGCGCAGTCGGGTCGGCGCGCATCGCAGACCCGCCGGCCGTGGAAGATGAGCTGGTGGTGCAACTCGATCCAGTCCTCCCGGGGGAAGAGGCGGCAGAGGTCCGCCTCCACTTTCTCCGGCGTGGTGGCCTTGGAGAGGCCCAGGCGGCGAGCCACCCGGAAGATGTGGGTGTCCACGGGTAGGGCCGCCACGCCGAAGGCATTGGACAGCACCACGTTCGCGGTCTTCTGACCCACGCCGGGCAGGGTGATGAGGGTGGCCAGGTCTGAGGGTACCCGGCCGCCGTGCCGCGCCATCAGCGCCTGCCCCAGGCCGATGAGGTTCCGGGCCTTGTTGTGGTAGAAGCCCGTGGACTTGATGAGAGTTTCCAGCTCCGCCAGGGGGGCCACCGCCAGGCTGGCGGCGTCGGGGAAGCGGGCGAAGAGGGCGGGGGTGGTGAGGTTCACCCGGGCGTCCGTGCACTGGGCACTGAGGATGGTGGCCACCACCAGCTGAAAGGGATCCCCATGGTCCAGGGCGCAGCGGGCATCCGGGTAGGCGGCGCGGAGAAGGGCCTGGAGGTCGCCGGGCTTGGGCTTGGGAAGGCTCATGGATTCAGCATAGGCGGGCGGTCTGCCAGGGAGGACGGTAGGATTCCCTAGGAGCCTGTCCAAGTAATTGGAATGCCCCGCGCGAGTGGCGCCGCGCGAGCCAGGCAAGGAAGACGAGGTGAGCGTAGCAGGTACTACGCAATCCGAGCCTGACGCTGCATGGCGACGCGCGCCGCCACTCGCCCTTCGGGATGTGCCCAGGCGGGCGCCCGCGGCGTCAGCGCCCTTGGCTCGGGCCTGTGGCCCTCGGGGCTATGCCCCCGCCATCGGCTTCGCCGATGCGGCCCTATCCGCTTTGCGGATGGTGAACGATGCCACCACATCGCCCTGCGGGCCCGGTTCCGCGCTCCG
>JANYLR010000071.1 GCA_025363715.1 Holophagaceae bacterium | reverse complement strand
AGGTGAGAGAACCGCAATGGAAGGAAGCTGCTTTGAAACTGGCCGGGAAGGGCGTGTCGGCCGACACGCCCTTCCCGGCCAGTTTCAAAGCAGCTTCCTTCCATTGCGGTTCTCTCACCTGGCTCATCATGGCCCGCCAATAAGGCTCCACGAAGGTGAGCAGTTCCTCGCCCCGGTCCTGGCGGGCGAGATCCCGGGCCCAGAGACCCTCCACATCCGGTGTCTGGAGTTCCCACCAGCGGTTGTTGTTGAGGACCTTGCTGATCACCACCGAGACGCTCACGGACTGGACAAAGGCCACGGTTGGCGCCGTCTGCCAGGGCCCGGTCCGGCCCGTCAGCAGCCGCTGGGCCAGGGCCATGCGAAGGGCTTCCTCCAGCTCTGCGGTCTGGACGAAGGGCCACCAGGCGGTCAGGGCCGTGTCCGAAGGCTTGGCTTCACGGGGCCAGATGAGGCGGAGGAGATGGTTCAGCACCTCTTCGCGCTGCTCGCCCCGGCCATGGCGCACCAAGGCCCGGGCCAGCTCCGACCGTCGATCCGGATTCCCGGTGCTGGCCAGGAGGCGTACGAACTGATGGTTGAGCAGGGCGATCTGGGCCTGCCGATCCGTGGACAGGCGGGTGGTCACAAGGTCCTTCGCGTCGCCCTTCGCCGAGACCAGGCGCAGGGCGAGCTCCGGGAAGCCGAAGTCCAGCAGTCGCTCGGCGGCGCGGGCCTGACGGTCCCTACGATCGTTGTCACTGCTCTCGCTTCCCCGCGCAAAGGCTGCGAGAGCCGCCTGCTCGATGGCGAGGGCCTTGGTACCGTCGCCCGCTTGCGCGTAGAGCTGGCTGCGCCAGCGGGCCACCCCCTCGTCACCGAGGCGGGGACGGTTCCAGCCCTTGAGGAAGTCGGCGGCGTCGGCGGGCCGATCCGCCCGCACGAGCAGGTCCACGGCTTCCCGCCAGAGAATCTCTTTTTCAGGCCGCACGGCCACGGCGGCCTTGGCCGCCACGATGGCGCCTTCTACATCGTGGTAGACCTTGCGGATATCGCGCACGGCCACCGCCCAACGCACATCCCGAGGGCTGCGCTGCAGCTGCTTTTCGAAGAAGGCCAGGAGTTCCGGTCCCTTGCCGGCGCGTTTGGCGGAACGGGAGGCGGCTTCCACCCAGTCCCGCTCGGTGCGGCGGTTGAGGGCTTCGATCCAGAGGCCGGGAACGGGTCCATGGGCGCCCTCCAGATCCACGGCGTGAGCAAGGCCATGGTAGAGCTCCGCATGCAGCTCAGGCTTGAGCCTGGTGGCCTCGGCCTTGGCGAAGGCGAAGGGATCCCAGGCCGGGTCCTCCTTGAGGGAAAGGCGGGCGATCAGGTGCACGGCCCCCAATCGGCGAGCCTCTGGCAGTCCTTCGCTGCCCAGCAGCAAGATTACCGCCCGGCGGGCCCGGGGCAGGTCGTTGGCGGCGAGGCAGTCCTGGGTGAGCCGCTCCAGCAGGGATTCCCGATGGCCAGTGGCGGCCCTGGGCAGCGCGGCCTCAAGGGTGGCTCTCGCCTCCTCGCCCTTGTCCACCCGCTGCAGGAAGGCGAGGCGATCCTCCAGGAGCCCGAGGCTCCAGGGATAGCGGCTGGTGATCCGCCGCCACTCCTGGGCCGCGACCTCCGCGCCCTTGGCGCGTTCGAAGTAGGCGGCCCGCCCGGCCTCCGCCTTCAGGCGCACCGTACCCTCAGGCAGGACGCCAATCCGGTTGTCCAGCGAGGCCCACACGGTATCGGCCTCGGCGGCGCGGCCCTTCCCCGCGAGGAAATCGGCCCGGGCCATCTCCTTCTGGATGCGATCTTCCTCCGAAGGGGCCAGGGCTGCCCGGCGGGCCATGAGTCCGTTCTGGAAGGCCACCACCTGGTCCGGGGTCCACCGGGCCTCGATGAGCCGCCGGCTCCAGGTCTCGGCCGCATTCACGAACTCCGCCACCGTAGCCTTCGGGGCCATCTCCCGGGTCTTCTCCAGGAGGAGATCTCCGATGCGCCGGACGGCATCGTACTGCTTCGGGCGCTCGACCACCTTGCGTTCCTGCCGCTGGGAGCGCCCGACGGGATCGTTGGGCAGATCCATGCCATCGATCCAGGCGTCCGCATCCCAATCGAAGCCGGGCACCGGCGGCTCGATACCTGCCAGGGGGTAGTAGCCCGCGAGGGTGCGCTCGTCTTCGGTGAGGCCAGCTCGAAGGCCCTTGATGCGCGCCTCGACGATCCGGTAGACCCGCTCCCGGGCCAGCAGCTGCGCCAGGCGGCGCAGGGAGCGCTGATCCTGCTCGAACCAGTCGAAGCCGCTGGATTCCTCGGGCCGGAGGGCATTGAGGTATTCCTGCACGGCCCCTTCCAGATCCTTGAGGTTCTCCCGCAACACACCCGTTTCGAAGGCGAAGAATTTCGGCCGGTGGAGGCGCTGGCGGCCCTCCTCGACGACGGCAAGGGCCTCCTTGTCGTGGTGGTAATCCCAGAGCAGGGTCGCCCACTGGGAGATGCGCTGGGGGTTCCGCAGTTCGCCATCGGCCAGATGCTTCCAGGTGTCCAGAGCCGCCTGGGGTTGGCCCCGGTCCTCTTCCAACTCGCCCAACTCGATCCAGAGGGCGCTGGGATCCTCCAGGGCCGGGGCCGTCCGGGCCACGACCGCCAGGGCGGACCCGGCGTGGGAGGTCTCCAGGCCATTCAGAGAGCGGTGCAGAGAGAGCACGCGATTGGCCAGGTCCCCGTTTCCCGGGTAGCTGGCGGCCAGGTGGTCCGCCGGGCCCATGGCCCGCTCGAAGCGGGAAAGCCGGGACCAGCCCTCGAAGAGGAGGAGGTCCTCCACGGGCGTGCGGCCCGTCTTGCTTTCGAGGGCCAGGAGGCGAGGTTCCAGATCGCCCTTGCGCATGGCCTCGGCGAAATAGGCTTCGCGCTGGCCCGCATCCACGAAAAGGATGGCCCAGCGGCGGTCCTCCATGAGGGAGTCAGGGGCGATGGTGACGGTGTGCTCGCGCTTGGCCTCCTTCACCGGATCATGGTTCTTCTGCCAGGCACTCTGGGCCACGAGGCGCTGGGCTTCGTGCACCACCGTGGGGCTGTGGGGGAAGCGCTCCAGGGCCTTGAGGCGCACCCAGTCGGCCCAGAGCACCATGCGGACGCGGCCGCCCACCATGGGTTGCTCGGGCACTTCCACACGCACGTCGCCGGAACCACCGACCCGGCTGAAGAGGGCCGTGCCCCGGAACCGGTCGGCCACGGACTGGGCCAGGGTTCGCAGGGCCTGGTGCTGGTTGCGGCGGGCGTACCACCGGGCGGCCTTGTCCCAGATACCGGGGCCCTGGAAGCGCTTGAGGGCCCGGTCGAAGCGAGGGCCCAACTCGTCATCCAGATTCCAGCTGCCCAGTCGCGACGCGAGCTGCAGCCAGAGGGTCTCATCGTCTGGCAGGCGGTCCAGCTCGGTGAGGACCAGGTCCAGCGAGGCCCGGTGGTCGGGGTTCAGGTGGTCGAGGCGGGAGAGTCCCTCTTCCAGGATCCGGGGATAGTCCTGGGACCGGTTCGAATCTCCCGGCTGACGGGCCCAGGGGCGGGCTTCGCCGCCTTCTTCTTCAGACGGTTCTTCGGCCTCGGCGACGGGCCGCAATCCGGCCGCCTGGGCCATGGGCCGGGTGCCATTGGGCGCGAGGTGCTTCAACCGGGCCTTGAAGAGTCGCACTTCCTCCGTCAGGGGCATGCCCGCCTGGCGGGCCGCCAGCAGGGCCACGCGGCGGGCCTCGTCGGCCACGGCCGCCGGGGCGGATTCCACGAGGGGGAGGATCGCGAGGGCCGCCTGGCCCTCGCCGCGTTCCACGTGCCTACGCATCAGGGCCACGCGCAACGCTGGCAGCTCCGCGTGGCGGGAGTCGCGACGCGCCAGCTCATCCGCCAGCAGACGCCCGGTGGCGAAGGTCCGATCAGAGAGGCTTTCATTCTCCAGCCGCTCCAGTGCCGCCTTCCAGTCCTCGCCCGTGAGAAGGAAGGAGAGCCCACCGGTCCAGAACCCCGGCGTGCGATCCAGACTCGCCACCCACTTGTAGGACTCATCGTTGTAGGTGCCCCAGGCCAGGGCCCGACCTCTCGCCGCCAGAGCGAGGTGCGCGAGCGCCGCGAGATCGCCCATTTGTTCCTCGGAAGTGCCTTGCGTCGCCGCCGCGAGGCGGGCCCGGAAGGCCTCGGGGGTGGCGTCGATCTCGCCGTGAAGCCGGGCCAGCAGGAGCTGGTCCTTGCGACCCAGATCCTTGCCATAGCGGCGGTCGATCTGGCGGAGCAGGTCCGCCAGCGCGTCGCCGCGGCCCTGCCCTTCGAAGTAGGTGCCGAGGCGCACCAGGGCCCCGGCGTCGTACCGTGCCTCCAGTGTGGCGCGCCAGGCGGCGGGGGAGGTCGGTGAGCCCTGGTCCACCCGGGCCACGAAAGCCCGGCGGAAATCCATGCTCCAGGGCTCGACCACGGCGCCATCCAGCACCTGGAAGGCTCCCCGTGGATTGCGGTGGGAGCTGAGGAGATCGGCCCGCAACAGCAGGCGTCGTTCGGGCGCCAGGGCCTGGCTGCCCGCGAGGGCCTGGTCGGCTTCCGCCAGGCGGTCGGCCTTTTCCAGGGCACGGACGTAGTCCTCCAGAGCCCTTGCATCCTGGGGGAAGAGACCGACCCGGGCTTTGCGCAGAGCGAGGGCATCGGCAGCTTCAGGGTTAAGATCCGCCCACTGGATGCGGCGGTCCGCGAGGCTGCGCCGGGCCTCCTCGCGCAGGCCCGGCAGCGCCTTTTCGGCGGCGAGGAAAGCCGCCGCCATCTCCTTGTGGCCGGCGGCCCACCGGGCCGTCTCGTCCCAGGCCCTGGCGCCCTCGGCGCTGGCCCACTTCTCCATGGCCGCCAAGGCACCCTTGCGGTCCCCCAGGTTCAGCCGGGCCTCGGCCAGTTGGCGCAGGGCCGAGGTCTCGGCGCGGCTCTCCAAGAGCCGGGCAAGCTCCGCCGTGGGTGTGGGGTAGTGTACCCGATGGCCCTCCACCAGGGAGAAGCGGGTGGCGAGGGTGTAGACCCAATCGGCCTCCGTGAGGTCCGTCCAGGGCACCTGGGTGGCGGCGATGCCCGCCACGGCAAGGCCCACCACGACTCCAGCACGGAGGGATTTGAGAGCCCTGGCGCGACCCATCCAGCGCCGGACGAAGGCGGCGATACAGTCGAGGCTCATGGCTGCACCTCCACGGTGGCGCGGGCGAAGCCACGGTTCTTGGCGGCGTCCACCGCTTCGAAGAAGATTTCCTGCCCCCCCTGCAGTCCGGCAGGAATGCGCAGCAGGCCGAGGCTGCGCTTCGAAGCCGGATCCCAGCGCAGCGGCACCGGTGGACCGTCGCCCAGGCGCGCCGTGAGGAACACCACGTCCTCGTCGGTCCGGGCTTCCACGCGCAGGACCTCGCCCGCCTGCACGGAAACTGGCAGCTGCGGGTGGATCTCCGGGGCCTTGCCATCGAGCACGTAGTGCTTGGTTTCGCTCAGGCGGGCGCCGCTGCGGTCACGCAGGAGGACGCGCACCGGGTAGCGGCCATCCTTCAGTCCCTCGGGCACGAGGAAGCGTCCTTCCCAAAGGTTTGTTCCCGGACGGCGCACGAGATCCAGCTTCAGTCCGAAGGGGAAGAGCGCCGTGACGGAAGTGGTGCCCTCATCGCATTCCACCCGGAGCACCGGATCGCCCGGCTGGATGCGGCGTGGACGCAGGAGGGAGCGCGGCGCGGCCAGGAAGGCCGTATAGGGCGTGATGAACTTGTAGCGCTTGGAGAGGGCGATGATCTCATCCACCCATTCGCGGCGCTCACCCTCGGCCTCGATGCGGGCGAGGAGATCATCCACCCGGGCCCGGGCCCAGCGGCGGGGCAGATCGCGGGCCTCCAGGGCCTTTTCGGGGAAGGCACCCGCGAGACTCAGCTTGCCGCCCTTGAAGAGCGGGGAGGTCAACGCCACCTGCACCTTCGGTTGAGGCACCGCGTACCGGCCCACCCACGCGGACAGGCTGGCAGGCTCCAGGGGCTGCACCAGCACCGGGTAGATGTGCCGCAGCTTGGGATCGCCGCCACTGACGGTGAAGGGGATGCCATCGCTGCCTGAAACCTTGGGCGCTGTCCCGGGAGCATCAGCCGGGGCCAGCAGGCGTTGGAAGAAGAGATCGCCCTCGATTTCCGTGGCGGTGTTGGATAGCACCTGCCCCGACGCGGCCCGGAGCGCCTCGCCCGCCTCGCCCACGGTCACGGCCGTGAAGAGGGGCGTGGAGCCGAGGGCTCCCCGCAGCGCCTTGGAACTGGGGACACCCTGCCCACTGGTGAGCAGGAGGATGCGGCCTTGCTCGCCCACGAGCTTGCGGGCCGCAGCCACCGCCGCCCCCAGGTTGGCTCCCGGGCCCAGGGCGCGGCCGCGCAGGGCCGTCAGTTCAGCCTCGATGTCTTGGGCCGTGGCCGGACGGAGACGCGCCCCGCCGGCCGGTGTGCGGTCAAAGGGGAGGAGGGCGAAATGATCGGTACTGTTCAGCGAATGAAGGGCGCGGACGAGATGGGCATAGGCCGTTTCTAGACCGGCCCAGCGATGGCTCAGGGACGTGTCGAAGAGGATGGCGATGGATTGGGAGGGGCGCTTGAGCTGAGCGGGACCCGCCTTGGCCCCCGCCCCATTGCTCGCTTTGGTTGCCGGTGGCGGCAGCGCTTCCAGGAGGAAGAAGCCATCCTTCTCCGGGGGGATTTCCGCCGGCCGCTCCCAGGGCGCCAAGGCCAGGCCCTCGGGCAGCACGCCCTCGGGATTGCGGAAGGTGGTGAGCCGCAGGGGCTCGCCAGCCTTGGGGCGGATCCGCAGGACGAGATCCCGATCCAGGCGGACATTCTCCCCGGTGAAGGCGGCCCCGCCTTCGCTGGACGCCAGGGGCAGGCCCGC
This sequence comes from Holophagaceae bacterium, assembly GCA_025363715.1. Taxonomy (GTDB): domain Bacteria; phylum Acidobacteriota; class Holophagae; order Holophagales; family Holophagaceae; genus Geothrix. The sequence goes on along the minus strand of JANYLR010000071.1, from coordinate 10,449 downwards.
GGCCATGGGCTCGAACACACCATCGGCCAGGCTGATCTTTACCGAGAGGTGGCGGGCCACGGGGGCTTCCCCATCCGGGGGACGCAGCACCAGCCGGAACTCACCGATGCCACCGATGAAGGGGACTTCTTCCTGGAACTGCAGTTCCAGGCGCTTGGTGGCGTAGGCGGGAATGGGGGCCACCGTCACGGTGAAGAGGGCGCCGCCGGAGGGCCGGGTCGAACGGCCGTCGCCGGGGGCTCCGTCCTCTTCCTCGCCCTGCTGGAGCAGGCCGGGATCGATGCGCTGGCGGGTGAGTTCCTGGTAGATGGCGCGGGCCCGCTTTTTCTCCAGGATCACGCCGGGAATGCGCTGGAGGCCATCCCAGATGGCGAAGTCCCCCACGGCGGCGGAGGGAGGCAACGCGAAGCGGTAGGTGCCTTCCTGAATGGCGGAGGTGTGGTTCTCGAAGACCTGGCGCACGTTCACTCGGGCATAGCCCCGGGCGATACCGATATCGATGGTCATCTCTCGGAGCGAAAGCACGCGGGCATCGGGCCGCCCCGTGCTGGTGGGCACCAGAAGCCCAGCCTGGGCCTGCAACAGCGACAGCGCCGACGTGACCAGGCAGAGGAGGAATCCCAGGAGTGTGCGCATGGTCAGGAACCCTCATCCAGAAGGGGGAGGTAGAGGCGGGCCAGCCCTTCGTCGGTGCCGACGTAGAGGGCGTCCTTGCCAGGCAGGATCGCGGTGATGCGGGACGATGGGAGGGACAGGCGCAGGGGCAGGAAGCGCTGGCCATCGGCGCTGAGCCGATAGAGGCCCTTGCCCTCTGTGCCCAGGTAGAGCCGGCCCGCAACCTCCACGAGGCAGCCCGTGTTGACCTTCAATCCCGCCGTCTCCGGGAAAGCCTCGAACTGGCCGGGGCCATTTGGATCGGTCTTGGTGGCCCTGCGGCGGGCCACGCCACCGCCGTAGGTGCCGATGAACAGCTCCTCGCCCCGAAGGTGGAGGGCGGTGATCCAGGGATGAGGCAGCTTGCCCTCCCCCGCCAGGACCCGCCAGGCCACGCGATTCCCGGCGATGGCGCCGAGTCCCGTGGGCGTTCCCACAAAGAGCTGATCGCCGGCCGCCAGAGCCAGGGCCTGGTTGCCCGGCAACCCATGGAAAGCGGAAAGGAACCGCCCGCCGGGCAGCAACACGCCCTGGCCGAAGCCTACGGCGACGCCCCCGGGTGTGGGTGCCAGGGAAAAGGCTGCCCCGGCCTCGCCGCCTTCCACCGACTGCAGCTTCTGACCGTCGAAACGGGACGCGCCGCGCAGGCTGGCCACGTAGAGGCTGCCGCCGCCGTTCAGCAGCGCGTTCACACCCCAGGCGCCGCTTCCCGGCACCGGGGACCATCCGATGGACTGGCCCCTGCCCTGCCCAGCGAACGATCCCACTGCGAGGCCGCCATTGAAAAGGCCGACCACCAGCCTCGACCCCAGCATGGCGAGTGCATTGACATGGCTCGACCCAGGCGGGAAGGACTCAGGGCGGGGACGGACCAGTACCCAGCCCGAGGCCCCGCGGCGGAACAGGCCCCGGGCGGTATCCGCAAACAGCACGCCCTGGGTGGCGAAGACACGCCGGGCCGGGGCTGTCAGCAGCTCTTCCGAGGCATGGCCAGGGGTTCCGAAGCGGAGCAGCCGACCCTGGGCCACGGCGAATAGCTGCGTATCGAGTACCGTGGCATCGCTGGCATCCTCCGCGCCCGACACGGGCAGAAGGGCGCCATCCAATGGCCCCTTGGCGAGGCCCAGGGGCGTGATCACGGCCAGCTCACGCCCCGTGACACCCACCCATTCGATCCAGGGGTCCGGGGTTGCTACGGTCACCGCACGCAGGCCTTCCACCTGGCGAAGCCCTTCTTCGCCGCCCGCGAACACGGTACCCCCTTCACCCAGGGCGATGGACTTCACCGGGGCGGCGTCCACGCGATCCATGGTGGAAGCGCCCCAAGCGGTGCGGTACAAACCTTCGCGCGCGCCGATCCAGAGTTCGCCACCGGGGCTCTCCAGCAGGGTCCGGACATGGAGCAGGCCGAAGCCCGTGCGCAGTTCCTCCCACTGCCCCTCGCGGAAGAGGAAGAGACCCCCTGAAGCGAGCCCCACCACCGAGTGATCTCGCCAGGAGGCCAGGGCCGTGGCACGCAGAGTCGGCAGGCTCAGGCCGTGATCGCCCTTGTCATCGACGACGCCAAACCCACCGGCCGTGATGAGTGAGGCAGAGGTCAGCGCCACACCCTCCACCTCACCGCCCCCCCAGCGTTCCAGGGGATGCTCTACCCGAGCCAAGGGTACTAGTTGCAGCGGTGCGGAGGTCCGCAGCGGACCTTCCAGGGCTCGACCCACGTCCCTGCTGACTTTCAGATAGGCCGCCGCGCCAGCCCCAACCACGACCAACCCGCAGGCCAGGAGCGACTGCTTGCGCGTCAAAGGCCAGGACATGTGCGGGTACCAGCGGAGGGGGGTTGGAAAAAAGGGACCCAATCGACGGGAGGGGCGTGGCTCGTGCCTCATTCTGACCAGGGCCCTGGTCCGGAGCCAGCGAAAAGGGGTAGCCCACCTTCGGGGCCATTCAGCCGAGATGTGAGCAAGCACCGCTTCGATGGTGGGTGCCTTTCGGTAGGCCACGATCACTCCCGCTCCCTGCCAGACTGGACCCATGTCCGACCGCCGCGTGCTCGTCAACCTCCGGGGCCTGCTGACCCCTGATCCCACTCGGGCCTGGGCGGTGGATCGCATTCTCGACGCGGCCGTGGCAATGGAAGGCGGCCGGGTGACTTGGCTGGGCCGGGCGGCGGACCTACCGGCGGCCTGGCAAGATGCGCCGCGGGTGGACGGCCAGGGAGCCTGGGCCACGCCAGGCTTCGTGGACCCCCACACGCACCTGCTCTTTGGCGGCAACCGTCCGGGCGAATTCAACCGGCGCCTGCACGGCGACAGCTACCAGCAGATCGCCTCGGAAGGTGGCGGCATCCGCGAAACCGTGCGCGCCACCCGGGGTGCCTCCATCGCTGAGCTGGTGGCCACAGGCGAGGCGCGCCTGCGCGCCTTCCGTGAGCGCGGAGTCGTCCATTTGGAGTGCAAGACGGGCTACGGCCTGGAACTGGAGGCCGAGTCCCGTCTCACGGCTGCCTACGCAGAACTGAAGAGGCGCGGCTGGAGCCTGGATACGACCCTCCTCCCCGCCCACGACCTGGCGCCGGAATTCAGCGGCGACGCCGAGGCCAATGCCCGGGCCGTGGCTGAGGATTGGCTGCCGGAGCTGGTGCACCGTCATCCTGGCGTGGCACGGTTCTGCGATGTATTCGTGGAGACCGGCGTCTTCAGCGCGGCGCAGGGACGGCGCATCTTCGAGGCCGGGAAGCGCCTGGGCCTGATTCCGCGCGTGCACGCCGATGAGCTCACCTGGACCGGCGGCGCGGAGCTGGCCGCGGAGTTGGGCGCGGCCAGCGCGGATCACCTTATGTTCTGCAGCGAGATGGGGATGAAGGCGATGGCTGCTGCGGAGGTCACGCCGGTGCTACTGCCAGGCACCACGCTCTTCCTGGGCATGCGCGAGTGGGCCCCCGCCCGGAAAATGATCGAGGCTGGCTGCCGCGTGGCCCTGGCCACGGACTTCAACCCGGGGTCTTGTCCCTGCCTGGATCCGCTCACGATCCTGCGCCTGGGCTGCCTGCAGCTGCGGATGACCTTCGAGGAGGCCTTCACCGCCATGACCCTCCACGCCGCCCAAAGCCTGCGCCGCGGCGACCTCGGCCACCTCCATACCGGCGCCCGCGCCGAGGTGCTGCTGTGGGACGTGGAGGAGATGTTGGAACTCGTCTATTGGGTCGGAGAGCCCTATCGGCCGAGGTTCCTTCCGGTCTGATTCCGGCCAGGTGCGGCTTCCCCTCAGTGACGGCGACGTGCCTTCGCGAACTCGCTCCAGACCGAGTCCTCTTTCACCACATGCACCCTCAGCCAGGCAAACAGTTGCTGGGACAGCTCCAGTGCAGCACTGGGATCCCTGTCCGCGATGCGACGGCGGAACTCCTGGAGCTGATGCTGGAACGCCTGATGCACGGCCCGGTGTTCCGCCAGGCCGGGAAAGGCGATCTGGTTGAGGTACGACTCCTCCAGAGCGAGGTGCCCTTCCAAATGGCTCACCAGGGAGGACAGCGCCTCCTCCGTGACGCCTGATTCAGCGCGGGACTTCAGGGCACCCTGGGACTGGCGGATGACCTTGAACAGCGCCTCATACTGTTCGTCCAGCCGTGGGACGCCACACTTCCACGGAAGGGGCTTTTCGCTGGCTGACGACGCAGAAGCCTGCGATGGGCAACCCTCGACTGGGGGGACGTCAGTCCCACCCTTGCGCCTCAGGATGAACCGTTCCAGAAAGGCCTTCAGGGAGATATGGACGATGCGAAACGGCCGCGGGCGTCTTCGTTCATTGAAGGCTTCTGGCACGTCAACTCCTGTGGCAAGGAAGACGGACTCTCTGAGGGAATCCACATTCCTACCACGCGTCGACGCAAATAAAATATTAATTACCGTTAACAAATACGAAGCCCCGGGCCAATTCCCGGGGCTTCACCTACGAGTGCGGCGGCCTACTGTTCGGCTCGCTTTGAGGCCTCCTGCACGATGTGATAGATCCGTTCCTTCGCGCGCAGCTTGATCTTCTTCAATTCCACCTCTTCGAGGGTTTCTCTCGCCGAGAGGCTGGGCTTCTTCTGGAGATCACCCAGCCGCGAGTCGGCGGATTTGTGTTCTTCCATGAGCTTGCGGAATTCAAAGTGCTCTTTCATCAGGCGCTCCTGAAGTTCTGGGCGCAAAAAATCCATGAATCCTCCATGCCATGGCGAAACCGATTCAGGTCCCGCAGGGTGATTGGGTGGCCCAAGATTAGGACCCCCGGGAGGGGCGTCAAGGCCAAATCCGATGCACATTGGAAGTCCTTCCAGATAGGCTACTTCCCTGCGATCATGCTGCATGTCCCTGGTCGTGGAGGCCCTGGTGCTGGAGCGGGCAGATGGTGTGCGCCTGCTGGGGCCCCTTGGTTTCGCCCTAGCTCCTGGCGACCGCCTGGGTCTGGTGGGGGAGAGCGGCTCCGGCAAGAGCCTGCTCACCCAGGCCCTGTTCGGCGCGCTGCCACCGGGTGTGCGTCAGGCCGGCGGCGCCATCTCCGCCTTTGGCACCCGCCTGGACCAGCCCAGCGACCGGCGGGATTCCATACGCGGCGCCCGCCTGGCCTGGGTGCCCCAGGATCCTTTGGGGGCCCTGAACCCTCTCCTCAGCCTGGGTGAACAACTCGCCCTGCTGCCCGGCCTCCACCGCCGCGAGACCCCGGGCGCCGCATTGACCCGGCTTGCGCCCCTGCTGGAGCGGCTGGGCCTCCCCACCGGAGCAGACTTCCTCTCCCGCCGGCTCCACCTGCTCAGCGGTGGCCAACGGCAGCGGCTCTGCCTGGCCCTGGCCCTGGCCTGCGACCCAGAGCTGCTGGTGCTGGACGAGCCCACCACGGCTCTGGATCCCCTGGCGCAAAAAGCCTTCGTGGCCCTGGTCCTCGGACTTCAGCGGGAACGGAACCTGGGCTTCCTCTGGATCATCCACGACCTGGCCCTGGCGGCCACCGTCTGCGACAACCTGCTGGTGCTCTACGGCGGCCAGGCGCTGGAAGCAGGCCCGACGATCCGCCTGCTGACTGCGCCCAGCCATCCCTACACCGCCCGCCTGGTGGCCGCCGCCCGACACCAGGCCACCGGCGAGGCCGGCTTCCTCCCGGCTCCCCAGGACCGACCCGAGGGCTGCCCCTTCGGCCCCCGTTGTCCGACCACGCAGACCAGCTGCCAGAGGCCAGCTCCATGGCGGGGCACCTTGAACGATGGTCTGCGCTGTTTCCACCCGCTGGAAGCCACCCTGCAGGCATGAGACCATGGGCTGCAAGGTCCCGCAGGCTGCGGGTCCGGAAAAAGGCTCCCCATGCTGACCTTGCCCCTGCCCCGCGCCCTCACGTTCGATGACGTCCTGCTCGTGCCCGGCTATTCGGAGCTGCATCCCAACCAGGTGGACTTGACGACCCAGCTCACCAGGGACATCACCCTGCGGATCCCCCTGCTCTCGGCGGCCATGGATACGGTGACGGAGAGCCGCATGGCCATCGCCCTGGCCCAGCTGGGCGGCCTCGGCATCGTCCACAAGAACCTCAGCCCCGAGCGTCAGGCCGAAGAAGTGGACAAGGTGAAGCGCAGTGAATCCGGCATGATCACGGATCCCATCACCATCGGGCCCGATGCGCCCATCCGCGATGCCGAAGCCCTCATGGCCAAGTTCCGCATCAGCGGCGTGCCGGTGGTGGAGGGCCACCGGCTGGTGGGCATCCTCACCAACCGCGACCTCCGCTTCGAGACCCGCTGGGATATTCCCGTGCGGGAAGCCATGACCAAGGACAATTTGGTCACTGTGCCCGTGGGCACCACCCTCCAGGAGGCTCGCGCCATCCTGCAGCGGCACCGCATCGAGAAGCTGCTGGTGGTGGATGGCCAGGGTCAGCTCAAGGGCCTCATCACCGTGAAGGACATCGAGAAATCCATCGAGTACCCCAACGCCTGCAAGGACAGCTTCGGCCGCCTGCGGGTGGGCGCCGCCGTGGGCGTGGGCAAGGACCTGTTGGAGCGGGCCGCCGCGCTGATGGAGGCCCAAGTCGATGTGCTCTGCCTGGACAGCTCGCATGGCCACAGCCAGGGTGTGGTGGATGCCGTGAAGGCCCTGAAGCAGGCCCACCCCGGCGTGTCCCTCATCGCCGGCAACGTGGCCACCTACCAAGGCGCGAAGGATCTCTGCAACGCCGGCGCCGATGCGGTCAAGGTTGGCATCGGCCCGGGGTCCATCTGCACCACCCGCATCGTCACCGGCGCGGGCATGCCCCAGATCACCGCCGTGGCTGAGGCCGGCCGTGCCTGCCGCGAGGCGGGGGTGCCCTGCATCGCCGATGGCGGCATCAAGTTCAGCGGCGACGTGGCCAAGGCTATCGCCGCGGGCGCCAACGCCGTGATGATCGGCAGCCTCTTCGCTGGAACCGACGAAGCCCCGGGCGAAACCATCTTTTATGGCGGCCGCACCTTCAAGGCCTACCGGGGCATGGGCAGCCTGGGCGCCATGAAGCAGGGCAGCAAGGACCGCTACTTCCAGGAAGGCAAGGACGACACCAAGCTCGTGCCTGAGGGCATCGAGGGCCAAGTACCCTACAAAGGCAAGATGGGCGACCTGGTCACCCAGCTCATGGGCGGTCTGCGGGCGGGCATGGGCCTCAGCGGCGGCCAGAGCATCGCCGATTTCCAGGAGAAGGCCACCTTCGTCGAGATCAGCGGCTCCGGCCTGCGGGAAAGTCATGCACACGACGTGATGATCACCAAGGAAGCGCCGAACTATCGGATGGAGTAGCAGGCTGGAGACCATAGGCTGGAGGGCTCGCAGGCCGGTGGCCTGCGAGATAGAGAAATGCAGCGGCGCAAAACGTCGCCACAGGAATCAGTACCTCCAGCCTCCCACCTCCAGCCTCATTCCCTCGCTAAACTGTCCCCATCCCCGGAGCCCCCCATGTCCCTCCTCGTGAAGAATGTCCGCCTGGTCGATCCGGCGCAGGGCCTGGATGGGCTGGGTGCCCTGCTGGTGGTGGAGGGCGCGGTGGCGGCCATCGGGCCGGATGCGGAGCGGGATGCCCTGGCGGTGGGCGCCGAGGTGCTGGACGGCGGCGGCGCGGTGCTGGCGCCGGGCTTCGTGGATCTGCACGTGCACTTCCGGGAGCCGGGACAGACGCGCAAGGAGAGCATCGAGACTGGCAGCCGGGCGGCGGTGGCCGGGGGCTTCACTTCGGTTTGCGCCATGGCCAACACCAGGCCCGTGAACGACAACGTGGCCATCACGGAGATGATGCTCAGCCGGGCCGCCAAGGCCGACCTTTGCCGTTACTTCCCCATCGGGACCGTGAGCCGCGAGATGAAGGGTGAGGAACTGGCGGACATGGGCACCCTCAAGGCAGCCGGCTGCGTAGCCTTCTCGGACGATGGCCTGCCCGTCAGCAACTCGTCGCTCATGCGTCGGGCTCTCGAGTACACGCGCTGGCTGGATGTGCCCGTGGTGGCCCACGAAGAGGACAAGGACCTGTCCGGCAAGGGCTACATGCACGAGGGCGCCGTGAGTGCGGCCCTGGGCTGCCTGGGCATCCCGGCAGCGGCTGAGGAGGCCATGGTGGCCCGGGACATCGTGCTGGCGGAGCACACGGGCGGCCACCTGCACCTGGCCCACCTGAGTACGAAGGGCTCCCTGCGCATGGTACGGGACGCCAAGGCCAGGGGGCTGAGCGTGACCTGCGAAGTGACGCCCCACCACTTCGCGCTCTCGGACAAGGAGCTGATGAGGTTCGACAGCGACTTCAAGATGAACCCGCCCCTGCGCACCGAGGCTGATATCCAGGCCGTGCTGGAAGCCCTGGCGGACGGCACCGTGGATGCCATCGCCACCGATCATGCCCCCCACGGCTGGGACGACAAGGAGGTTGAACTGCCCATCGCCGCCTTCGGCGTCATCGGCCTGGAGACCGCCCTGCCCCTCACCCTGGAGCTGCTGGTGAACCGCAAGGTCATCAGCCTGGCCAGGGCCATGAGCCTGCTGGCCCGGGGCCCTGCTCGGGTCTTCCACCTGGACCGGCTGGGCCATGGCAGCCTGCACCCCGGCGCCCCCGCCGACTTCGTGCTCTTCGACCCGAATGCCAAAGTCCAGGTGGACCGCGCCTTCATCCAGTCCAAGTCCTTCAACACCCCCTTCAAGGGCTGGAGCCTCCCGGGCAAGGTCCTCGGCACCTGGGTGGGCGGCAAGAAGGTGTGGGGCTAGAGAACCGCGATCCATCCAGTTTTTTGACCTCCTCAGCTCAATATTCGCCATCGACTTGTCGTTCAGCACAAGGATCTGTGGTCTCCATGGACCGATCGTCCCGCAATCGACTGACCGAAAGGCTCCTCTCCCAATTTGCAGGAGACACTCTTTTTGACGCCATCGCCAGGGCGGTTTGTCGTGCCGGTTGCCTGCCACGCAAAGAGTTTTACGAAGCATGGGAAGTCGCTCGAAGGGTACGACGGCGATTTAGAGGTAGGCGAGTTGTTGATTTGGCCTGTGGCCACGGTCTGCTGGCCCAGATCCTCCTTCTGCTGGACGACAGTTCTCCCGGGGCGTTGGCTGTTGATCAGAGAATTCCGAAAAGCGCCGCGACCCTAGAGGCCTCCTTGTGCGTGGATTGGCCCCGGTTGCAAGGCCGGATCAGTTACATCAAGACTGATCTAAGAGACGTCCCCCTGCACTGTGATGATCTGATCGTCTCCGCCCATGCCTGCGGTGGACTGACCGATTTGATCCTTGAACGGGCGGTAGAGGTTGGCGCCTGCGTGGCAGTATTGCCCTGCTGCCACGACCTCAAGCACTCCGATCTCGGTGGCTTGGAGGGGTGGCTGGATGGCTCGATGGCGATCGATGCAACCCGTGTGGCACGACTACGCATTCAGGGGTACCGTGTGTTCACTCAAGTGATACCGAGCGACATCACACCCAAAAACAGGCTTCTAATGGCTGAGCCGGAATGCATTCAAAATGACCTATTGCACAAGCAAACATGACGGTCGTGGTGACGCCTGAGCTTTCCGCTCAACTCGGCCGGGCCTGCCTTGCCTTCGGCTCTCTCTCAACCCCCTGCTTCCCCGGTTCCGCTCAGTGCCTCGGTGCAGGCGGGTCCGGTTAGCGTCTTTCGTTAGGCCGTACCTATGCCGACCATCCAAAAACTGGGACACTCCGAATTCGGTTCCCGCGACCTCTACGCCCTGGACCTTCGGCACTTCGAGATCCCACCTGACGTCTTCAAGGACATCACTGGGAACTTCATCGCCTGCCTGGCTATGGATGGGGCTGAAGCCACGGATGAAGAGATCAAAACCATCGCCTTGGACCTGATCCAGAGTGGCTGCTCCTACATCTGCTGCTGGGGGCCCGATTGCGAGCGCGTTCACGGCCTGATCGACCTGGAGGACTTGGCGCTCCACCCCGAGCGCCCCTGGAACATGTCGACCTGGCATGCGGATGTGCACTTGGCTGAAGCGCTCTGGTTCTCCATCAACTCCGCGTGGCCGGATTCCACCTTCGACGAAACGACGCATGCCGTGGTCGGCATTTCCTTCAAAAACGAGGCGTGGTCAACGCTGGTCTCTGAGGCCTTTTCCGAACCGACCCGGTTCTTTCAGCATCTCCTCAAGCCCTAGGTGTCAAAGCCAAGGACGTTGTTCAGCTTTTGAGCGGGAGTGAGCCCGCCGAGGGCTGAGTGGGATCTGTGGTGATTGTAGTGATGGAGCCAGGCCCTGAGGGCCTGAATCCGCTGTTCTGAGGATTCATAGGCCAG
>JANYLR010000045.1 GCA_025363715.1 Holophagaceae bacterium | reverse complement strand
CGTTCTGCGAGGGTGGTCATGCGGATGGGCTCGACCATCTTGATCTTGAAGGGCTCGGCAACGGTTCTCGGCTTCATGGGGTGGCTCCTCGGCAAGGGGTCTCGATATCCAATGATAAGAAGTCAGGTGGGCAATTATGTTTCAAAAATTGCCCTATAGTTCATATTTTGAGCAATAATATTGCTCAAAATGCGAAAGGAAATACTGCATGAGCCTGGATGACCTGGACACCATCGACCACTGCATCCTGGAGATCCTCCAGAAGGAGGGCCGTCTTTCGAACCAGGAACTTGCGGAGCGGGTGGCTTTGTCGCCGGCCCCTTGTCTGCGCCGGGTGCGGGCCCTGGAGAAGGCGGGGGTCATCCGCCGCTACGCGGCCCTGCTGGATCCACGGAAGGTGGGACTGGGCATGATGTCCTTCATCACCGTGAAGCTGGAGAAGCAGGGCAAGATGCCCGCCGAGGCCTTCGCCAAGGCCGTGCGGACCTGGCCGGAGGTGGTGAGCTGCTACTCCATGACCGGGGAGACCGACTACTTCCTGCGGATCTTCGTGGAGGATCTGGACCACTACACCCGCTTCCTCATGGACCGGCTGCTGAAGCAAGTGGGCGTGGTGGACGTGAAATCCAACATCGTGCTGGAGGCCATCAAGGATACCACCGCGCTGCCCCTGGACCAGGTGGCGCCGGAGCGGAGACGCTGAAAGTAATGTCTTTAAAGACGAGGGGAGCAGTGACGTGAATGACCTGCACTTGCTTTTCTCAGCTCTCCTCCGCTTCTCGGCCAACCTCCGCTTATCTGATTTCCTTTTCCCCGTGGCGCTGCCCGCTCGTTCTGGAATTACGATCAGAGCGCCCACTGATTCGGATCTCGTTCCAAAAAACAAAACGCTTCGCGAAAGCGGAGAGGAGCGGAAGGGCGGAGGAAAGCGGAGAAGACTCTTTGTTTTCCCTCTCCTCGTTCTCCTGATTTTTCGGCATTCCTCAGAACCCAGGATTACCCCATCCCCCGTTTCATTCCCGGTCCTAACATCCATGCTCAGGTAAACTGGTCGAATGGGAGCGGCCATGCGATCGGACACCGTCAAGAAGGGCATTGAACGCGCCGGGCACCGGAGCCTGCTCAGGGCCACGGGTCTGAAGGACGAGGACTTCAAGAAGCCCTTCATCGGCATCGTCAACTCCTACACCGACATCGTGCCGGGCCACACGCACCTGCACGACTTCGCGGTCGGGGTGAAGGCCGCCGTGCGCGAGGCAGGGGGCGTGCCCTTCGAGTTCAACACCATCGCCGTGGACGATGGCATCGCCATGGGCCACCTGGGCATGCGCTACTCCTTGCCCAGCCGGGAGCTCATCGCCGACTGCGTGGAAACCATGGCCATGGCCCATTGCTTCGACGCGCTCATCTGCATCTCCAACTGCGACAAGATCACGCCGGGCATGATCATGGGCGCCGTGCGGGTGAACGTGCCCACCATCTTCGTCACCGGCGGCCCCATGATGGCCGGAACCCAGCCCGACGGCAGCCGCAGCGACCTGATCACGGTGTTCGAGGGCGTGGGCAAGGTGCAGAGCGGCGAGATGACCGAGGCCGAACTCGACGCCATCGAGGCCAGCGCCTGTCCCACCTGCGGCTCCTGCTCGGGCATGTTCACGGCCAATTCCATGAACTGCCTGCTGGAGGCCATCGGCTTGGCCCTACCGGGCAATGGCACGATCCCCGCCATCGATCCCCGCCGCATCGACCTGGCCAAGACGGCCGCAATGCGGATTTTCGATCTGCTGGAGAAGGATCTCAAGCCCCGAGACTTGGTGACCAAGGCTTCGCTCGACAACGCCTTTGCCCTGGACATGGCCATGGGCGGCTCCACCAACACCGTTCTGCATGCCTTCGCCATCGCCCACGAGGCGGGTGTGGACTATGCCCTGGAGCGCCTCAACGAGATTTCCGCCGTCACGCCCTGCGTCTGCAAGGTGTCGCCCTCGGTGCCCGATGTGCACATCCAGGATGTGGACCGGGCCGGCGGCATTTCCGCCATCCTGAAAGAAATCTCCCGCAAGCCCGGCCTGCTGAACCTGGACTGCCCGACGGTGACGGGGAAGACCCTGGGCGAAGTCATCGCGAACGCGAGCATCCAGGATCCCAAAATCATCCGCACCATCGAGGCGCCCTTCACGCCGGACGGCGGCCTGGCGGTGCTCTTCGGCAACATCGCGCCCCAGGGCAGCATCGTGAAGAGCGCGGGCGTGGATCCCAGCTGCTTCGTCTTCGAAGGCGAGGCCATCGTCTTCGAAAGCCAGGACGAGTGCCTGACGGCCCTCATGCTGCGGAAGGTGAAGGCCGGGCAGGTGGTCATCATCCGGTACGAGGGCCCCAAGGGCGGCCCCGGCATGCCGGAGATGCTCTCCCCCACCTCGATGATCAAGGGGCAGGGGCTGGGCAAGCAGGTGGCGCTCATCACCGATGGCCGGTTCAGCGGTGGCACCGCGGGCCTGTGCATCGGCCACGTGAGCCCCGAGGCCACCGAGTGCGGCCCCATCGCGCTGGTGCATACCGGCGACCGCATCCGCATCGACATCCCGGCCCGGAGCATGAATGTCCTGGTGGACCCGGCCGAGCTGGACCGCCGTAGGGCCGCCTGGGTGAAACCCAAGCCCAAGATTAGCAAGGGCTGGCTGGGGCGCTACTCGCGGCTCGTCACCAGCGCCAACAAGGGCGCGGTACTGGCCCTGCCGGAGGAGCTGGGTTGAGCCAGCCGATCAAGTCGCAAGCTTAGGGTCTGTTTTCAAAGTGGATGCGGGCCGCGACGTCGGCCAGCCGCGTGATCCAGCAGATGTCTTTTTGTCTCGCGTATCGCCAAAGGCGATACCGAGAAGGCAGCGGCCGCCGGGCGATGTGGTGCATCGTTCACCATTCGCAAAGCGAATAGGGCCGCATCGGCGCAGCCGATGGCGGGGGCATAGCCCCGAGGGCCACAGGCCCGAGCCAGGGCCCCTAACGCAGCTGGGCGCGCGGCTGGCCCCGTCCCCCTCTCCCTATCGCAGGCCCCGCAGGGGCCTGCTCCTGCCCGGCGTTTCGCCGGGCAGAGGGCGGAACCGGGCAAGGGGCGGCGCCCGGCGCGATACTGCGTCAAGCTCCTCGCCGATAGTGCCGCTATCGCCTTCGTCGCTTTCCTTGTCTCGCTTGGGCGGCGCCCCTTGCGCGGCCACACCCCACTTTGAAAACAGACCCTGGCGTTCCCACCGCTGGCCACACTTCCGGTAGGACAGCATCCACTCGTAGACATTCAGGTCCTGGCCATTGATGTTCTCGCGGTAGGCCGGATCGTAGGCCCTGGTCCAGGCATCATGGCTGGTGGACACGAATAGGGTCTTCCGGGCGGGCACCGCCGGGGCATTGGCATTGATGTCTCGGATCCAGTGCTCCGTGTTGTTGACGGTCACCGTGGGGTCCCCGTTGTTGTGCAGGGCCCAGACGGGAAGGTGGGCGTCGGCGATGCGCTTGGCACCCGCCAGGTCCGAGTCCTGTGCGCCGCACACGGGCACCACGGCGGCGAGCAGCGGCAAGGTGTTCACGTCCCGGGCCGCGAGCCAGGTCGCGCCGCCGCCCATGCTGAGGCCTGTCACGTACACGCGCGCCGGATCAAAGCGGAGCCCTTTGCCCTGGAGGTGTTCCATCAGGGCCTTGAGGTTGCTGGCCGCCGGCCAGTTCTTGAATTGCGGCGAGACCACGATGAAGGATAAGGTGCTGCCGTTCACCGTGAAACCTGCAGGAAACTTGCCATCGCGGATCAACTTGGGAGGCCCATTCTGGGCGACCTTCGTCAGCGCCGCATCGCTGCCATCCCCCACCTCGCCCGCGCCATGGCAGAAGATCATGAGCGGGTAGGCGTGGCCGGAACTGGCGTAGTCGCCGGGCACATATTCCAGGTAGCCGCCGATGTTGCCATCCAGGGCGGTTGGAAGCACCTGCTTCACCTGTTGGCCCGGGACCGCGGGGCCACTGCTGGGGTCCTGCCCTGGGGCGGGCGAGGAGTGTGAGCCACCCGTGCAGCCCAGGAAGACCACCAGGGGGAGCGCCCCAGGCAAGAGCGATCGCAGTGTCATCAGCAGCCCCTGGGTTGAATACGGACAAGCTCTTAACCGGCGAATGGGCGGAACTGCGCCAAGGCTGGGAAGGAGGGGCCATCGTACCACTCCTCCCGGAAGGATGAAGCCGGGAACCACGCGCCAGCCGGGTCCCCGGTCTGCCGCTTCACCGGCATTCTGCCATCTCCAGTTCTCACTGGACGCAAAGGTCCATGGACCAGGTCGTGCTTTCGATCACAGAAGAAGGCATTCAACTAAAGTCGCTCATACGCATAATACAATATAGGCAGGTGATAAATGAATCCTCGATTCCTGATCGCCCTCACGATGCTCGGCCTCACCTTCGCCTCACCGCTGCGAGCCCAGGGTTGGGATGCCAGCCGGCAGGCCACCGGCTGGGCCTACCAGGAAGTGGATGGATCCCTGGTCTTCTACGATCCAGCCGCCCGGTCCCTGCGCACCTGGATGAAGGGGAGCGGCCTGCTCGGTTCGCTCCCGGTGGCCATGCCCCAGCCGGACAAGGCCCCGCAGGCGAAAAAACCCACCGTCCTGGCCGCGCCCAAACCCGCGACGGACTACGAGGCAGCGGGCGCCCTGCTCTATGGCATCCCGCGCCATCAGCTCTCCAGACCTGCGTCCGCCGCGCCCCAGGATCAACGGGTGGTGCCCGGCGCCGCCGGGGTCTCGCCGGAGCGCTGGGTGGTTGATCCCTACAATCGGATCTGGATGGCCTGCGAAGGCCAGCTGGTCGTGCTGGGCAAGGATGGCAAAACGGAGCTGGTCCTCCCCCTGGCGACGACGGTGGAGGACATGGCCGTGCTGCGGGATGGCGTCCTTCTGCTCTACCGCACCCTGAAGCCCGTCCTGGAGAAGCGGGACCTCAGGACTGGCGACGTGTTGTGGACCTTTGGCGACAGGGTGCAGACCAGGGAGGCTTCGGCACAGCCCTTGCGGGTTCCCCTGAACCGCATGGCTCTGGGTCTGGATGGCACGATCTACATCGCCGAAGGGGCCAGCCTCGCCTTCACGGTCCTCGATCCGGCCAAGGGACCCAAGGAGCCCGGCCAGTCCTTCTTCACCTGTCAGGGGGCCATGCCCGCCCGGCCCGTGCTGGGCCGGGTAGGGCGCGGCCCCCTGTTGGCCTGGCCTGGCCGGGACGTGATCTTCGGCGCCTTCGCCTCCAGCCAGGTCCGGTCCTGCGGCGCGCCCGAATCAAAAGGGCTGCTGCTCGCCCGCTTCAACCTGGGCAATGGCACTCTGGACTGGCTGCCCACCGCAGTCGGAGAAGGCCATCGACTGGTGGGCCTGCTCGAAACCGAGGCCGTGTTCCTGGCTCCCGAAGGCGGCCTGGTTTTCGCCCCGATCCACTGATGGGCTCCGGCTTCGCTCCGGACCTTGGATTGATCCCGCAGTTTCTTCTGACCGCTCCGTTCCTGGACCGGTCAAAATAAGGCCGTCGAATCGACTGTTTCCTGAAAGGTGAGGGAATGATCCCGGCCTACGTGCTGGTCGAAGGCATCCAGGCGCTGCCCTCCCTCCCGGAGGCGGTGGCTCGCCTGACCCCGCTGCTGCGGGACGAGCGGGCCACCGCTGAACGGTTCGAGCAGGCCGTCCGGTCCGATCCGGCCATCACGGCCAACCTGCTCAAGGCGGCCAACAGCGCCTACTACAGCCGCAACGCTCCGATCAGCACGGTGCGTGACGCCGTCGCGAGGATCGGCCTCCGGCGGGTGTACGAGGTCGCCGTCAGCACCTCCTTTCGCCAGACCCTGCCCCGGCGTCTGCCGGGCTATGGACTCGATGGCTCGGATTTCTGGCTTCACTGCGCCGCCACGGCCCTGTTTGCCGAGGCTCTGGCCCTGCGCGGGAACTTCCGCTGCGCGGACATCGCCTATCTCGCCGGGCTGCTGCACGACGCGGGGAAGCTCATCATTGGCGGTTTCCTGGCGGTGGAGGTGCCCGAGGCCAACTGGTGGACCTTTGGTACGGACGGCGGCGAGCGGCAACTGCTGGGGAGCAGCCACTGCGACGTGG
This sequence comes from Holophagaceae bacterium, assembly GCA_025363715.1. GTDB lineage: Bacteria > Acidobacteriota > Holophagae > Holophagales > Holophagaceae > Geothrix. The sequence continues at coordinate 7,193 of JANYLR010000045.1, read as the reverse complement.
GCGGGGAGATCGCCCGGAAATGGAACCTCCCGCCGCAGGTGGAGCAGGCCTGCCGCTGGCACCATGAACCGGGCCGGGCTTCGACCGAGGAGGAGGTCGAACTGGCGTCCGTGGTCCATGCCGCCAATGCCCTGGCCTACCGGGCCGGGTTCCCTGGGGGCTCCAGTGATGGCCAGGATCTCGATCCTGCCGTAGCCCTCCGGCTGGGCCTGACCCCGGAGTCACTGGACCAGTTCATCGAAGCGAGAAAAGAAGAGATCCTGCGCCTGGGCGAGGCCAGCTCCCCCTCCTGAAGGCCGCCCGGACGAGAAGCCGCCATGGTCGCATCCAAACCCACGCTCCAGTTCCTCCCGGCCAGGCCAGGGGAGCCTGAGCCCTTCCCGCCGGAAGAACAGGCCGTTCTGGATCACATCAACCAGAAGATCGCCGCGGCGCTCAGCCTGGGCCAGCTCATGGAGTTCCTGTTCGACGCGATCCGGAACCTCTGTCCCTGCGATCGCCTCGGGTTGGCCTTCCTCGAGGACGATGGCCGCCGCGTGGTCGCTCACTGGGCGCGGGCCCAGTACGAACCCCTCTGCCTGAAGCAGGGCTATTCCGAGGACCTCAGTCAGTCGAGCCTGCAGAGGGTGCTGGAGAACGGATCACCGCGGCTCATCCACGACCTGGCCGGGTACCACCTGGAACATCCCCACAGCGCCTCCACGGGCCTGCTGGTCAAGGAGGGCGTGCGCTCCAGCATGACCTGCGCGCTGGCGGTGGACGGCCGCTCTGTGGGTCTGGTCTTCCTCAGCTCCTGCAGCCCCGGCAGCTATACGCTCCATCACGTGCGCCTCTGGCAGGCCATTGCGGAACGGCTGTCCCAGGCGGTTGAGAAGGCCTGGAGCATCGAGCAGCTCAGGGCCGCCAACCAGGATTTTTCGGAGATGCTCGGCTTCGTGAGCCACGAGTTGAAGAACCCCGTGGCGAGCATGATCACCGATGCCCGAGTGCTGGCCCAGGGCTACCTGGGGACCCTTGAGCCCAGGCAGGTCGCCAAGCTGGAGCGGCTCATCCAGAAGGGCGAGTACCTCCTGGATCTCGTGAAGGACTACCTGGACCTGGCCCGCATGGAGGGCGGTGAGCTGAGCCTGAACTCCAGGCAGATGGACCTGGTCGCGGAGGTCCTGGAACCGGCCATCGAGCTGGTCCTGCCCATGCTGCAGGAAAAACAGCAGGTCCTGGAGCGGGATTTCGCTTCAGCGGCCCTGATGGTCGAGGCGGATCCCGCCCTCCTGCGGATCGTGCTCATCAATCTCCTGGGCAACGCCGTCAAGTACGGCCGTCCCGGCGGCTTGATCCGCCTGCGGGCCAGGCAGGCTGGGGACGGATTCCAAATGAGTGTCTACAACGAGGGTCCTGGCTGGCCGCCCGAAGAAAGGGCCCGGCTCTTCCGCAAGTTCAGTCGGCTGCAGGCCCCGGATCTGCGGGCCAAGAAAGGCACCGGTCTGGGCCTCTACACCGCCTGGCGCATCGTCCGCCTCCACGGTGGGCGTGTGGAAGCCCACTCAGAGCAGGGGAGCTGGGCCGAGTTCAGCCTGGTGATCCCGCAGCCCCTGGGTCCATCGCGGGTCGCTCGAATACATGGACCGGCTCCTAGCGGAACCTGAGGTCCGACTGGGCCAGAGCGTAGGCGAAGGTGGCCAGGGCGGCGGCGTTGAAAGCCAGATCGTCCTTGCTGACCTTGTCAAAGGTATCGGCCTCGGTGTGGTGGACATCGAAGTAGTGCGTGCCTGCATGCTCCACGCCGATGCCCGGCACGCCTTCGGCCACCATGGGGCTCACATCCGCCCCGGAATGGCCCAGGTGGAAGCTGACACCAAAGGGTGCCATGACGGTGCCCATGGTGTCCTTCAGCGCGACCAACGCGGAGATCCTGGCTTCCTCGCTGATCTTGGTCAGTTCCAGATGGAAGGACTTCACCCGCTCGCTGCCATGATCCGCTTCCACGGCGGCGATGATGTTCCCGAACTCGGCGCGATGGGCATCCCGGTAGGCGAGACCGCCCCGCAGGCCGTTCTCCTCGTTGGTCCAGAGCACCACGCGGATGGTGCGGCGGGGCTTGAGCCCAAGGTTCTGGATGAGCCTTGCCGCCTCCATGGCCATGGCGCAGCCGGCCCCGTCGTCCTGGGCCCCCTGGCCCACGTCCCAGCTGTCCAGGTGACCACTGAGGATGATGATCTCCTCAGGCTTCTCGGTGCCGCGGATCTCGGCCACCACATTGGCGGAGGTCGCGTCAGGCAGGGTGTGCGCCCCCATCTCCAGCCGCATCTGGATCCGCTCGCCGCGCAGCTGCATGCGCCGCATCTGGGTGGCGGCCTCGATGGTCACGGCGGCGGTGGGAATCTTCGGGACGCCTGGAACATAGTCCATGGCGCCGGTGTGGGGGGTGTCCAGGCTCACCGGACCCACGGAACGCACCAGGGCCGCCACGGCGCCATGCTTCCCGGCCCTGGCCGCGCCGTCATGGCGGTAGACGGCCGTCTGACCGTAGCCCGCATAGGGCACATCGAACAGGACGATCTTGCCCTTGGCCGCCGCGCCGAGCCGGTCCAGCTCATCGAAGGATCCCACCACCAGGACATCGGCCGTGATCCCGCCGGCGGGGGTGCCCACGCTGCCGCCCAGGCCCAGGAGGTTCACCCGCTGGGCGGCAGGCAGCAGCAGCTGGGCGGCTTCCCGGCCGCGCACCCAGTGGGGCACCAGCACCGGCTCGAGGTGGACATTGGAGAGGCCTACGGCCATCAGCCGGGTGTGAGCCCAGCGGATGGCCTGGTCCAGCTGGGGTGAACCCGCCAGCCGGTGGCCGATGCGATCACAGAGCCAGGCCAGATCCTCGTAGGCCCCGTGCGTGCGGAAGGCCTCGACCTTCAGGCGCTCCGCCGTCGCCCGCAGGGCCTCGGGCGCCGCTTGCGCGCCGAGGCTGGCAGAGATGAGACAGGCAAGGAGGCAGCGGCCGGGATTCATGCCTCATCTTACTTGGCAGGTGGCGATCTCAGTGCGTTTTTCCATGGGCCTCGATCTGGACCTTCACCGACTTCATCAGGGCGTTCGGGAAAGGAATCACCGTTCGGCGGGTGAAATGACACGGTTCGGCGGTATTCATTGAACAGCAAAAGGACCGCAAGGTAGTTTTGATCAGATTTCCACGGAACCTCTGATGCCCTGGTGCGACCCTCCTGAACCCCTTCCCTTCAAGCCTGACGAGCCCATCAAGGGGCTGCCTTGGCTGATTAAGCGTAGTGAGAAGGTGACCAGTCTGTCGGGACGAAGATCGCACCTACTTCCTTTTCGGGTGAAGGTGGGTGAGGGACTGGTGGACAGCATCGGAGTCAGGGCGCGGTACAGATCACGGGCCGGGTTCATCTTGGCAAATGGCGAAGAGGTCATTTCAACAAACGCTGAGGGTGTCATATGAGATCCGCAAAATTCCTTTCCGGCTCCGTAACAGGCCTTGTCCGCGTCCTGGTCTGGGTCCTTTTGGCCGTTTCGACGCTTTCTGCCCAGGAACGGTTTCGCTTGGCGGATCCGCAGGTATTGTCCGCCTCTGGGGCGGGGTGGTCCGTAGATCCCCGCACGGGAGCCTTTGGAGTGGTGCTGCCCGTGGGACAGGTTGGAGCGGAGATGCCTATTCCCCTCAGTTTGAGATTAAGTGGGCAGTTTAAATGCCAGTTCGTGGACACCTACGAATACCAAGGTAACTGGATCTATTTCGGAACGACTGATGTGATTCGCCCAGCCTTCGGCACGATCCATATGGGTTACATCGCGCCACCGACAAGGTTCGATGGGCCTGTTGGTTCTGAGATCGTGGTCCTGGAGGACGGCACTCAGTTTCGGACAGAGGATTTTGTCGAGTTCACTTCATGGAACAGCGCCTTTAACCTTCCCCAAGCCTTCGGATTTCCAGCCCAGGATCCGGCCAGTACCCAAGTGACTACCCTTGGGAGCCACGCGCTTTACACCACAGCAACCCTGGGATCGACATGGGCTGTGAAGGTTGTCCTTCCTTCCGGTTATGGAACCATTCAGGCCTGCTATCGGGTGATCATGGACCAGGCCCGGGCGCGGGTGATGGTTCAACTGCCGGGTACAGGTCTATGGGTGCCTGTGCTATGGGTGGATCGATTCGGCCATTGGGTTCAATTCAAGTGGAGCAGGGAAACCCAGAATCTGGCCCCAGGGATTACTGCCAAGCAGACTGTGGACATCAGGAACCAGCGCGGGCAAGGAGCCTTGCTCCAATGGGCCGATTTCACAAATGGGGATACAGAGCAGGATCTGATCTGCGCGGATCTTATAGGAATCGGAACCCAGATCATTACAATCACCGTTCGTGGCTATCCGGGAGTTTCTTCTAATAGGCCTGTGGGGTTGACTTCGGCAAATGATATTTCCGAAGTGGTGACTGGCCGGGTGGGTGGACCTATCGGACGACCCACTTCAGTGAAGATTGGCTACGTGGCGGATTCTGCCAAGCCTACCTGGACAAACCCGACGAACCTCCCCCACCAGGCTCCTCCACCACAAGCTGAACCCCAACCCCTCCGGACTTGGTCCTTTGGTTGGGACACCAACCACGCGGTGCCCGTGTCCATGACTGATGCCCTTGGAGTAGTAACCTCCTTGCAATATGAGACAGTGGTCATTCCCACAACAGAGTCCTCGTTCTACCCCGATCCGAATCCTAGTGCACAATTCCTTTCCCAAATGGGCTCACTGGTAGGGTGGGGAGTTTCTCGAACCGATTCCTTAGATGCCCGCACAGGCAAGACTCTGTCGAAATCATGGGTACGGAGCACCCTAGCCACTGGGGAGCCCACGGTGGCGCTGCGTCAAGTATTCGGTGATCCAAGCACTGCGCCCCGTTGGACAGAGTTGGTATTCGCCAGTGCCGCTGATGCAGCTGGCCGCGACTATGCCAATGGTGCCCTCAAAGAATCGCGGCTCTGGGAGCTTGGAAAGAGCACGGCTACTGCCACCACGCTCTACAGCCTGCAAGGAGCGGGGCTGGACTATTCGTACAGCACCCGATCAGGTTCTGTGGTCATACGGGAGGGGGAACCCAAGCAAACCACTGCCGTACAGTATGACGCTGAAGGATTGCGCGAGACCCTCCGAGAAACGTTTGTGGGAGCTGGTAACACCAAAATCCAGCAGACCCTCACAACCTACGAGGCTGTGAAGGACATGCTCGTCGGGGGGCGCCCCACACAAACCTTAAGCATACGTTACGCGAGCAACGGTTCGGCCATTGCTCCGACCATCACGAACAAGATCGAGTACACGACCGAGGGGCTTTTAAAGAAGAACTACCGTGAAGTGCCAGGGGGTCAGCAGGGGTGGTCCCTGCTCTACGATCCGGATGGGAGGGTGTGCAACCGGATCCCCCTGTACGACCTAGCCACAGGCTTGGCTCGGTATGAGGACTTCGATTACGACCCAGCCACAGGCGCCCTGACTGCCCAGAGCACCTTGTACTACCCCTATGGATCCACCACAGGCGCCTCTTTGACCCGCAGTTATGCGGACTTTGATGGCGCAGGCAGACCAAAGAGGATGACCGACGAGCGAGGGCTCATCACCAGTCAGGAGTACGACTTGCTGGGCCGGGTGGTGAAGATGACCCCCCCGGCGGGTGAGGTTATTTCAATCAGCTACCCGGATGCCTGGACCCGTCGAACCACGCGAGGGACAGTGGTAACCACCGAGACCACCGATGGCTTTGGACGAATCTCACGACGGGACCTGGCTGATGGATCGGCGGAAGAGTTTTCCTACGACAGCCTTGGACGCCAGGAAGGCCGAATCGTGATTTCAGGCCCACCTCATAGTGGCCAGCGTCGAAATACCTCTCAGACCATCTTCGATGCCCTGGATCGTCCAACCACCCTCAATTCTTCCGGAGGTGCCTCCCAAAGTATGACCTATTCGGTGGCCCCAGCCTTCCCACTGTGGAGTCTCGTTGCTCGAACACTCAATACCCCAGGTACAGTCAGCACTTCCAAGGAGTACCGGAACGTCATTGACCAGGTGATGCGCCAGGTGACCGCCGAGGGGAGCGCGACGGTCAGCGAATATGACGGCGGGGGGAACCTGCTCAAGGTGACGATCACACCTGCTGGAAGCACTACCGGTCAGGTGCGGAGTTTCACCTATGACGCTGGCGGGCGCCTGACCTCAAAAACTGAACCCGAGACTGGGACCACCACGTTCTCGGCTTTCAATGGCTTGGGCCAGCCCACGAATGTGACAGACGCGCTGGGTTGGAAGCGTACCTTAACCTATGACACCCTGGGCCGCCTGGTGGGAATGACGGGGGCGGGGGAATCCCTCAGCTACGCCTATACGGGCTTGGACTTGACTAGCTCAACCAGTGCGTCAAACAGTGTGACGGTGAGTCAGCGCTTCGAGTACAACGGCCCGGCCAAGCAACTCAGCCTGGAGGAAACCGCACAGCCGGGTCTGACCAGCCAGATCAGCTATGGGTACGACACGACCACTGCCCAGCTGGGCAGCATCACCTACCCCAATGGCAGGGCCGTGAGCTATGGCTACGATGCCCTTGGGCGCATCACCAGCATCCACCAGAATGGGAGTCCCGTTGTCACCGAAGTCAAGTTCGACGAATGGGGCAACCGTCAACGCCTGAAGTTCGCCTCGGGGGCCTATAGTGACTGGACGGCCAAGGATTTCGGCGTCCACTTAGACCAGTGGAACGTGGGCTATGTGGCGGGGAATGGCACCAACACGGCCTTGGAGGGTACAAGGTTTTATTTCTACGACAGCGCTGAACGCCTGAAAAGCGCTGGTGATTGGAACGATCTAAACCATGACCGGGATGGCCGACTCACCAAGGCCGATTCTGCCACCCTTGCCCTTGGCACCACCCACGGGTACGACGGCTACAACAACAACATAAGCCATGGCATCTCGGGTGCAGGTGTGGGCAGCCTTCCAGCCAACACCCTCAACCCCTTCGATTTCAACCCTATGTCTGATAACCGGATCCCAGGGACGGAACGCGTCAAGCACTTTGAGACAGTTGGTGGCCTGAGTTATCGCTCCGACCCACCCGCTGCGGAGAGCCGCCGGGGCCATGGACAGCCTGCGGATTGCCTGGCGGCAACGGGCCGATGGCCCGCCCTTCGGGTCCT
>JANYLR010000024.1 GCA_025363715.1 Holophagaceae bacterium | reverse complement strand
CGCCGCGCCCATTTCTGAGCCGGAAACTACACTGTGACCGTGTCTGCCACTGTACGGAAGTCGGCGATCTGGTCGAAGTTCATGTAGCGGTAGATGTCCTTCGATTTCTCGCTCACGATGCCCACCTGGGCCATGTACTCGGCCATGGTGGGAATCTTGCCGAGGATGGCGCAGACAGCCGCCAGCTCCGCGCTGCCCAGATAGACCTGGGTGTCGATGCCCAGGCGGTTCGGGAAATTGCGGGTCGAGGTGGAAATGGCGGTGCTGCCCTTGCGGATCTGGGCCTGATTGCCCATGCAAAGCGAGCAGCCGGGCATCTCCATCCGGGCGCCGGTGCGGCCCAGGATGCCGTAGTAGCCTTCCTGCTTGAGGATGTACTCATCCATCTTGGTGGGGGGCGCGATCCAGAGGCGGGTGTTGAGATCCGTTTTGCCGTCGAGCAGTTTTCCGGCGGCGCGGAAGTGGCCGATGTTGGTCATGCAGGAGCCGATGAAGACCTCATCGATCTGCCGGCCCGCCACCTCGGCCAGGGTCTTCACATCGTCGGGATCGTTGGGGCAGGCGAGGATGGGTTCCTTGATATCGGCCAGGTTGATCTCGATGACCGCGGCGTAGTCCGCGTCCGCGTCGGGTGCGAGAAGATCAGGTTTAGCGATCCAGGCCTGCATGGCCTTGATGCGGCGCGCCAAGGCTTCGCGGTGTTCGTAGCCGTTGGCGATCATCCACTTCATGAGGGTGATGTTTGAGGTCATGTACTCGATGATCGGTTCCTTGTCCAGGTGCACCGTGCAGCCTGCGGCGGAGCGCTCGGCGGAGGCGTCGGACAGCTCGAAGGCCTGTTCAACCTTGAGCTTAGGCAGGCCCTCGATCTCCAGAATGCGACCCGAGAAGACATTCTTCTTGCCCTTCTTCTCCACGGTGAGGAGGCCCTGCTTGATGGCGTAGAGGGGGATGGCGTTCACCAGGTCCCGCAAGGTGACGCCGGGCTGCAGCGTACCCTTGAACCTCACCAGCACCGATTCCGGCATGTCCAGGGGCATGACGCCCGCCGCGGCCGCGAAGGCCACCAGGCCGGAACCCGCCGGGAAGGAGATCCCGATGGGAAAGCGGGTGTGGGAATCGCCGCCGGTGCCCACGGTGTCGGGCAGCAGCAGCCGGTTCAGCCAGGAATGGATGATGCCGTCCCCGGGGGCCAGGGACACTCCGCCGCGGTGGGTGATGAAGGGGGGGAGCTCGCGGTGGTTCTTCACGTCCACGGGCTTGGGATAGGGCGCCGTGTGGCAGAAGGACTGCATCACCATGTCCGCCGAGAACTGTAGGCAGGCCAGATCCTTCAGCTCGTCCCGGGTCATGGGGCCGGTGGTGTCCTGGGACCCCACGGTGGTCATCTTCGGTTCGCAATAGGTGCCAGGCCGAATGCCTTCCACGCCGCAGGCGCGGCCCACCATCTTCTGGGCCAGGGAATAGCCCTTGCCAGTGTCCTTGGGGATCGCGGGGAAACGGAAGATCGTCGAAGCGGGCAGGCCCAGAGCCGCCCGGGCCTTGGCGGTGAGGCCCCGGCCGATGATAAGCGGGATGCGGCCGCCGGCGCGGACCTCATCGAAGATCACGTCGGACTTGATCTTGAAGTCGGCGATGACCTGGCCGTTCTTCAGGGCCCTGCCTTCGTAGGGGCGCAGCTCGATGACATCGCCCATGTCCATGCCGTTCACGTCCAGCTCGATGGGCAGGGCGCCGGAGTCCTCCATGGTGTTGTAGAAGATCGGGGCGATCTTGGCGCCGAGGCAGACGCCGCCGAAGCGCTTGTTGGGCACGAAGGGGATATCTTCCCCCGTGAACCAGAGCACCGAATTGGTGGCGGACTTCCGCGAGGAGCCGGTGCCGACCACATCACCCACATACGCGATGAGGTGCCCTTTGGCCTTGAGGGCCTCGAGCTGCTTGAGGGGACCCACCTTGCCGGGCTCGTCGGGGTTGATCCCGGGCCGGGCGTTCTTCAGCATGGCCAAGGCGTGGAGCGGGATGTCGGGGCGGCTCCAGGCATCGGGAGCGGGGGAGAGATCATCCGTGTTGGTTTCGCCCGTGACCTTGAAGACCGTCAGCGTGAGGCTCTTGGGCACTTCGGGACGGCTGGTGAACCACTCGGCCTCGGCCCAGGACTTGAGCACGGCTTTCGCATTGGCGTTGCCAGCGTCGGCCTTGGCTTTCACGTCTGCGAAAGCGTCGAAGACCAGCAGGGTCTTCTTCAGGCCCTCGGCGGCCAGGGCACCCACCTGGGCATCCTCCAGCAGGTCGATGAGGGGTTTCACATTGAAGCCGCCCAGCATGGTGCCCAGCAGTTCCGTGGCCTTCTCCCGGGATACGAGGGCGATCTTTTCGGTGCCCTTGGCCACGCTGGCCAGGAAGGCGGCCTTCACCCGGGCGGCATCATCCACGCCAGCCGGCACGCGGTGGACCAGTAGCTCCACGAGCGCGGCCTCCTCGCCTTTGGGCGGGTTGGCCAGGAGGCCGATGAGGGCTTCGGTCTGCTCGGTGGACAGGGGCAGGGGGGGGATCCCGAGGGCGGCACGTTCGGCAACCTGTTGACGATAGGCTTGAAGCACGGTCGACCCCCCTGGAAAGGCCGCTGGTCGCGGTCCGAACCTTCATTCTACATCCCGGGAGTTTAAGCGTGCGGGGCGAATCCCACGGGGCCCTCCTCAACTTAACCTCCCCGGAGCCCGGGCCGATCCAGGGGAGGTGGAAGATCCGGGGGGCGGAATGACGATCAAGCGGGTGCGGGTGGATCAGCTCAAGCCCGGGATGTACATCCACGACCTGAACTGCGGCTGGCTGCAGCATGGGTTCCTGCGCCAGCAGTTCCTGGTCAATTCCGCCGGCCAGATCGACAAGATGCGCCACCAGGGCATGCACGAGGTCTACATCGACACGGGGAAGGGCGCAGACTTGCCGGGCGCTCCCACAGAGGCCGAGGTCCAGGAAGTCCTGCAGGTGCGGCTGGAGGCCTCTGGAGCCAAGGGGGCCTCGCTTCCCATCGCCAGGGTCTCCCAGAAGGAGGAGTCCGGCGCAGCCCGCCGCATTCTCGGCGAGGCCCAGGGCGTGGTGAAGGACATGATGCATGATGTGCGCCTGGGCCGGCAGGTGGATCCGGCCAAGGCTCTGGTCGTGGTGGATGACATCAACGCCTCAGTGCTGCGCAATCCCGGCGCCCTGCTGAGCCTGGGCCGCATCAAGCAGGCCGACACCTACACCTTCCAGCACTGTGTCAGCGTCTGCGCGCTGATGGTGAGCTTTTCCCACGCCCTGGGCCTGGACGCCGCCGCCGTGCAGGAGGCCGGCCTGGGAGGCCTGCTGCACGACATGGGGAAGATGAAGATCCCCAACGAGATCCTCAACAAGCCCGGCCGGCTCACGGAGGAGGAATTCACCATCATGAAGTCCCATGCCGCCCTCAGCCGGGATCTGCTGAAGGGCACGCCCGGCATGTCGGAAACCGTGATTCGCATCGCCGCGGAACACCACGAGAAGCTCGGCGGCTGCGGTTATCCGCTGGGGATCAGCGGCGACCAGATCTCGCGGCCGGGGCGCATGGCCGCCATCGTGGACGTCTACGACGCCCTCACCTCGAACCGGGTCTACCACAAGGGCATGGAGCCATCCGAGGCCCTGAAGAAGCTGCTGGAGTGGAGCGGCGACCACCTGGATGGTGAGCTGGTGCAGTTCTTCATCCGGGCCCTGGGCATCTATCCCGTGGGCAGTCTGGTGCGGCTGTCCGATGACCGGCTGGCCGTGGTGGTGGAGCAACAGGAGGACTTGCTGCGACCCGTGGTCAGGGCCATCTACGACGCAGCTCGCGGCTATCGCCTGCCGCCCAAGGATCTTAACCTCAGTGATTCCACGTTCCATATCGAGGGCTTCGAGGAACCGGCGGACTGGGACCTGAATCCCCTGGAGTGGCTCTGAATTCAGTAGCCGGCGGCCTGGCCGTCCTTGCGTGATTCCGAGGCCCCGAAGTAGACCTTTTGCTTGGGATCCCAGCGGATGGCCTGGTACCCGCCGTAGCCGCCGAACAGCCAGCCCACCCCGTGGCCCCGGTTCATGAGTTCCCGCACGGTCTCATAGGGGAACCCACTCTCCAGCTGGATGGTGCCCGGCAGCTTGCCCGGTTCGCCGGTGGGTTCAGGGGAGCCGTCATGGCTCATGCGCGGGGCGTCCCCGGCCTCCTGGGCATTCATGGCGAAGTCGATCAGGTTCATCACGATCTGCACATGCCCCATGGGCTGGAACTCGCCGCCCATGACGCCGTAGCTGAGGAAGGGCTCGCCATCCTTGGTGATGAAGCCGGGAATGATGGTGTGGAAGGGGCGCTTGCCGGGGGCGTAGGTATTGGCATTGCCCTCTTCCAGGTTGAACAGCTCGCCGCGGTCCTGGAGGCAAAAGCCCAGGTCGCCCGGCGTCATGCCGCTGCCCATGCCGCGGTAGTTGCTCTGGATGAGGCTCACCAGGTTGCCCTCGCCATCGGCGGTGGTGAGGTAGATCGTGTCGCCTTCCTTCAACGGAGGATGGCCCGCCTCCAGGCGCCGCGCGGCCCGGTTCTCGTTGATGAGCGTCCGCCGCTGGGCGGCATACTCCTTCGACAGCAGCCAGGCGAGCGGCACCTTCATGAAGGCCGCATCGGCGTAGAATTTCGCCCGGTCTTCGAAGACCAGCTTCTTGGCCTCGGCGAAGAGGTGGATGTGGCGCGGACTGCCGAAGGGGATCTTCGAGAAGTCATAGCCTTCGAGGATATTCAGCATCTGCAGGGCCGCGATGCCCTGGCCATTGGGGGGCAGCTCCCAGACGTCGTAGCCGCGGTAGTTGACACTGACGGGATCGATCCAGTCGGAGTGGTGGGCCGCCAGGTCCTCGGTGCTGAGAAAGCCTCCCTGGGCCTTCATGTAGGCGTCGATCTTCCGGGCGATTTCGCCCTTGTAGAAGGCGTCCCGGCCGTTCTTGGCAAGAAGCTCCAGAGTCTTTGCCAGCCGGGGGTTGCGGAAGACCTCGCCGCTCTTCGGAGCTCGCTTCCCATCGACGGTGTAGGTCTCGAGGAAGCCCGGGAACCGGCCCAGGGCGGGCACGCTGCGGTCCCAGTAGTAGGCGACGAGTTCAGAGACCGGGAAGCCCTCCTTCGCGTAGCGGATGGCTGGGGCCAGCACCTGGGCCATGGGCAGCTTGCCGAATTTTTTATGCAGCTCGAACCAGCCATCCACGCAGCCGGGCACGCTTACGGGCAGGGGGCCGTGGGGCGGAATGTGCTTGAGGCCGAGCTTCCGGAAGTGATCGAGGGTGAGCGATTTCGGCGAGCGTCCGCTGGCATTGAGGCCGTGCAGCTTCTTCGATTTGGCATCCCAGACGATGGCGTAGAGATCGCCGCCCATGCCGCTGCCTGTGGGTTCCATGAGGCCCAGGGCCGCGTCCGCCGCGATGGCCGCATCCACCGCCGAGCCGCCCTGCTTGAGCACATCCAGGGCGATCTGCGTCACCAAAGCCTGGCTGGTACAGGCCATGCCGTGCTGGGCGCCCACCTCGGAGCGCGTGGCGAAGGCTCGGCCCGTGACCCGGTCCCCGCTTTGCAGCGGAGCCGCGATCACGAGGCCAGCGGCCAGCAGAAGGAACGCGCGGCAGAGCGAGGGATGCATGGTTCCTCCGAAGGGTCAGTCGAGATTATCCACAAGGGCTGGCCAGCAGGTCTCGAGGGCGCGGCGCCCGGGAAGGGCGGTCGCCGGGGCGGCAGGTGCGACCTGGAAGCGGGGGTCCAGAATGCGCGCGATCTGGTCTTTCAGATCATCCAGATGGGCCCGGGTGGCCTTGTCCTGGGTGGGCTTGCCCGTCAGGATCTGGAGCGCCTTCAGCTCGGCGCGGACCGCGCCGCGGGTGTCGTCGCTGAGGTTCACCGGCAGCAGGCTCATGCCCAGGCCGCCCATGGCAAGGCTCGGCGCAGGGGGCAGGTTGAGCAGGTTGCCGAGGAGGTCGAGGTAGCCCCGCTGGAGGTTCCGGCGGTAGGGATCCACCTTGGCGCCGGGCGCCATCAGCTCGGTGAACAGGCTGGCGCGCAGGTCGCCGAGCAGCTGGCTGGCCGTGTAGGCCTTGTCGCCCAGCAGACCTTCCTGCTCTTCGAGGCGGGTGAGCCGGGCGCGATCCAGCAGGGTCCCGAGCACCCCGCGCTGGGTGGCGAGGAGGCGCACCTGCCCGCTACCGGGCTCCAGCTTGGCCAGCAGGGCGGGATCCAGCAGCCAGGCTGGCGTCCTGAAGATGGCGCCCCCCAGGTACTTCACGGCCTCGGTCTGCCGGGCCCTCGGGATCGGCGTGAAGCGGCCCCCGGTCTGCCCCGCATGCTTGTTCTCGGAATCGAAGCCGCCCACGAGCATGGCCACGTGGCCGAGTTCGCGACGCCACTGGCCCCAGATGGCCTCGTAGAGGTGGGCGAACTCGCGGAAATCCTCGCCCTGCTTGAGCGCGGCCCCGGGCAGGAAGCCCAGGACGCGCTGGAGGTTCTTGGTGCCGAGGGTGGTGGCCTTCACGGGATCGGCGTCGCCCACGGCTTCGGTCTGCTCGCCGGGGTCGATGCCGGCGGCCCCGGCCGTGGAGAACCGCAGCCAGGGTTCACTCTCCTGGGCCTTCAGCCAGTCGTTGAGCACAGGCTTCTCGTCATCGGAGGTCTTGGCCGCGGGGATCGGCGTGTAGCCCCACTTCACGGCGAAGATGTCGTAGGGCCCGAGCTTCGGGACCAGGTCCGCCGGGTCGAAACGGTCGTCGGGCTGGACCACATAGTTGAACCGGCAGTAGTCCATGAGGGTGGATACGTGGCCCATCTTCTTGACCCAGGTCTTGTCGCGGATCTTCTCAAAGGGGTACTGGGAGCTGGCCTTGAAGTTGTGGGGGAAGCCCAGGGAATGGCCCACCTCGTGGGTCACCACGTAAGCCAGCAGGTCGCCCATGAGGTCGTCGGGCAGGGGCAGGGTCTGGGCGCGCGGATCGACGGCGGCGACCTGGGTGAAGTACCAGTCCCGCTGGAGCTGCAGGATGTTGTGGTAGAGGACGATGTCGGCTTCCAGGATCTCGCCGGTGCGGGGGTCGCTGATGTGGGGGCCGTAGGCATTGGCCACCGGCGAGGGCACCCAGCGGATGACTGAGTAGCGGGCGTCGCCGGCGTCGAAGTCCGGGTCCTCTTCGGGGGTGGGTGCGGGCTTGGCCACGATGGCCTGCTTGAACCCGGCCGCCTCGAAGGCCGCCTGCCAGGCCTCCACGCCCTTTTTCACGAAGGGCACCCATTGCTGGGGCGTGGCCCGGTCGATGTAGAAGGTGATGGGCTTGACCGGCTCGCTCAGGGCGGCGGCGGGATCCTTCTTCTCCAGGCGCCAGCGGGTGATGTAGCTGCGTCGGTGGGCCTCGTGCTCATCCCGGCCATAGTCCGTGTTCCGGATGCTGAAGAAGCCCAGCCGCTCATCGAAGACCCGCGGCAGCATGGGCTTGTCCGGCAGCTGGACGAAGGAATAGAACAGGGTGACCGTGCCGCTGGTGCCCGGCCGCAGCGTGGGGGTGCCGAAGGGGCCCGGTGCGGGCGGGGGGGCCCCGGCGGGGCTGAAGGGGACGCTGTAGGTCTGGATCGCCTCCACGTTGAGGTTCGCGGGGAAGGCCTTTACCAGGTTGATGTAGCTGCGGGAGGGATCGAGCATCTGGGCCCCCAGCAGCTGGCGGGCGCTAAGTTCGGGGACCTCTGTCGTGAACAGTCGCCCCGCTTCGATGACCGGCGAGCCGTCTTTGGCGAAGGCCTCCACGTTGAAGCTCATGAGGATGGTGTCGCTGGTGGAGGCGGCCACGGCCTTGGCCACGGGCTTGCTGGGATCGGCCACGATGGCGTGCGAGACTTCCTGCAGCAGGACCCGGTTGTCCTTCAGGACCCACCGCACCACGCCATTGTCCACCACCCGGCCGGCATGGTCGATGTTGGCCGGGGTCCGGTTGGCCGAGACCACCAACAGCAACTCCTCCCCCAGCCGTGCCTTGGGGATCTCGAAGTAGGTCCTGCCCTTCACCTGGTGGACCTTGATCAGGCCCTCCTGGCTCTTGGCTTCCGTTGTGATGACCTTGTCATAGGGCTTGGGTTCGCTTGGCTCCGGTGTCGGGGCCGCGACGGGACGGGCCGCTCCGCTGGTCGTGCCGCCAGTCGGCGGAGGCGTTTGGGCAGGCCGTTGGGCGGGAAGCAGGCTGGCGCAAAGCGCCAGGGCAAGGCTGGTGAGATGAGCTGGGCGCACGGAGGTCTCCAGGAAGAATGCACCTATGAAACCATGATTGCCTCGCATGATGAGGCTTCATTTTCCGGGGCACCGGGCCATGCTGTTCGAGAGGTGTCCCATGCCCTACGATGCCGCCACCCGGGAGTCCTGCCTGCGCCGCTATGCGGAGGGGCCCAGCCTGCTCCGAAAAGCCTGGAGCGAAGTGCCCAGATCGGGCCGCACCTGGCGCCCCGGGGAGGGCAAGTGGAGCGCCCACGAGGTGGTGGTCCACTGCGCCGATTCTGAGACCTACTCGGCCATCCGCATCCGCCTGCTGCTGGCGGAGCCCGAGCCGCTCATCGTGGGCTACGACGAGAGCGTCTGGGCCCGGCGTTTCGACTACCATGCGTCCGATCCCGAACTGGCCATCGGGCTCGTGGAGTCAGTGCGGACGCACACTTCCGCCATGCTGGCCCGGCTGCCGGAAGATGCCTGGGGCCGCATGGGCCGCCACAGCCACAGCGGCCCCTATGGCACCGACGACTGGCTGCGGCTCTATGCCGAGCATCTGGAGATCCACGCGGCGCAGATCCGCCGCAACCTCGTGGCCTGGCAGGGCCGGTAGCCCATCAACCAGCCAATCTTCCAAGGACTGAAAAGCGGAACGCAGAGGACACAGAGCGCCACAGAGGGCACGGAGAAAAGCACGCGGAAGACACGGAAGAAAGCTGGAAACCACGGAAATGGGGATGGGCGCCCGCGCGGCGAGGGCTCTGGCCCCTTCTGCGTCTTCCGCGGAATTCCGTGTCTTCCGTGACCAGCCAATCTATGAAGGGACGAGGCTCTCGGGGCTAGAATGGTCAACTTCCCATCACTGGAGGCCCTATGCCCCTCGTCCGCATCTCCCACCGCAGTGGCGTGACCGACGCCTACCAGCAGGCCCTTTCCGATGGCGTGCAGGAGGCCATGGAAAGCACGGTGAACGTGCCCCCCAAGGACCGCTTCCACATCCTCACGGAGCACGCTGCGGGACTGATCTTCGACGCGCATTACCTCGACATCGAGCGGACGAGGGACTGGGTGGCCATCCAGATCACCCTGCGCAAGGGCCGCACGGTGGAGATGAAGCAGACCCTCTACCGCCGGATCGTGGAGAACCTGGCGAAAGCCCCCGGCCTCCGCCCCGAGGATGTGCTGATCTGCCTAGTGGAGAACGAGCTGGCGGACTGGTCCTTCGGCAATGGGGTGGCCCAGTATGTCAAGTGAGCTGGACCTGGAGGCCTACCTCCGGCGCATCGGGCTGGAGGCCGCGCCCGCACCAGATCTGGCTGGCCTGAAGGCTCTGCACGGCGCCCATGCCACCTCGATTCCCTTCGAGAATCTGGATATCCAGATGGGTCTGCCCATCCGGCTGGACCTGGCCTCGCTGCAAGCCAAGCTGGTGCAGCGGCGCCGGGGTGGCTACTGCTTCGAACACAATTCCCTGTTCTTCGCGGTGCTGAAGGCCATTGGCTTCGATGCCATCCCCTGCGAGGCCAGGGTGCGTCTGGGAGCTACGGAGGTGCTGCCGCGCACCCACATGCTGCTGATCGCCAAGCTGGAGGGCGAGCCATGGCTGTGTGACGTGGGCTTCGGCGGGGAGGGCCTGCTGCATCCTGTGCCCATGGATGGCACCGCCCATGACCAGTTTCGGAACACCTACCGGGTGGCGGTGGAAGGCCGGCTGAGGGTGCTGCAGTCCTTCCACCACGGGGCCTGGGAGGATCTGTACGCCTTCCAGCCGGATCCCCGGTATCCGGTCGATTTCGAGATGGCCAACCACTTCACGAGCACCCATCCAGACTCCCGCTTCGTCAAGACCCTCACGGCCCAGCTGCCGGGTCCCGAGGTGCGCCGTATCCTTCGCAACCGGGCCTATGCCGAGCTGCGCGGGGACCAGGTGGAGGGCCGCCAGCTGGCCACGGGCGAGGTGATCCCGATGCTGCGGGAGGTCTTTGGGATCGAGGTGCCGGAAGGGGCGAGGTTCAGGACCCTGGATGGGTGAGGCCTCCGCTTCCGCGGCGTGAGTGTCCGGGGAATGGCTGCCCCGATTTTGGACAAAGAAGGCTCCTCAAGCCTCGGGTTCTTTGTGTCGATGTTTTTTATGCGGAACCAAATACTCTGCCCTGTGCTCGAGTGCGGTTCTCTCATGGAGACGTCTTGGCGATTCCCGAAGCGGTGATGCAGCCCCTTGGGCCAGCGAGATATCGGTTTGGCAGAATCCGGGCTGTTGTCGGCACCCTCCTGATCCTGAACCTGCTGGTTCTGGCCATGACCGTGGTGGTACTTCGGTGGCACCTCCACCGGGCGGAGGAGGATGCCGGCCGGACCGCCCAGAACCTGGCCGAGGTGTTGGAACGCCAGCTTACGGGAGAGCTGCAACGGATCGACCTGGCCCTCTTTGCCCTGCGGGAGGAGATGACCCGCTCCAAGCCCGGAGGGGGGACCCGAGAGCCGGGGCTGAACGCCTATATCGAGCGATTGTTCACTCAATTCCCAGACCTGAATTCCATCCGGACCGCTGATGCCAATGGGCGCATCGACCACGGCATCGGCGTCCAGGCCGGGAGCGCCTTCTCCATCTCGGACCGGGCCTATTTCCTGGAGGCCCGGCGCAATTCCAAGGCGGGCCTGCTGATATCCGAGCCGGTGGTGGGCCGCATCAGCGGGCAGTGGGTCGTCATCTTCGCCCGACGCATCGACCTCGTGGACCGCGGATTCGGAGGCGTGGCCTATGCCGCCATGACCCTGGACCGGTTCACCCAGTCGATGGCGGGGATCGACCTGGGGCCCCACGGGACGGTGACCCTGCGGGGTGGGCAGCTGGAGATGTACGCCAAATACCCAGCCATCAAGTCCCTGGGAGAAGTGGTTGGCCGCCGGCAGGTCTCCCCCACGTTCCAGGCGCTGTTCCAGCAGGGACGAACCTCGGGCGTGTACAAGGCCCGGGGCGGGCTCGACGGCGTCGAACGGACCTTCGCCTTCACGAAGATCGGTCAGCATCCGCTCTACATCCATGTGGGGCTGGGTTCGGAAGACTATCTGGCGCGGTGGCGGACCGTGGCCCGCTGGAGTTGGAGCGTGGCGGGGCTCTTCACCCTGCTCACCTCGGTTCTGGCCTGGCTGCTGCACCGTGCGTGGAAGCGCGAACAGGAGCGGGCCCTGGCCGAGGTCAGGGAGCTCCGGGGGCTGCTCCCCATCTGCGCCTCCTGCAAGAAGATCCGGGATGACGCGGGCTACTGGAATCAGATCGAGTCCTATGTCCAGGCTCACTCCTCCGCCCACTTCACCCACGGCATCTGCCCGGACTGCGCCGACAAACTCTATCCCGACCTCGGCTTCCGCCGTCCTTGAGCTACCAGGCGATCCGCTGCCCATCCCGCCAGAAGCCGCCGGTCACATCGGGCGCGGCCTTCAGCACCAGCCACAGGATGCTGTCGGCGCCCTGCTGGAGGCTGCGGGGGGCCTCGAGACCGCCCATGTCCGTGCGCACCCAGCCGGGGCAGACGGCGTTCACCGCGATGCCGCGGGGCTTCAGGGCCTCGGCCAGTTGCACCGTGATGGCGTTGAGGGCCGTCTTGGAAATGCAGTAGGCGGACGACCAGGTGGAGGGCGCTGAAAGCTGGCCGCCAGCACTGCTCACGTTCACGATGCGGCCGCCCCTGGCCATCAGCGGCGCGAAGGCTTGGGCCAGGCGCAGAGGGCCCAGGCTGTTGGTTTCCAGGGTCCGCTTCAGCAAGTCCCCATCCAGGGAAAGCACATCGTTCTGGTCATCCAGCAGGATGGCCGCGTTATTCACCAGCACGTCCAGATGGCCGTGCCGGGCCTTCACGGTGGCGGCTGCGGCGACGATGGATGCCGGATCCGCCACATCCAGGGGGAGCCTCTCGACGCCGGGAAGAGGCTTCATGCTGACTGAATCTCGAACGCCCGCGAGGACCGTGTAGCCCTCTTCCGCCAGGCGGCGGGCCGCCTCCCGGCCCAGGCCCCGGGAGGCGCCGGTGACGAGGACAATGGGCTTGGTCATGGCCCCTCCGGGCTGGGATCTGGAATGATGATGCCATGTCCAAGACACCCTCGACGAACGCCACCCGCCTGCTCAAGCAGGTCGGCATCCCCTTCACGGAGCACCTCTACCGATACGAGGAACATGGCGGCACGAAGGTGAGCGCCCGGGAACTGGGGGTGGGGGAGCACGCCGTCATCAAGACCCTGGTGATGGAAGATGAGCTGGGCGCGCCCCTCATCATCCTCATGCACGGCGACCGCGAGGTGAGCACGAAAGAGCTGGCCCGGCAGACCGGTGCGAAATCGGTGCAGCCCTGCAAGCCCGAGGTGGCCAACCGCCACAGCGGCTACCTGGTGGGTGGCACCAGTCCCCTGGGCCTGAAGAAGGCCATGCCCGTCCATGCCGAGGCCACGATCTTCGAGCTCGACCGCATCTACCTCAATGGCGGCAGCCGGGGGTTCCTGGTGGGGCTGGATCCAAAGGACCTGGAGCGGGTGCTGAAGGTCAACTGGGTGAGGGTGGCGATTCCCTAGATTTCGACTTTCGCCACCGGGTCGTGGCTCCTGCCACCCGGGATCGAATATGAATGTTGATACAGGGATGACTCTCTGGGTGTAGGATGGCTTCCTTTCCCAAGGAGGACACTGTGAAAATGACGACACTCTCCCTCTTGCTCGCGCTGCCGTTGGCGGCCCAGGCTCCCGCGCCCAAGGCCCCGATGCCCGCCGTGGCCGAGCCCACCGTCGGTGTGGCCATGGACGGAACCTACCAGTGGGTGGTGGGACAGTTCATCGGCGCGGCCGAGGCCATGCCAGAGGACAAGTTCGACTGGGCCCCCACCCAAGGCGAGTTCAAGGGCGTAAAGACCTTCGCCCAGCAGGTGAAGCACGTTGCCGCAGTGAACTTCGCCTTTGGCGCCATTATCCTGGGGGAGAAGCCCCAGGGGGACATGGCCACTATCGAGATGGGGCCCGACAGCCTCAAGACCAAGGCCGAGATCGTGAAGTACATGAAGGACTCCTTCGCCTATGCCAGGAAGGCCATCCAGAGCATCACGGCCCAGAGTGGCTGCAAGCCCATGAAGAATCCCTTCGGCCAGGGCCCGGACTTTACGCCCATCGGCATGGCCACCCTCCTCTCCTTCCACGGCATGGACCACTACGGCCAGATGGTGGAATACCTCCGCATGAACGGCATCGTGCCGCCCGCCAGCCGCCCCAAGCCCATGTCCTGAGGCCCTTCAGTCCGCCCCACCAGCCTACGCATGGCGACGACGGTTTGTTCACCGCAGGTGCCACCGAGAAAAGCGCTGGTCACGGAAGCCGCCTCCGGCGGGCCTGCGCGGCGAGGGCCATGGCCCCTTCCGTGTTCTCCGTGGAATTCTGTGTCTTCCGTGACCAGCCGCTCTTGAATCAGCGAGAGGCCCTACGGACGGGCCTGTTCCTCACAGTTCTCTGTGTCTTTTCTGGCGCTCAATGTCTGCGTTCCTGCTTTCCCTGAAATGCCGGAAGAACCTTCTTTCCAACCCTAGTCCCGCTCGTACGCCCGTTGCAGCCAGGGCAGGGCGATCTTCAGGTCCGCTTCCGACATGAGCTCCAGTTTGTGCGTGATGCGGTCCTTCTTCGCGAAGCCGCCGGTGTCCTTCAATCTGCCGATGGGGTCCTCCACGGAGGCCGGATCGCCGAGGGCGAGGCCGAGATCCAACCGCGACACGAAGGGCTTCACTTCGGCGAAGACGTGGTTGCGGTAGAAGGGCACGATGGTTTCGCAGGGGCAGACCCGTACCTCGGGGCCCAGGCTGCGGATCAGGCTGACGATGCCCTCAAAGAGTGGGCGCAGCACCGCTTTTTGGCCGCGGTACTGACCGTCCACGTAGCCTGAGGCCGCGGCGAGGTACCCTTCCGGCGTGTCATCAAAGGCGTGTCCTGGCTTGGCACTGGCGCGCTGTAGGACGAGCCCGGCCTGAGTGGTACCCAGGCCTTTCGACTTGAGCCAGGCCTTGGGCTCTGCTGGCCATTCATTCCTGAGAAGGTCTGACCATTCATCCACGGTGCGACCCGTTTTCGATCTGAAATTGGCCAGGATCGTCTGCACGTAGATGACACTCGGGTGAACATCGTAAGTTCCTGGAACGTGCGTGGATTGAGTCATGCTGTGGCCTCCAGTCAGGGTTGGCCTCTGTGATTCCCGTCATCGTTCTCCGCGGGATGGGCCGGGCTCCATGCTACCTTCCCTCCAAACCCAACGCATTCCACTCACAGCATCCCGATCCCGGAGTCGTCCATGAGCGACGTGGAAATCAGCATTACCCAGCAGGCGACCATCGAGGCGCTGCAGAAGGGCGAAGCGCCCATCCCCATGCGCGGCTGGCTGGCCAAGCAGGCAGCCATCAACTACGAAGTGGAGCGGGCCCTGGCCGAGGAGGATCCCGCCACCTTCTGGGGCGAGAAGGCCAAGGCCCTGGACTGGGCCGAGCCCTGGACCAAGGTCTTCGAGTTCAACGCGCCCAACCACGCCTGGTTCGTGGGCGGCAAGCTCAATGCCACCGTGAACTGCATCGATCGCCACGTGCACAGCGACCGGCGCAACAAGGCCGCGCTGATCTGGGTGGGCGAAGATGGCGACGAGCGCACCTACACTTACAACCGCCTCTACCGCGAGATGAACCGCTTCGCCAACACCCTCAAGCGCCTGGGCGTGCAGAAGGGCGACCGCGTCATCCTCTACATGCCCCTCACGCCGGAAGGCATCATCTCCATGCTGGCCTGCGCCCGCATCGGCGCGATCCACAGCGTGGTCTACGCGGGCATGGGCCAGGCGGCCCTGCGCACCCGCATCGAAGACGCCGGCGCCAAGGTGGTGGTCTGCTCCGACTTCACCTACCGCCGGGGCAAGGCCATCGCCTTGAAGCCCATCGTGGACGAGGCCGTCCGCGACCTGGTCTCCGTGGATCACGTCATCGTCCACCGGCGCGGCTCCCGCCCCGGCGATGCCCCCGTCACCTTCGCCAGCGAGCGCGAGAAGGACTTCTACGACATCCAGCGGGGTCGGGAGATCCACTGCGATCCGGAAATGGTGGATGCCGAGCACCCCCTGTTCATCCTCTACACCAGCGGCACGACCGGAAAACCGAAGGGTGTCGTTCATACCACGGGCGGCTACCTGGTGGGCGTGAACTATCTGAGCAAGGCCTTCTACCAGATCCAGGAGCGCGACATCTACTGGAGCACCTCGGACATCGGCTGGGTGGTGGGCCACAGCTTCATCGTCTACGGCCCCATGAGCATCGGTGCCACGGTGCTTTGCCGCGAAGGCGCACCGGATTTCCCGAGCCCGGAAGTGACCTGGGAGATCTGCGAGCGCTTCGGCGTCAACGTCATGTTCACGGCGCCCACGGCCGTCCGCATGTGGATGAGCCACGGAGCCGAAGCCCCCGGCAAGTACGATCTCAGCCGCCTGCGGCTCATGGCCTGCGCCGGCGAGCCCCTGAATCCCGAGGCCCATCGCTGGGCCCAGCAGCACCTGGTGGGCCAGGGCAATGGCCAGGTGGTGGACAACTGGTGGCAGACCGAGATCGCCGGTCCCGTCATCGGTACCCTGCCCACCTTCGAGGCCCGGCCCGGCAAGGCCGGCAAGGCCCTGCCCGGGGCTCAGCTGGCCGTGGTGAACAAGGACGGTTCGGCGGTGCCCGATGGCCAGGGCGGCCTGCTGGTCATCAAGTTCCCGCTGCCCTACATGCTGCGGACCGTGTGGAACGACCACAAGCGCTATGAGGACTACTGGAAAGAGATTCCCGGCTTCTACACGGTGGGGGACGTGGCGGTGAAGGATCCCGATGGCT
Source organism: Holophagaceae bacterium (assembly GCA_025363715.1). Classification (GTDB taxonomy): domain Bacteria; phylum Acidobacteriota; class Holophagae; order Holophagales; family Holophagaceae; genus Geothrix. Next base: position 54,742 of record JANYLR010000024.1, on the reverse strand, counting down.
ACTTCGCGGTGCTGGGCCGGTCAGACGACGTGCTGAATGTGGCCGGCCACCGCATCGGCACCTCCGATGTGGAAGGCTCCCTCATCCGCCATCCCGCCGTGGCCGAAAGCGCCGTGGTGGGCCTGCCCGATCCCATCAAGGGTGAGCGCATCATGGCCTTCGTGGTGGTGCGGGCGGGCGTGGCGACCGGCCCCGGCCTCATCGCCAGCCTCAAGGACCACGTCCGCGAGGACCTGGGCGGCATCGCCATGCCCAGCGAGATCCAGATCCGCGCCAGCCTGCCCAAGACCCGCTCGGGGAAGATCCTGCGCCGAGCCCTCAAGGCCGAGGCCCTGGGGCAGGATCCCGGCGACCTCAGCACCCTGGCGGATTGATATGTCCGGGGGTTCCACGCTCCGCTTCGCTGCGCGCACCCCCCCGGGCCCCCGCGCTCGGCCCGGCGAAGCCGGGCCTCGCTGGATCCTTATCCCGGGGAGTGGCCTCCTGTGGAGGCCGCGTCAGGCGGAGGACGCTGCGCGAACACCCCCGGGGCCCCGCGCTTGGCCCGGCGGAGCCGTGCCTCGCGGGGTGCTCTCCAGCCTCAGAACAGCCGTACCAGGTTGAACCCCAACGCCCAGCGGCTGGCGGAGCGGGGGCCGCCATTGTAGTCGCCGCCCAGCACCTGGTGGGTTGTGGTGCCTGAGGCATTGGTGGCCAGCAGCGTGAAGCGGTGGCCCCGGGTGGCGAACCGGTAGCCCAGGGCGAAACCCTGCTCATAGCTGCCGCTGTCCAGGCGGCTGGGGCGCGGATAGATCTCCCCGAGGAGCGACTGGCCCTCCAGGATGGTCCATGTGATGCCGGCGCCTGCCGTGAAGAGTCCCCGATCCTGGGTGGAGGTGCGGGTGAGCCAGGTGGGCACGAGGCGGAAGGTCAGGGGGCCCAGGTTAGCCTCCGTGGGGAGCTGGACCGCCGCTCCGGTGATTCCGATGGTGCCACCCGGAAGCGTGGTTCGCTGCAGGCCCTCATCAAATCGCTCCACCCGTAAGGACACATTAAGGCGGGGATCGTTCAACAGCCGCTGTTGCAGGGCCAGCACCAGGGTCTTGGCGTCCGAGGTGCGGTAGAGCTGGGCGTTCAGGCCCGGCACCGCGCCGATGCCCTGGTCCAGGCCGAACCCGGCGAAGTTGCCCCCGTCCAGCCCATACAGATCCTTGGAGTTGTTCCGGGCCGGTTCCGCGAAGCGATGGGTGAAGCGGATGGCCGGCCGCCACCCTTCGACCATGGCAGCCGTCGGCAGGTTGAGGCCCAAGGGGACCTCCGAATCCTGGGCTGCCAGGGCGGACAGAAGTGCAGAGAAGAGGAAAGCGAGGCGGAGGTTCATGGGTGCTCCCGGGCAAAGCGCTCCCCACCGCCCCAGGTCAGGGCGCGCGAGGGTGGAACGAAGGGTCTCGATGCCCCAACGTTGGTACGGATGGGTCCGCTGCTCCAGATCCGATCTTCAATTCCTCACCCATCCGGGGGCGGACCAAGTGCCGGAGGTCGCAGCATGAGAGCCGATCCTTTTTTGGGGAATTCCCGCCGAAGGCCCCATGGCACCCTGTTGGTGCAATCTGTCCCTGCTGGCCTGGCGTAATCACGGCTAGGGAAGCAACTGATGGCAGTGCTCCTAGGAGACCCCATGCCACCCTGGAACCACATCCACCCCGCCCTCGTCCACTTTCCCATCGCCCTGCTGACGGTCGCGCCGCTGCTGGTGTTCGTGGGCCTGCTCTGGCCCGCCCAGCGACGGGGGCTCCACGCCGCTGCGCTCCTCCTGCTGCTGCTCGGCTTCGGTGGCCTGCTCCTGGCCCTGGAGAGTGGCGAGGCGGTGGAGCGCTATGCCCGGGCCACCCCGGCCCTCCTGGCCGGATTGCGCGAGCACGAGCTGCTGGCCCAGAAGACGACGGTGCTGTTCGGGCTGCTGGGGGTGGCCCTGGCAGTGCTGTGGGTGCTGCCCCAGCTACGGAAGCGCGAGCTGCCCCGGAACCTTGAGCTCGGTCTGCTGCTGCTCTGGTTGCTCCTCAGCGCCGGGGGTGTGCTCACCCTTGGCCTCACCGGCCACGCCGGGGGCCACCTGGTCCACGATCTGCACACCCACGCCGGGCCCGAACCCCCCCTGCGCTGAAGCAGCCGGATCCGCCCGTCGCGGCCTCGCACCCGCTACCATCACCCATGCCGTTTCGCCGCCTCCTGGTCCTCATCCTGCTCGGGTTCGCCTCGGGGCTGCCGCTCTTCCTCACGGGGTCGACGCTCAGGGCCTGGATGACGGATGAGCAGTGGAGCCTTGCCTCCATCGGCCTGCTGGCCTTCGTGACCCTGCCCTACAGCCTGAAGGTGTTCTGGGCCCCCCTGCTGGATCGCTATGCCCTGCCCGGGCTGGGTCGCCGCCGGGGCTGGATGCTCCTGATGCAGGGGCTCATGGTCCTGGCGCTGGTCCTGCTAGCCCGCACCAATCCGCGCCTGAGCATGCTGCGGGTGGTCTGGCTGGGCCTGGCCGTGGCCTTCACCAGCGCCACCTTCGATATCGCGGTGGATGCCTGGCGGGCCGAGGCGCTGGATCAGAAGCATCTGGGCCTGGGCAACAGCATCCACATCGCGGCCTACCGCGTGGCCATGCTGGTGAGTGGCGGCCTCGCTCTGATCCTGGCCAACTTCTATGGCTGGCGGACCACCTACCTGCTGATGGCCCTCATCACCTGTCTGGGCATGCTGGGCACCTGGCTGGCCGTCAATACGGATGGGGTGGCCCGGGCGCCGCACAGCCTCCGGGAGGCCGTCGTGGGGCCCCTGCAGGACCTGCTGCAACGCCCCGGCATCGGCTACCTTCTGGCCTTCGCCGTGTTCTACAAGCTGGGGGACTGGTTGGCGGAAGCCATGACCATGCCCTTCCTCATGCGGGGCATGGGCTTCACGAAGCTGCAGATCGGCACCGTGCAGAAGACCACCGCCATGGTGGCCATCATCCTGGGGGGGCTCATCGGGGGCTGGATGCTCCTGCGCATGAGCCTTCGCAAGGCCCTCTGGATCTGCGGCTTCGTCCAGGCGGGCAGCATCCTGGGGTTCTGGGCCATCTCGCTGCTGGGGGCTCACCTGCCCCTGCTGGTGGCCGCCAACACCTTGGAGAATCTGGCCTACGGCATGGGGGGCAGCGCGCTCGTGGCCTTGCTCATGGGCAGCTGCAACCGCACCTACACAGGCACCCAGTACGCCCTCTTCAGCGCCCTGACGGCCCTGCCCCGCACTCTGTTCGGCGGCCTGACGGGCTTCATGGCCGAAGCGTACGGCTGGAAGCTCTACTTTCCGGTCTGCGCCGCGGCGGCAATCCCGGGCTTGCTGCTACTGCTGCTGTGGGACCGCTGGGGGCTCCCCGAAGGGGACCAGTCGTGACAAAGTCGTGTTCTCCGGAGGCTCTGTGATCCGTTCCCTGTTCTTTCTCACCGCCCTGTCCCTGGTCGCCCAGGGCCCACCGCCAGCCAAGAAGTCGGCAGCCGACCTGCCCACGTCGCCTCAGATGAGCTCGAACCCCATCAAGGAACTGGTTCGGGCAGAGCTGAGCCCAGCCGAGGTCGGCTCCCCCGAGGCGCTGGTGGCCACGCTCTACACCTTCATCTCCGGGCCCAAGGACCAGAAACGTGACATCGAGAAGATCCGCGCCCTGTTCCACCTCCAGGCCCGGCTCACGGTGGCGGCCAAGCACCCCGCCCAGGGCGCCTTCATGCGCCCCATGGACCTGGAGGCCTTCCTGAGTTTCGCCATCCCCCAGTGGGAGAAGGGCTTCTTCGAAAGGGGCACGGCCGTCTCCGTCCAGAAGCAGGAGGGAGTCGCCCAGGTCTGGTCCCCCTACGAGATCCGGCTGGAAGCGGGCGGGCCCGTGCTCTACACCGGCATCAACGCCCTGCAGTGCGTGTGGGATGGCAAGCGCTGGTGGATCATGCATCTGGCCTTCCAGAGTGCGCCGACGGCGGCACTGGCGGCGACGGTGGATCCGCCCAAGCCGACGGTGGTGGCCGAACCGAAGAAGTAGGCCTACCTCGCGATGGGGAAGTTGGCCCGGCGCCAGGCCCTCAGGCCACCCTGCAGCACGTAGACCCAGCTGAAGCCCTTGGCGGTCAGCTGGTCCAGGGCCAGGTGGGAGAGTTCGTCCGTTTCGTCCACCAGGATCAGGGATCGGCGGGCCTTGGGGTCCGGGATGGCGAAGCGAGTCGCCAGTTCCCTGAAGGGCACGTTCAGGCTGCCCCGAATGTGCCCGGAACGGAAAGTTTCGGGGTTCCGGAGGTCCACCACCAAGGCGCCGGAGCCCGAAACCAGATCGCTGACCTGGACTGGATCCATGACGGGGCGGCCCCGGCCCCGCCGCCAGGAGGTGAGGCGTGGCAGGACCACCAGGAAGAGAACCAGGAGGCAGACCACCGCGAAGGCGATGCCTGCCCAAGAGCCGTACTCCTTCAGCGAGCCCTCCGGCGTGATCGGTGCCAGGAATGCGGTGTTCATGGAACCCCCTGGGTGGCATTTCCTTCGCGATGATGATGCTGGTTCAGAACCCAGGCAAGCCCAGGGAGGCCGCCAGGGCCCGGAAGGCCTCGGGAATGGGGGCTTCCGCCTCGATGCGCGCCCCGGTCACGGGATGATCCACAAAGAGCTTCCAGGCGTGGAGGGCCGGGTGGGGCAGCAGGAGGGGCAGGCCATCCACGTCCTTCCATTTGCCAGGGCCGCCGTAGAGGGGATCGCCCATGAGGGGCGCCCGCAGGTGGGCCAGGTGGACGCGAATCTGGTGAGTGCGACCCGTCAGCAGCTCGCATTCCACCAGGGCCGCACTGGTGGTGCGGGCCAGCACGCGGATGCGGGTCTGGGCGGAACGCCCTCCCGCGGCCACCACCATGCGCAGCCGGTCGTGCTTGTGGCGGGCGATGGGCTCGTTGATGAGCAGGCTGCCCAGTTGGGGCAGCTTGGGCGAGTGCCGCACCAGGGCCAGGTAGCGCTTCTCCACGGTGCGGGCCTTGAACTGGTCCTGGATGGCCCGCTGGGCTTCGGCGGTCTTGGCGAGGCAGAGGCAACCGGTCGTGTAGCGGTCCAGGCGATGTACCAGGCCTGGCCAGCCCGAGGACAATTCTTCAGTGTCCTCCGCGGGCTCGCCGTCGTCAGCCACCACCACCACGGGGGCCTTGAGCCGGTGCAGCAGGGCGTTCACGATGGTGCCGCTGGCATGGCCCGGGCCCGGGTGCACGACCATGCCCGTGGGCTTGTCCACGATCCAGAGTTGGGCATCCTCGAACAGCGTCGGCAGATCGATATCCTCAGCCTCCAGGTGCGCGGCAGGCGGCGCGACCGCCGGCAGCTCCGTCTCCACCAGGTCGCCCGGGCGCAGCTTCACGCCGCCCTTGGTTACTGCCTGGCCGTTGACCTTGATCTCGCCGGTGCGCACATGCACGTCCCAGCGGGCCCGGGGAATCTCCGGGAAGCGGTCCGCCAGGAAGCGGTCCAATCGGGGGGCGCCATCTTCGGCGCGCAGACTGATCATTTAGTCTCCTGACTGAGTCCCTGACGCCGGCTCCAGACCAACCAGAGGCCCAGTCCCAGCAACATGAAGGCGATGCCCGTGAGCCGACCCGTGCTGAGCCAGGCCCAGTGCAGCCAGCCCGTGCCTCGGTCCACGTCACCCCGCCAGGTTTCCGTGACCACGCGGCCCAGGCCCTCCACCAGGAAGTAGAGGGCGAAGATCTGGCCTTGGAAGGTCCGCTTGGGCCGGGCCAGCAGCAGGACGGCCATGACCGCCAGGTTGGCCAGGGTGTTGTAGATCTGCACCGGATGGAGGGGGAGGCCCATGGGGGTGCCGCTGAAAAGGTGGGCGATGGGATCCCGGAAGGTCGCGGCCCAGGGCAAGTGGCTTTCGGTGCCGTAGCAGCAGCCGGCGGAGAAGCAGCCTAGGCGCCCGATGGCCTGGCCCAGGGCCACGCCGGGCACCAGGGCATCGCCCGTGATCCGCAGTGGCAGGCCCTGGCCCTTGCGGAGCTTCCAGAAAAACACCGCCGTGGCGGCGATGATGCCGCCGTGGATAGCGCCCCCGGCCCGCAGGGTGGCGAAGGAGAACACCTCCCGGGCGGGCACGCCGCTGAACAGATCCACGATCACCATCAGGAGCTTCGACCCGAGGATGGCCGAGATGAGCATGGCGATGGCCAGGTCCGTGATCGCCGCGGGAGCCAGGCCATCCCGCCGAGCCTGCCGCTTCGCCAGGGCCGTGCCGGCAAAGAAGGCGATGGCCAACAGCAGCCCGTAGGTGCCCAGGGGGAAGGAACCGATTTCAAAGAGGACAGGATGCATGATGGGATTCCGAACGGATGACTGGAAACTGAAGACCGAAGGCTGAAGACTGAAGATCGATGAGGAGGCCCCATGTCCCAGACCGAAACGACCCTGACCGCGCAGGATCTGGCCGAACGACTGGGTGGCGTCCTGGAGCATTGTCCCCCGGAACGACGGATTTCCGAAGTACAGCCCCTGGAGGAGGCGGTTGCCGCCTCCGTGAGCTTCCTGGCCAACCCCAAGTACGTCGCCAAGGCCAAGCAGAGTCCCGCGGGCCTGATCCTGGTGGATGCCAAGGTGGACCTGGGCGACCGTCCGGTCCTGCGGGTGGCGCATCCCTACTGGGCCTTCGCCCAGGCCATCGGCTGGCTGCACCCGGAACCGGCTCCCGAATGGAGCGATTCGCCTGTGCACCCCACCTCTCGGATCGGCGGGGCCTGCGGCATCGCCCCCGGCGCCACCGTGGGTGCCCGCACCGTGTTGGGGGAGGGTTGCGTGCTGCATCCCGGCGTCCACATCGGCGACGACTGCGTGCTGGGCGACGGCTGTGAGCTCTTCCCGGGAGCGGTGGTCTACCGGCGGACCCAGCTGGGGAGCCGAGTGATCATCCACGCCAATTCCGTGGTGGGCAGCGATGGCTACGGCTACGTGCTGGTGGAGGGCCGCCACGCCAAGATCCCCCAAGTGGGCTGGGTGGAGGTGGGCGACGATGTGGAAATCGGCGCCTGCGTGTGCATCGACCGGGGTGTCCTGGGCCCCACGCGCATCGGTACGGGTACCAAGATCGACAACCAGGTGCAGGTGGCCCACAACGTGCAGGTGGGGAGCCACTGCCTGCTGGTGGCCCAGACGGGCATCAGCGGCTCCACGAGGCTTGGTGACTACGTGACGCTGGCCGGCAAGGTGGGCGTGGTAGGCCATATCGAGATCGGCAGCCGCAGCGTCGTGGGCGGCAACAGCGTGGTGGCCAAGAGCCTGCCCGAGGGCAGCTTCGTGACCGGCTTCCCGGCCCGCCCCCATCGAGAGTGGATGGAAGCCCAGGCCGCCCTGAACCGGCTGCCTAAGCTTTTGAAGCAGCTGCGGAAGGGCTAAGAGCTCATAACAAAACCCGACGATGCCGCGATGGCGCCAGCCGGGATGCACCACAGATGTCAGTTTGTCTCGCGTATCGCCATAGGCGATACCGAGAGGGAAGGGCCCGCAGGGCAACGTGGTTCGTTGTTCAAGGGACCTGACGCCGCGGGGCGCCCGGCTGGCTTCACCCCTCGCGCGGCGCCGTGGGGTTTTGTTATGAGCTCTGAGCTATCAGCCCATGGCCTGGAGGGGATGGGCACCGGTCAGGGCCCTCAGATCAGGGGTTCCGGGGGGCAAGGGCAGCACCTGCAGCTCCACTGGGCGACCCAGGCGGGCCAATTCGGCTTCGAGGTCCGCCCGCAGGGCGGCGATCTGTTCGGGATCCTGGAGCCAGAGCCGGGCCCGCAGCCCGGACTGGCGCTGCTCCAGGCCCAGCCGCACCTCGCCCAGAGCGCTGAAGGGGACGCTCAGGAAGACCCGGTGGACGGCCTCCGTTTCGGTCCCTTCGGGGTCGCCTTCGCCCTCGATCCAGATCCGCAGGGGCTCGGCTCCCGGGGCCCAGGGCAGGGGCAGCTCGAACCAGGCCGTCCCCTCCTTGGCCTGGAGCCTGTGGAAGGCGGCTTCTGCCGGCGAGGTGGCCGGGTCTGCCAGGGCCTTCATGCCTTCCTTGATCCATGCGGACCAGGTCTCCGGCTGCTCTGCCATGGCCGCACCGGCCTGGAGCAGGCCGCGCAACAGTTCGGCCAGGGGGGTCTGCGCGGCGCCGGATTGGAGCCTGGCCAGCAGAGGGGCCGCCTCGCCATGCACCAAGGGCGCCAGCAGGGCCGGGCTGGGGGGAGGCATGGCGCGGGTCACCTGGAGGCGGAGGCCGGCGCCCTCGGGCAGCGGCAGGGCCTTCAAGGTGAGGGTGCTGCCCGCAGGGAAGGGGAGGCTGCCCTGGGCTTCCAGCAGCTTCCCGTCCGCCAGGCGCAGCAGCAGTCCCTCGGGCAGCACGGCCACCAGGGTGGCCTCTACCGTCTGACCCGGGAGGAGGCTGGCGAGGGCGGGGGCGGTCAGGGCCGCGGAGGCCGGGATCCCCAGGGACCCCAGGGTCGCGGGGATCTGCATTAGGAGCGTGTCCAAGTCATGGGTCGGTCAGACGCGGAAGTGCCGGCGCAGGTGGCCGGGAATATCGGCCAAGGGGGTGGTGAGATCCACGCAGCCCCGCTCCACGGCGGCCCGGGGCATGCCGTAGACCACACAGCTCTCTTCAGCTTCGGCGAGGGTGTGCGCCCCCTTCTTCTTCAGCTGCTCCATGCCCTTGGCGCCGTCCGAACCCATGCCCGTGAGGATCCCGGCGAGGACCTGGCCCCGGAACAGTTCGGCCACGCTCAGGAACAGCACGTCCACGCTGGGCCGGTGCAGGGAGGAGACGGGTTCGGGGCTGAGTTCGATGCAGCCCTTGGGTCCCCGGGCTCCATAGGTCATGTGGATGCCCCCGGGGGCGATGTAGACCGTGCCGGCCTTGAGGGGTTCGCCCTGTTCGGCCTCTTTCACATGTACCTGGCACAAACCGTCCAGCCGATCCGCAAAGGGCTTGGTGAACGTGCTCGGCATGTGCTGAACGATAAGGCAGGGCACGGGCAGGTCAGCGGGAAGGGTTGGGAGAATGTCCTGAAGGGCTTTGGGCCCTCCTGTGGAGCTGCCGATGATCAGCAGCTCGGCCTGGGGGGACGAAGCCAGGCCCGTGCCGGGGTGGATCATGGCTTTCGCCGGGGCCAAAGGCTTGGCTGACGCCTGGTGCGTGGGCGCCAGGTGCTGGGGCGCAGTCGGGGGCGAGTGGGGCGCCTTGTGGAACCGGGGGCTGGTGGCCAGGCGCCGCACCTTCTCCTGCAGGTCGTGCTGGATCTGCATGATGCTCACGCTGGCGTAGCCGCTTTCCTTGGGAATGAAGTCGAGGGCCCCCATGGACAAGGCATCCAGGGTGGCCTGGGCACCTTCCTGGGTGAGGCTGGACACCATGAGCACCGGTAGCGGGTGCTCGGCCATGATCCGCTTCAGGCAGGTGAGGCCGTCCATGCGTGGCATCTCGATATCGAGGGTCACGATGTCGGGCTTGTGCTCTGCGATCTTCTCCAGGGCATCGATGCCATCCCGGGCCGTGGCCACCACCCGCAGATCCGGCGCCTCCTCCAGCATTTTCTGGAGGGACTTTCTCATGAAGGGGCTGTCATCCACCACCAGGATCCGGATCGTCATCGTCCCCCCTCAGGCCTGGAAAGCCACTTCGACGAAGGCCAGGGCATGATCCACTTCGTCGTCGATGGAGAAGGTCATCCGTTCCACGTCCAGATCCTTGTCGAGGGCTCCAGCCAGCACGGCCTTGAAGGCCGGCAGATCGTCGAGGGAGATCATCAGCCGCTCATCCGCGGGTCCCATGGGGATGCGGGTGCGCACCAGCAGGTCCGCCAGGTGGATGAGGTTGGGCAGGAAATCCTCGGGCCTGGGTTCGTGGTGATCGCGGATTACATCAATGATCGATGGGGGGAAGGACCATTCCGCCGCCAGCAGGGCGCCGGCTTCGGCGTGGTCCATGCCGAGCACGTCATGCTCGGCGTCCACGAAGAAGGCGCCGTCGGCGACCATCTGGAGCACGCGGGTGTACTCCTCGGGGTAGCAGGTATCCAGGGCGATCTTGCCAATGTCGTGGAGCAGGCCCGTGAGGAAGGCGGTCTCCGCCTGGCCGTGGCGCCGGGCCAGCACGCAAACGCCCTTGGCGGTCAGGCCCACGGCCACGCTGTGCTGCCAGAGTTTCAGGGCATCGAGGTGGGTGCCGCCCTTCAGGGTCTTGATGACCGCGGCGCCGGTGCCGAGGTTGGCCATGGCGTCGAAGCCCAGCCGGAGGACGGCGGTGCGCAGATCCATGACGGAGCCCTCGCCGCTGTAGAGCGCTGAATTGGCCAAGCGCAGCAGGGTGGCGGACAGGGAGGGATCCTTCGACAGGATGGCCAGGATGCGATCCACGGTGCAGCGCTCGTCCTGCACGGCTTCGCCCAGGGCCACCACGGTGAGGGGGAGGCTTGGAAGGGTCTTGGCCTTCAGGCGCGAGATGAACTGCTCCCGGCTAATCATTTCAGAACTCCGCGATCATCGACTTGTCCTGCTCGATGGCAGCCCTGACGCTCTCCTTGATGCCGCTCAGGGCCTCAGGGCCGAGCTGGAGGATCTCCATGGCCTGCAGGGAAGCGCCCTCCAGATGAGCGGGGTCGCCGATGCCGACCTTCTCCTCCAGGGCCAGGTGGTTCGCCAGGGCCACGATGGCGGCCAGTTCCCGGTGGGTCGCTTCGGCATGGATGGGATCGTGATGCCACCGCACGGCCGCCTGCAGGCTCGTGGCCAGGTTCCACTGGCTCACCAGGGCCTCGCCCACCATGGCGTGATCGAAGCCGAAGGTATCCAGCTCGAGGTTCAGGCATACGCCGTTCTCGTTGTAGACGGTCCGCAGGAGGGTCCCGTAGCGCTCGGGGAATTTTACCCCCAGCACCGATTTCCCGATGTCATGCAGGAGGCCGCCGATGAAGGCTTCCTCGATGCGGGCGAAGCGGAGACTCTTAGCGAAGGCGCGGCTCGCCATGGCGGACACCAGCGCATGCTCCCAGATGAGCCGCTCCTGGAGCCCCACGGTGCCACGGTGGTAGAGGTTCTTGGCGGAGCTGGCGATGACCACGCTCTTGATGGTGGAGAAGCCCAGGGTCATGATCGCCTGGGTGAGGGTGGTGACCTCACGCACCATGCCGAACATGGCGGAGTTCGAAATCTTCAGGATCTGGCTGGTGAGGGCCTGATCCATGGCGATGACCTTGCGGAGATCCTCGGCATTGGCATCGGGGTCCGCGGACACACGCAGCACCTGGGAGGCCACCTGGGGCAGGGGCGGCAGGTCTCCGAGATTCGCGATGAGTTCTTGGGGGGTGATGGGCATGATCCGCTCCTGGCCTTCAGACTCGTTTCCGGTATCCCATGGCCTTGCTGAAGTGCAACAGTTCGAAGCCAGTGTTGAAAGCATGGATGCTTTCGCTGTGTCCTACCAGCAGGTAGGCCTTGGGATGGAGCTGGCCGTGGAAGCCCTTGAGCACCTGGGATTTCACGGCCTCGTCGAAGTAGATGAGGACATTCCGGCAGAAGATGACGTCGAAGGCTCCCAGTTGACGGTAGGCCGGGTAGTCCACCAGGTTGAAGTGGCGGAGGCTCGTGAGGCGCTGGATCTCGGGTTTCACCTGGAAGAGGTCCTTCCCCAGGGCGGTGAAGTGCCGCTGGAGTTGCTCCGGCGTCAGGTTCCGCAGGGTGTAGCTGTTGTAGACCCCATCCTGGGCCTGGGCCAGCACCTTCTCGCTGATGTCCGTGCCCGTGATTTCCACGGTGAAGCCCCGCAGCACGGTGTCCTTCAGCTCCTGGCAGATCATGGCCAGGGTGTAGGGCTCTTCGCCACTGGAGCAGGCCGCCGACCAGATGCGCAGTCGGGTCTGGCCCCGCTCCCGGGCCTGCTTGGCGGCATCCGGCAGCACGATGTTCTGGAAGGCTTCGATCTGGGGCGGGTTTCGCCAGAAGCTGGTCTCGTTGGTGGTGATCTCGACGAAGAGCCGCTTCAGTTCTGCGGCCCCCTGGCTGCCCTGCAGCAGGGCCAGGTAGTCGCCATAACTCCGCAGCTTCATCTCGGTGATCCGCTTGCTGAGCCGGTTCTCCAGGAAGTACTGCTTAGATTCACTGAAGAATATGCCGGATTTGGCATAGATGAAGTCCCGGAGGCTCCGGAACTCGGCAAGGGTCATCTGCTGTTTGGCCTGAAGGGGATCCATCTGGTCGTCCTGTCCCCAGGATCGGCTTCGGATCCCAAGGCTTGAGTTTCCGACGCCTCAGCCCTCCAGGAGGACCACCGCCATGGCCAGGTCGCCATCGTGGCTGACACTCCCATGGAGGGTCCGGATCTTCCGGGCCGCTAAGAGCTCAGCCAGGGCACCCACCGCCCAGAGCCGACCATTGATATAGCGGAGTTCCTTCCAGGACCAGCCCTCCAGCCCCGTCCCCAGAGCCTTGCCGAAGGCCTCCCGCAGGGCCCAGCGTCCCGCCAGGCGCTCCGGTAGTCTTTGCCGGTTCCCGCCCAGGAGGTAGGCCGCTTCCTCCGGGTGGAGGATCCGCCCAGCGCACTTCTCCGCCCCGAAGCGCTCCACCAAGTGGCGCCATCGACTTGGAGGGCACAAATCCGTACCCAGGCCGACGATCATCGGGGCACCTGGCTGGGGACTGGGGGCTGTGGGCTGTGGGGAAAGGGCGGCCCGCAGGGCCTCCTGCAGTTCCTGAAGCCTGAAGCCTGAAGCCTGAAGCCTGAAGCCTGAAGCCTGAAGCCTGTCATGCCAGTTCTTTCGCGAACCAATGGTCACAGCCGCCATGCCCCGTGCGGCCCAGGGGCGCGCAGAGGGGCTTGAAGCCGAGCTTTTTGTAGAGGCGGATGGCCTGGTCCATGCCCGTGAGGGTCTCCAGGTAGCAGGTCTGATAGCCCAAAGCCTTGGCGACCTCCAGGCAGTGCCGCAGGAGGACTTCGCCCATCCCCTTTCCTCGCGCCGCTGGCAGGAAGTACATCTTTTTCAGTTCACAGACGCCGGAGTCGCCGCCTTCCAGCGCAGCCACGCCACACCCTCCCAGCACCAGCCCCTCCTCATCCAGCACCACGAAGTAGGCCGCGCCAGGCACCGAATAGGCCGCGCACATGTGGTCCACCTCGGGGTCATGGATGGCGAAACCCGGACCATCCGCGCCGAATTCAGGCATCACCCGGCGGATGATGGCGGCAAGGGCCAGGTCGTCCTCGGGGCGGATGGGGCGGAAGGTGGGCATGGGGAAAGGGTAGCGTCACTCCGGCCAATGATGCTTGGGATAGCGCCGCGACAAGCCCGGCCGCAGCTCCTTATAGACCCGTTGCCAGAAGCCGGCCAGATCCTGGGTGACCTGCACGGCACGCATGTTGGGGGCGAGCAGGTGGAGCACCAGGGGCAGGTCACCGCCGGCCACGGTGGGGGATTTCTTGAGGCCCCAGAAATCCTGCAGGCGCGAAGCGATCCAGGGGGGATCGTCCTCGTAGTGGACCTTGGTGGGGCGGCCCTTGGGCAGCTGGATGGCCTCGGGCGCCCAGGCGTCCAGCAGACGCAGCGTTTCGGCCGGGAAGGCTTGGCGCAGGGCCGCAGGCCAGTCCACGTCCTGCACCTCGCGCAAGGTTGCTCGTCCCGCGCAGGCCCCGGCCAGCAGGGGACCCAGCAAGTCTTCGGGCAAACCCAATTCCGGGCGGTGCTTCCGCAGGAAGGTTAGCCGGGTCAGGCACCGCGCGAGCACCTCGTCTTGCGGACGATCTCGCAGAGCCGCGGCCAGAATAGCCGCCACCCGTGGATCCGTAGGGTCCGCGGGCCCACGGCTTAGGTCGATGGTCAGCCCATCGTAGCGAATTTCAGAGCGCCGCTCGACACGCCCCGCCGATGGGTTGAATACCACCTCGTCCAAATCCTCCAGGCGCTCGGGGAAGGTCTCCAGCAGCCAGTCCGCCTCGCAGCGGGAGGCTTGGCGAATCAGCGTTTGGCCGCCGGTACCCTGCTTCACGGCATCGGCTTCCAGGGCCAGGATGAGGCCCGGTCGCCGCACCCGGCTGGCGGGATCCAGCTTCGCCCCGCCGCCGCCGGCGAAAGCGCAGGTGCCATTGGCGGAGAGTTGGCCCACGCGGTCCGGGTAGGCCAGGAGCAGGGCCTTCAGCAGGCGGGTCTCCGCATCCGCGGGTTCGGCGGGGGAGGGCAGGAGGCGCTCCAGGGACTGCACCGCCCGTCGGGCCCGTTGGATGGCGGCGATGTCCAGGCCCGCGGCCCGGCAGGCCCCCGCGCCGAAGCCAGCAGCCTGGGCCTCTTCGAACTGATCGAGGCGCAGCAGCAGATCCGAATCCGCGCCGTGGCCCAACTTCACCGGGGCCCAGCCCTGGCCCTGCTGCGTGGCCAGGCCTTGGCGCGCCGAGAGGCTGCCGGTCTCCAGCAGGGCCGCGGCGCGCAGGGCCAGCTGCGGAATGCCCAGATCCTGACCCGCCGCCGCCAGCCGGGCCAGGCGCGGATGCAGGGGCAGCTCCGCCATGCGCCTTCCCACGGGGCTGAGGGCGCCATCGGTCAGGGCACCGAGGCGCGCAAGCAGGGCCTCGGCTGCGGAAACGGAGGTGGCAGGCGGCGCCTCGAACCAGTCCAGGGCGCCAGCCTGGGGGGTGCCCACGCGGTACGGCGCGAGCCCCAAGCTGTGCAGCATAAGCATGGTTTCCGCCAGATCGGAACGCTGCAGTTCGGGCACGTCGAAGACGGGGCGGGCGCCGAAGTCGGCTTCGGTATAGAGGCGCAGGCAGCGGCCCGGCCCCGTGCGGCCGGCGCGACCCGTGCGCTGCACGCAGCGGGCCTGGCTGATGCGCACCGTGCGCAGGCCCGACAGGCCCGACCAGGGCGAGTGGGAGGCCTCGCGGCCCAGGCCCGAATCCACCACGGCGCCGATGGCATCCAGGGTGACGGAGCTTTCGGCGACGTTGGTGCTGAGGATGACCTTGGGAGTATCGCTGGCAGCCAGGGCGAAGCCCTGCGCGTCCGGGGCCAACTCGCCGTGCAGGGGCCGCAAGCTCAAGCCACGTTTGGCCGCCACGGCCTCGCAGCCCTTCAGGCAGGCACGGATCTCCGCAGCCCCTGGCAGGAAGACCAGCGTGTGATCCTTCAGACCTTCGGCATAGAGGCGCTCCAGGGCGTCGGCCACCTGCTGTCCGATGGGCCGGTCATCGGGCCGCGACAGGAAGGCGGTCTCGACGGGGAAGGCCCGGCCCTCGCTCTTCAGCACGGGCGCATCGAGGTAGGTGGCCACGGGTCCCGGATCCAGGGTGGCAGACATGACCAGCAGCTTGAGGTCGGGCCGGGCCTCACGCTGGAGGCGGCGCAGCAGGGTGATGGCCAGGTCCGTATGCAGATGCCGCTCATGGAATTCGTCGAGCACCACGGCGGCGATGCCCTTCAGCAGGGGACCCCCCTGGAGCCGGCGAAGCAGCAGGCCTTCGGTGACGAAGCGCAGCCGCGTGGCCTTCGACACCTTCTGCTCGAAGCGCACGGCATAGCCCGCCCGCTGGCCCAGGGCTTCCCCCAGCTCATCAGCCACCCGGGTGGCGGCCAGACGGGCCGCGAGGCGCCGTGGCTCGAGGATCCAGCACTCGCCGATCCCAAGCAGGCCCGCCTCCAGCAGGGCCGGGGGCACCCGCGTTGTCTTGCCCGCGCCGGGATCCGCCTGCAGCACCAGGTTGGGATTCCCACGCAGGCTTTCGACGATCTGCGGCAACAGGGGATCGATGGGCAGGCTCAGGCGCATGGGCGACCCAGGGCGGCGAGGAAGGCGGAGGGATCGTCCACGGATACGGCCACGCGATCCAGCTTGCGGGAGCCGGGCCCCAGCAGTTCCATCCTGCAGACCGCCTCCGACAGCCGCAATTCCACGGCGGGCGCGCCAGTCCTCAGGAGCTTGTGCATGCCCTTCAGGTACTGACGCTTGGCCCAGTCATCCTCGAATTCCGGCAGAGGCGCGGCCGACACGACCTGCTCTCTGCGCAGGTGGAGGGAGCCGAGCAGGCCCATGTACAGATTGAGGTGGGTTCCGTCGAGTTGATGGGGCCGCTGCCTCAGCGTGGCGTAGAGGCCCACCATCCACAGCACCGAATAGAGGGTGGAGAAGTGCAGGAGCCAGCGCAGCCATGGCGCCATGCGGGGGAACAGGGCATGGATGAGGAAAAGGTCCGTAGGGATCAGCAGGGGCAGGACCGGAAGGAAGGCCCGGAGGAAAGTCTCCTTGTGCAGGCTGAAACCAGGTGGAGCAGGGCTTCGGAACCCACCGAACAGGAACTGGATCGCACTGCCGAGCACCACCAGTTCCAGGGCCAGGAGTCGGGCAGCCCTGGGGGGTACGAAGGCCTCGAAGGCCGCGGCAATCCGATCCTCAGGCCATGCGCCGGGAAGTTTTTGCGACAGACGCCAGGCCCGTACCGCGAGGACCAGCAATAGGAGCTCCAGCGCCAGGGCCGTGCCGAGACGCAATTGGAGCGCCAAGTGCGAAGCGCTGCTGAGGATCAAGCCCAGGCCCTCCACCAGAAGCAGGCTCGGCAGCAGGATCCGCGTGCCAGGCAGGCGTCTCTGTCGCCATTCCCGAAGCATCGTGGTCACCCGCAAGGTCAGCAGTAGGAGAATGGCGGCCGTGATCCAGGGCAGGGCAGAGCTTTCGGGAGTTCTCAGGCGCAGCGCCAGCGCCGCCCCACCCAGGAGAAGGAAGAGGCCCCAGAGCAGGGACGAGGGTCGGACCGGTATGGCCATGCCACCAGCCTAAGGCCTCTCAGTCGATTCCTGCGGATCGTTCGGCGGGTCATTCGCGTAGAATGAAACCTTCAACGGGAGTGGTCATGGCGGGTCTGGACACGGCGGGCGTGGGCGGTAAGGTGGGCGGCGTGATGGACAGCCTGCGGGACGCCTACGGCGACACCCTGGTGGAATTGGGGAACGAAGGCGCCAACCTCATCGTGTTCGATGCGGATCTCGCCGGCTCCACCCGCACCAGCAAGTTCGCCAAGGCTTTCCCGGAGCGCTTCTTCAATATGGGCGCCGCCGAGCAGGGCATGGTGGCCGCTGCCGCCGGGGCCGCCACCACGGGCGTGGTGCCCTTCGTGAGCACCTTCGCCATGTTCGCCACGGGCCGGGCCTACGAGTTCGTGCGCCAGGCCGTGGGCGTCGGCCACCAGAACGTGAAGATCGTGGCCACCCATGCAGGCCTCACCGTGGGTGAGGATGGCGGCACCCACCAGTGCCTGGAAGATCTGGCTCTCATGTGCATGATCCCGGGCATGACTGTTCTCTCCCCTTCGGATGCCCTTGAAACGAAGCAGGCCGTCCGTTTCGCCTACGCCCATCAGGGCCCAGTCTACATCCGCCTCACCCGCGACAAGTTTCCCCGCATCCACGGTTCGGACTATCAATTCCAGTTCGGCAAGGCCGTGGTGATGCGTCAGGGCAAGGATGTGCTGCTGGTGGGTTGCGGCCTGGGTACCTCCATCTGCCTGGAGGCGGCGGAGCTGCTGGCGACTGAGGGCATCGAGACCACGGTGCTGCACACGCCCACCGTCAAGCCCTTCGACCGCGATACGCTGATCACGCTGGCGAAACTGCACAAGGCCGTGGTCACCTGCGAGGAACACCAGATCCACGGGGGCCTGGGTGGCATCGTGGCGGAGCTTCTCTCCGAAACCCATCCCATGCCCATCCGCCGGGTCGGCGTGAAGGACCTGTTCGGCCAGAGCGGCAAGCCTGAAAAGCTGCTGGAGGCCTACGGCATCACGCCCCAGGCCGTGGCCGCCGCCGCGAAGGAGGCCCTCTGATGGCCACCGAAACATTCAAGGCCAGCCGCTGGACCCAGGGCAACCACCTGTTCACGACCGTCATCGAGATTTCAGAGACGGCCGTCCTGCGCCGCAAGCGCTCCTGGTTCACCGTGAACGAGATCAGCATCCACCTCTCGAAGGTGGCCAGCGTGCGCATCGATACTGGACTGCTCTGGGCCGACATCCTGGTGGAAAGCACCGGCGGCAGCGACCCTCTCACCAGCCACGGGCACCGCAAGGCCGATGCCCGCCGCATCAAGGAACTCATCGAAGCCGCTCAAAGCCGGCAGACCCGGTAACCCAGCCCGGCCATGACCGAGCCCCCGACGACTCCAATGCCTCCAGCGGCGGACGATCCGACAGTTCCCGGCCAGCTGGCATCAGGGACGGTGGTGGGCCGGTTTCAGATTGAACAACTGCTGGGCCAGGGAGGCATGGGAGCGGTCTACCTGGCCTGGGATCCTGTCCTCGAGCGGCGGGTCGCCCTCAAGTCCATTCGGCTGGGCGAAACTGGATGCGCGGTCACCACCGAGCGCTTCCGGCGGGAGGCCATGGCCCTGGCCCAGCTCAACCACCGGCACGTGTGCCAGGTCCACGACTGGGTGGAGGCCCGGGGCAGCGCCTACATCGCCATGGAGTTCATCGAAGGGGACACGCTTTCGAAGGTGGTCCCAGGCATGGGCCTGCGGCAGAAGCTGGTGACCCTGAGGGCCATCGCGTTCGCCCTAGAGGCGGCCCATGCCAAGGGCATCGTCCACCGGGATCTGAAGCCTGGCAACGTCATGGTGGATGCCGCAGGCCAGGTCAAGGTCCTCGACTTTGGCCTCGCCCGGCTGGTGGACGCCGCGCATCTGCAAGAGGAAACCAGTACCGGCAGCAGGCCCAACCTGACGAACTTGGAAGGGGCGGCCGGAGACGGTGCCACCCAGGTTGCTTTCCCAGCCTCTGGCCAGGACAAGCGGACCCGTCATGGCTCCTTTCGGCCTGGGTCTTCGCGCTCCGGCTGGGGGGAGATGACCGAGGCGGGCAGTTTCGTGGGCAGCCCCACCTACGCCTCTCCGGAGCAGATGCGCGGCAGGCAGGTAGGTCCTTCCAGCGATGTCTTCTCGTTAGGCGTGGTGGCCTGGGAGATGATCCTGGGCGACCACCCCTTCCTGGGGGAGGGCCGGGACAGGATGGCGGCGACCATCGAGGGTGAGCTCAGGACTCTGCGGGGCCGGAGGCTCGCCAGGCCCCTGAAAGCCCTGCTCCGGGCCATGCTGCACGCCAATGCAACGGAACGGCCCACGAGCCCCCAGGTGGCCGAGGCCCTTTCCCGCCTACTTACCCGGAGACCCGCGGCCTGGTGGGCCGGGGCCGCCGCCATGGGGCTCATGCTCCTGCTAGGCTTGGGCTACTCCCTGTTCGGACGCAGCATCATCGCGGACCTGGGGAAGGACCACCCGCCCCGGGTGGCGGTCATGCCCATCCGCAATACCACGGGAGAAGTGAACCTCGATGCGGTCGTGGCCGTGGGCATGACGGAGCTGTTGTCGATGGCCCTGCACGCCTCGCCCAGCCTGACGGTGATGGAACCCGAGTCCGTGTCCCGGGCCATCTCCAGCCTCCGTCTGAGTGCCGCCGAGAGCCTGGAGCCCGCCAGCCAGCTGCGCATCGCCCATGCCCTGG
Organism: Holophagaceae bacterium; assembly: GCA_025363715.1. Lineage (GTDB taxonomy): Bacteria > Acidobacteriota > Holophagae > Holophagales > Holophagaceae > Geothrix. The sequence goes on along the minus strand of JANYLR010000024.1, from coordinate 35,235 downwards.
GGGCCCCGCTGTTCATCCGTGGAACCCTGAGCCGGGACCCAGGGCGCCAAGTCCGGGTCCTCACCTACGAGCTGGTGGACCAGTGGGGGAAGGTCCGGTTTTCCGGGGCCTCCGGCGCGGATCTACAGTCAGCCTTTGCCCCCCTGGCCCTGGTGGATCCCGCCGTCCACGATCTGCTCAGGAAGGTGGATCCCCTCCGCTCCAGCAGCTTGCGGAATCCACCGGTCCCGCCGGAGGTCTTCACGACTTATGCAAACGGCAAGGCCCTCTTCCTCAAGGGGGATTTCAAAGGCAGTGAGCCGTTCCTGCGGGAGGCTGCCATGAAGGCCCCGGGATTCTCCAGCGCCGTGTCGGCCTATGCCGCCTGCCTTCGCCGTCTGGGGCGGGAGCAGGCCCTGCCCGTGGCCAACTGGGCCCTGATGTCCGCCAAGGCCACCGGGGACCGCTGGGCCGAAGGCCGCGCCATCGGCCTGAAGGCCTACCTGGCCAAGGACCAGGGGGATCTGGACGAAGCCCAGCGGCTGCGGTCGGCAGAGCTGGCCCTGGCCCGGGCCATCGGGGACCGGGATGGGGAAACCATCGCCCTCAATCATCTCGGCCTCATCGCCGGCGAACGGAGCCGGGATGCGGAGGCAAGGTCCCTGTTCGAGCGCTCGCTTGCCCTGAGCCAGCAGACCGGCGATCAGATCTACCTGGCCCTGGCGCAGAACAATCTCGCGAACCTGGCCCTGAAGCGGGGGGACCTCTCCACGGCGGAAGCCCTCTACCGCACCAACCTGACCCTCCAGGGGCGGCTCGGGAACCGGTGGGGCGAGGCCCTGGCCATGAACAACCTCGGCGTCGTGGCCCTCATGGCGTGGGACACCGCGGGTGCGGAGAACCTGCTCACCCGGGCTCTGGCCACGCGGCAAGCCGTGGGGGACAAGGTGGGGCAGGTCACCTGCCTGCGAAACCTCGGCATCCTGGCGCTGATGAAGGGGCAGCGGGATGAATCCGCGGGTGTTCACGGCCAAGCCCTCAAGCTCGCCCAGACCTCGGGTCTTCGGACCGTCGAGGCCGAATGCCAGTTCTATGCGGCCGACCTGGCCCGCCTCCAGCAGAGGTTTCCCCAGGCCCGGGAAGGCTACCAGAGGGTGCTTGGCCTCTTGCCCGAGAGCGTGACGCCCGAGGTGCGCTGGAATGCCCTGGCGGGCCAGGCGGAGTGCCTCTTACGCATGGCAAGGCCGGATGTGGTGGAAGCGGGAAAACGGCTGGCCCTCTGTCCCACGGATTCAGACTCGCCCTATGTCCACCGGGCCTGGGCCTGGCTCGCGTTCCAGTCGGGTCACCCGGCCCTGGCCCTGGAGGAACTGGGCCGGGCCCTGGACGATCCGCGCCGGCAGGCCCCGGAGATCAGGGCTGAACTCGAGGAAACCCGCAGGCGCTTCCAGGCCGACTCGGGCCGCTGAAGGGCCGGGGATCCAGGGTATGGACTAACTACGAAAGACATCGTAGAGTCGGACCCGGGAGGATTTCCCGATGCTGAAAATGAGTCTGTCGCTGCTCCTGCTCGCGCCCCTTTCCGCCCAGACCAGTCCAGGTCCAGTCCAGGTCGTCATGGTTTCCGACGAGGCGGATGCGGTGCTATCGGCCCTGGCCAAGCGGGCCGAAGGCAGGCCGATCGAGGATTCGGACTGGTCCCTTCTCTTCCACAGCGAGGGGTACCAGCGTCTCGTCAAACGAGAGCAGTCCATGCATCGGCCGCTGGATGAGGCCAGGTTCAAGGCCTTCGTCCTTGGCGAGGAACTCCTCTCCTGCGCGGCGGCCCTGCGCCGGACCCTGGCCCAGTGGAAGGGCCTCGATGCCGGATCCGCGGGGCAGAAGGCCCTGGTCTACCTTCCGGACGGTGCGAAGATCCAGGCCCGGATCTACCCCGTGATCAAACCCGCCTCCAACAGCTTTGTGTTCGAAGGGAGCGCCATCTTCCTGTCCCTGGATCCACTCAAGACGCCCGAGGTGGTGGAGAACATCCTCGTGCACGAGCTGCATCACATCGGCTATGGCAGCGCCTTCCCGTCGGCGCCCGCGAAGGCGGCCCTCAAGGCCCTGCCCGAGGGGACGCGCCTGGCCTACGACTGGATCAGCGCCTTCGGCGAAGGGATGGCCATGCTCGCGGCGGCGGGCGGGCCGGATGTCCATCCTCATGCGGTCAGCCCGGCCGAGGATCGGGCCCGGTGGGATCGGGATATGGCCCAGTTCGATCCGGACCTGCGAAAGGTCGAAACCTTCCTGCTGGCGGTAGCCCAGGGCCGGCTCCAGGTTGAGGCAGCCCAGACCCAGGGCATGGCCTTCTTCGGCATCCAGGGCCCCTGGTACACGGTGGGTTGGCGCATGGCGGTCACGATCGAGAAGGCCTTCGGCCGCGCCGTGCTGTTGGATTGCATGAAGGATCCCCGCCTGCTGCTGCCCACCTTCAACCGCGCGGTCCAGGCGCGGAAGGAGGCCTGCGCCGTCTGGTCCCCGGAGCTCCTTCGAGTTCTGGGTCAGGGCACTGACGCTTCCACCGGGTTGTAAAGGCCTTTACGAGCCGGGGCAGCCGAATCTTGGCGCCCGCTTCTCCAGGAAGGCGGCCAGCCCTTCCTTGGCATCGGGATGCCGCATGGCGGCCTTCATCTGGGCGCCCTCGGCCTCCAGGCGGGTGCGCAGGCTGTCGGCATCCAGCCCCTGGTTGCGCAGCAGGGTGGCCTTGATGCGGGCGTAGGTCTCCGCGGAGCCGGCAGCGAGACGATGACTGAGGAGCTCTACCGTCGCCTCCAGCTGCTCGGGCGGCACCACCTGGTTGACGAGACCCAGGGCATGGGCCCGGGCGGCGTCCAGGGTATCGCCGGTCAGCATCAGCTCGGCGGCGATGGACGGGTTCACCAGCCGCGACAACCCGACACTGCCGCCCCAGTCCGGATGAAGGCCGATCTTCACGAAGGCCATGCTGAGCAGGGCATCGCTGCTGGCGATCCGCAGATCCGCATCCAGGGCCAGGCTCATGCCGGCGCCGGCGGCGGGGCCCTGCACCACGGCCACCACGGGCTTGGGCAGTGTCATCAGGCCATGTGCCACCGCCGCGCCCAGGTCCAGCAGGGTCTCCAGTTCGGCCCAGCGGCCTTCGGAGAGGGCCTTGGCGATCCAGCCGATATCGCCTCCCGCGCAAAAGGCTCGGCCCGCGCCCCGCAGCAGCAGGGCCTTCACCACTGGCTCCGCGGCCTTAGCTAAAGCTTCCTCAAAGCCTTCCTTCATCTCGGGAATCAGCGCATTCAATTTGTCCGGCCGGTCCAGCGTCAACGTGGCGATGCGGTCGCGGATCTCGAAGCGGATGGGGGTGGACACGGGGACTCCAATGAAAAAACGGAGACAGGATTAACAGGATGAAAAGCCGGATTAACAGGATTCAGGCAACAGAAAAAGCAAGGGCAGTCTTGGTTTTTGAAATCCTGTTAATCCTTCAAACTCCTGTTAATCCTGTCCCCGCTTAGCGACCTTCACAAACGCTGAGAACAGATCCCTCGCCGCATCGCCGGCGGGGCCCTTGAGGGTCACTAGGTTCTCGGGATGCCACTGGACGCCGAAGACCCAGCGCGCGGGATCGGCGGCTTCCACGGCCTCGACGATGGGCCCGGTTTCGGGGTGGCTGGTGTCCAGGTGCCAGCCCACGGCCACCAGGGGCGGGGCCAGTCGTTTCAGGGCCTGGTGGTGGCGACTGTTCACCAGGAACACATCTTCGCCCAGCAGGGCCCGCAGCCGTGAGCCAGGGGCCAGCTGCACGCGGTGGCGCATGTCGGGCACCTCTGGCGTGCCGTACTGATGCCGCCCCGGCTCGCAGCCGTAGTGCTCCGGCACATCCTGGATCAGGCTGCCGCCCAGAGCCACGTTGAGGATCTGCTCACCGCGGCAAACGCCCAGGAGGGGCAGGTTGCGCTCCCAGGCTGCACGGATCAGGGGGATCTCGTAGTCGTCGCGATCCGCATCCACTTCAGCCTTGGGATGGATCGGTTCTGTCGCATCCCAGTGGCGGGGATGGATGTCGTAGCCGCCCGTGAGCAGCAGGCCGCAGGCCTGGTCCAGGTCCGGTGGGGAATCCACGGGGGCCACCAGGAGGACCGCTCCGGACCAGCCGGCGGCCCGAAGCGCCGGAAGGTAATGCTTCTCCGCACCGGACTTGTTTTTACAGCTCACCAGGAGCTTTGAGTTGCCGCTTGACATGGCTTTCCCTCGGCGCAAACCTCATCACCCTACCACCCCCTCAGATGGTCTGAGTCGACGGTGAGGCGGAGAGCTCCGCCTATACAAAAGGAGGACACATGTCCGGATCCTTGAACAAAGTGCTACTCATCGGCAACCTCGGGCGCGATCCCGAGCTGAAGGCCACGCCTTCGGGTCAAAGCGTCGCCCGCTTCTCCGTGGCCACCACGGAGACCTGGAAGAACCAGTCCGGCGAGAAGCAGAGCAAGACCGAGTGGCACAACATCGTGGTCTGGGGCAAGCAGGCCGAGATCGCCGAGAAGTACCTGCGCAAGGGCAAGCAGATCATGGTCGAGGGCCGCATCCAGTACCGCGAGTACACCGACCAGGCCGGCGTCAAAAAGACCGCCTGCGACATCCGCTGCGACAACTTCGTCATGCTGGGTCGCGCAGATGAGGGCAGCCGCGATTCCGGCGGCTACGGCGGCAAGGCCTCGGGTGGCGGCTCCCAGGACTTCGAAGACCACGGGGCGCCCAGCCCCGCAGGCAGTGGCGGTGGCAGCTTCCCGGACGACGACATTCCCTTCTGATCGGTCGTTGTCCCGCCGGTTGTTTCGGCACAGCTTCAAAACGGCGCCTTTGGCGCCGTTTTGAAGTCAGGGAAAGATCTGCTCGGCGGCGCAGCCGTCTGACTCTAGGCGGAGCCTGGAGCCCACCACGGCAGAGAACACCCCTCGGAAATCCCGACCCGCCGGGTTACAATACTCGGTTCGGGAGTTTCCATGCTTGCAGTGCAGAACGTCACGATGCGCTTTGGCGCCAAGATCCTGTTCGAGGATGTCACCACGACCTTCAACCCGGGCCGCCGCTATGGCCTGACTGGGCCCAACGGATCGGGCAAGTCCACGTTCATGAAGATCCTGTCGGGCGAGCTGGAACAGCAGATGGGGAACGTGATCCGACCCCGCAAGATGGGCATCCTGCGCCAGGACCAGTTCGCCTTTGATGAATTCCGCGTCATCGACACGGTGATCATGGGCAATGCGGGGCTCTGGAAGGCGCTGCAGGAACGAGACGCCATCTACGAGAAGGCGGAGATGACCGATGAGGACGGCATGCGAGTGGCCGAGCTCGAAGGCTTGGTAGCCGACGAGGACGGCTACACCGCCGAAAGCGACGCGGCGGTGCTGCTGGATGGGCTGGGCATCCCGGAGTCCATCCATGGGCGCAAGATGGGCGAGCTGCAGGGCGGCCAGAAAGTGCGGGTGCTGCTGTCCCAGGCCCTCTTCGGCAATCCGGCAGCCCTGCTGCTGGACGAACCCACGAACCACTTGGATCTGGACTCCATCCACTGGCTGGAGGAGTTCCTGGATCGCTTCAAGGGCACGGTGGTGGTGATCTCCCACGACCGCCACTTCCTGAACAACGTCTGCACCCACATCGCCGACATCGACTACCAGACCATCATCCAGTACACCGGCGGCTATGACGAGATGGTCATGGCCAAGATCCAGGTGCGGTCGCGCATCGAATCGGACAACGCCCAGCGAGAGAAGAAGATCGAGCAGTTGAATGAGTTCATCCAGCGCTTCGCGGCAGGCACCCGCAGCAGCCAGGTGAATAGCCGCCGCAAGGAAGTGGAGCGCCTCCAGCCCAGCGATCTGGCCCGCAGCAACATCCAGCGCCCCTTCATCAAGTTCAACCTCGGCAAGCCTGGCGGCCGCTATGCCCTGGAATTCGAGGGCGTGAAGAAGGGCTACGACACGGATAAGGACGGGACCGGGGGCCGCCACGAGGTCATCAAGGGCTTCACGGCCATGGTGCAGCGGGGCGAGAAGATCGCCCTCATGGGCCGCAACGGCATCGGCAAGACCACCCTGCTGAATGCCCTGCTCGCCAACGCGCCCCAGGTGACGGAAGGCGGGCTCAAGCTGGATGGCGGCGAAGTCAAGTGGGGTCACGAGGCCAACGTGGGCTACTTCTCCCAGGATTTCGCCGAGAGCATCCCCAAGGGCTACGAGCTGGTCAGCTGGCTGCACCAGTTCGACCCCGAGGCCACCAAGGAGCAGATCCGCGGCATCATGGGCCAGATGCTCTTCCGGGGCGAGGAAGGCAACAAGATGACGGACGTGCTCAGCGGTGGCGAATCCTGCCGTCTGCTCTTCTGCAAGCTCATGCTGCAGAAGCCCAACATCCTGGTCATGGACGAGCCCACCAACCACCTGGATCTGGAAGCGGTCATCGCGCTGAACGATGCCCTGCAGCGCTACGAGGGCACCATCCTCTTCGTGACCCACGACGAGGACATCATCGACGAGGTGGCCACCCGCATCTGGCACCTCACCGATCACGGCATCGAAGACTTCCAGGGCACCTACGAGGAGTACAACGCGCCGACTGGGCGGTAGCACACTCGGAAGTACCTATAGGAACTGAATCGATGGCCACGGATGGCCAGGTGCGCATTTGGGGCGGGCGGCAGAATCAACCATTCTGTAAACGGAGTAGTCACAAATATTAACATAATTAATACAAATTTTGGAAAGAATGCCCTCGATTCTGAGATTGATTCTGTATGATCCCGAATCCAGAAGGGGAAGCATTCATGACGTTGCGGCCGGGAAGCAGGGAAGACCCTCCGAGGGAGCCCGGCCCATCAGGGCGGGGCGGCAAGACCACGTCCCGCCTGGCCCGGGCCGTCCGGGAGTTGCAGGACTTCAAACGCGCCCTGGATGAGCATGCCATCGTGGCGGTCACCGATGCCCAGGGCCGAATCACCTACGTGAACGAAAAATTCTGTGCCATCTCGAAGTACTCCCGCGAAGACCTCTTGGGCCAGGATCACCGGATCATCAATTCCGGACACCATCCCAGGGCCTTCATGACTCAGCTTTGGGACACGATCCAGGCCGGCGGTGTCTGGAAGGGCGAGATCAAGAACCGCGCCAAGGATGGGAGTTTCTATTGGGTGGATACCACCATCGTTCCCTTCCTGGGGGAAGACGGCAGGCCCGAGCAGTTCATTGCCATCCGGGCCGACATCACCTTGAAGAAGGAGTCTGAGGAGGCCCTGCGCCAATCCCAGAAACTGGAAAGCCTCGGTGTTCTGTCCGGCGGCATTGCCCACGACTTCAACAACCTGCTGACGGCCATCCTTGGCAACGCGAACCTGGGGGCGCTCCACCTTCCCGCGGAAAGCCCCGCCATGCCCTACCTGCAGCAGATCGAGCAGGCCACGCTGAGGGCCGCGGATCTGACGAGGCAGCTGCTGGCCTATGCCGGGAAGGGCCGCTTCCAGGTCGTCGAGGTGGACCTAAACCGCCTGGTGGTGGAGATGACCCAACTCCTCACGGTCTCCCTCTCCAAGCTGGCGGTGGTACGGTACGATCTCGCGTCCGGCCTTCCCTTCATTTCCGCTGATCCCTCCCAGATGCAGCAGCTGGTCATGAACCTCGTCACCAACGCCTCCGAAGCCATCGGCGATGAAACCAGCGGCGAGGAAATGAGTGGACTCATCACCATCAGGACCGGCGTGCAGATGGTGGATGCGACCACTAACGGAGGCCTACTCCCCTCCTTGCCGCTGTCCCCGGGGAAATACGTGACGCTGGAGGTGAGCGATACGGGCTGCGGCATGTCGCCGGAAGTCCGGGACCGGATCTTTGATCCTTTCTACACCACCAAGTTCACCGGGCGCGGCCTGGGGCTGTCGGCCATGCTCGGCATCCTCCGGAGCCACCACGGCGGCCTCAAGGTCTACAGCGAACTGGGCCACGGCTCGGTCTTCAAGCTCTACCTGCCCGCCCTTTCGCTGGGGGTTGAGGGTCTTCCGCCCCGGCGGGTGACGGGCGAGTGGCAGGGCCATGGAACCCTGCTGCTGGTGGATGACGAATCCGCCCCCCGGACCGTGGCTCGGGCCCTGGCCGAATCTTTCGGATTCCAGGTGGTGGAAGCCTCAAATGGCCTGGAAGCCGTGGCTCTCTTCGAGCTTCGCCACAAAGAGCTCAGTGCGGTCCTGATGGACCTCACCATGCCCCACATGGATGGCCGGCAGGCCTTCCTCCGCATGCACGAGGTGGATCCGGAAGTTCCCGTGGTGCTGACCAGCGGCTACAGCGAGCAGGATGTCCTTTCTGACTTCATTGGCAAGGGACTGGCTGGCTTCCTGCCGAAGCCCTACCAGCGTAGCCAGTTCCTGGCGGTGCTTCGGCAGGCGGTGGAAGGAGGCTAGGCGCCCGCCGCCGCCCGAAGCCTTCGTGGGCCCGGATCGCGCCCGTAGTCGCCCCTCAGAGCTTGATCTTCTGGTGTCCCTTCAGGCTCAGGATTTCGTCCGAATGGCAGGGGGTGCAAATCTGCTTGGACCGCATGTTCTCCAGAGCGCCGCCCTTCTCGTGGCAGCTGAGGCAGCTCTTGGTGCGTGGGTCCGCCGCGGTGGCCGGCACGAACTTCCCGGCGGCCTGGTCGTTGAGCAGCATGGCGCATTTGCGGGCGACGGCGCCGGTGAGGACGCCGCAGCGATCCTTCCGCTCCGGTGAGTAGGTCTTCTTGCCCGAGACCTCGCACCACTTGGCGATGGAGGTGTGGCAGAGGGGCGAACCGGCCACCACCTTGATGTTCTTGAACTTCATGCCCTTGGGCTCGAAGTCCGGCAGGGCAGCGCTTTCGTACCACCGGAAGAGCTCGTCCACCAGCGGCTCGGGATTAGGGCTGAGCATCTGGATTGCCGCGGCGCACCCGTTCAGGCAGCCGCACAGGGTGCCCCAGCCATGGACGCCGCCCACGCCGTAATAGAACAGGTCGAAGGGGAAATCGGTGTAGGGGGCGCCCAGCTTCTCGGCCACGTTCCCGACGATGGCTTCGAAGGTGCCGTACATGCAGTGGTTCTTCCAGTAGCCCTGGTAGGCCCGGTTCCCAACGGCCTCCGGATCCAAGGGCTTGTAGGGCCAGGGCAGCTTGGCCATGGTCCCCCTGGGGGCTGGGCTGGGCGTTCCGGAGGACTGTCCCGCCAGGAGGGACGAAGCGCCCCCGGCGGCGGCGATGCCGCCGATGCTCGCGAGATACAGCAGCGCCTGCCTGCGGTCGAGGGTTGCGTTGGCCATGATGCATCCTCCTGATGGTCAAAGGCGACCAATTCATCGTTAATATATACCTCTGAATCAGGGGGGCAAAGAAAATATGACCATTGAGTAGTTAATGTGATGTGAGCAACATCCGAAGCACTTCCTCAGCCACCTTCAGCCCCACGATGGCGGGCATGTACGAAATGGTGCCCACCGGACGGCGCTGCCGGCCGGGCCCGCGGTGCGGTTCAATGTCCACGGGGTTGGCGGGGCGTTTGTTGTCGGCGGGCTCCAGGGAATAGACGCAGCGGATGCCTTCAGTGATGCCGATTTTTCGCAGCTCCTTGCGGACCCGCGCGGCGAGGGGGCAGAGGCGGGTCTCGCTGAGATCCCCCACGCAGAGCCGGCTGCTGTCGAGGCGGCCACCCGCACCCATGGCCGTGATGATGGGGATTCCCGCTTCGTGGGCCGTGCGCATGAGGGCCACCTTGCAGGTCATGGAATCGATGGCGTCAATCATCACGTCGGGGCGCGGCGTGAGCAGATCCGGCAGCGTATCCGTATGGATGAAGGTCACCCGGGCCTCCACCGCGCAGTCGGGATTGATGTCGCGCACGCGCTCCGCGGCCACCTCGGCCTTGGGCAGGCCGATCGTTGAGCGCAGGGCGAAGAGCTGGCGGTTGAGGTTGCTGGGGCCGACGACATCGTGATCCACGAGCCGCAAATGGCCGACGCCCGTGCGGGCCAGGGCCTCCACGGCGAAGGAGCCCACGCCGCCCAGGCCGAAGATCGTCACGCGGGATTGGCGCAGCCGCTCCAGCGCCGCCTCTCCGAGCAGCAACTCACTGCGGGCAAACCACCTCATGCCAGGCACTCCTTGAAACATCTCCTGGCATTCTCCCAGGTCTGAGCCACGAGCTCCTCCATGGGGACGCCCAGCAAGTCGGCAGCCGTGGTGAGCACCCCATCGAGGTCGCCGGCACCATCGGTCTCCAGCAGCAGGCGAGGCCCAACCACGGCCCGGAGCGCCTCCTGGGCCCGGCCCGCTTCCAGGGACCGGCCGGAAAAGGAGAGGTAGAGGCCCAGGGCCTGGAGCTGCCGGGCCGTTTCTGGGCTGCCTGAGAAGGCGTGCACCAGGGCGACGGCCGTGGGCACGCCCTCTTCCTGGAGGATTCTGAGGAGGCGCCCCCAGCACCGCACCGCATGGATGGCCACGGGGCGGTGGAAGCGGTGGGCCAGCCGCAGCTGGAGCCGGAACGCGGCCTCCTGGGCCGGGCGATCCGTCTGCTTCCGCGCGAAATCCAGCCCACATTCCCCCACGCCAGTTCGGTGGTCCCGGAGCAGCGACTCCAGCCGGTCGGCCCATTCCGGGGAAGCCGCCTCCACTTGCCGCGGATGCAGGCCCAGCATCGGCAGGACCCGGGCATCGGAGGCGGCGTGGGCCAGCACAGCCTCCCAGTCCGCCTCGCAGGTGCCGCAGACGACCCGTGGATGGTCCGGGAGGTGCGCATCCGTGCTCGGCAGGTGGCCGTGGGCGTCGAAGGTTTTCAGCATGTGGATCCGCCGCCGGCGGAAAGGTTGGTGGCCCCGAGACGATTCGAACGTCCGACCTGCTCCTTAGGAGGGAGCTGCTCTATCCAGCTGAGCTACGGGACCCACGGCTTCATGTTCGCACAAGTCGGAGGTGGGATCAGCCCGGGCATCGCAGCTCCACTGGATCTGAAGGGGAGCTGCTCTCCGTCTATCGCACCCTGCCCCGCAGGGTGCTCCCGCTCGCGTACTCGCGGAGACGGAGCCTCCCGTCTATCGCACCCTGCCCCGCAGGGCGCTCCCGCTCGCTGGCTCGCGGAGACGGAGCCTCCCAGCTGAGCTACGGGACCCGCAGTACCAGCACTCATTCTAGCGTCATCACCAGGGATCTTGCGATGATGGAGGGAACTCAGAGGTAATCATGTCCCGAGTGCGACTCAAGGATGAGGTTTTCATGAACATGGCGCTGGAGCTGAGCCGGCTCGGCACCTGCTGCCGCCTGAAGGTGGGCGCCGTGCTGCTGCGGGCGGATGGCGGCGTGGCGGCGGCGGGTTTCAATGGGGCCCTGCCGGGCATGGCCCACTGCACGCCGGAAACCTGCAAGCCGGGCCAGCGCTGCCTGCACACCAGCCACGCGGAGGAAAACGCCCTGGGCTTCTGCGATGGCAGCGTGGCCACGGCCTACGTCACTCACGAACCCTGCCTCACCTGCTGCCGGGCGCTGGTGCGACGCGGCGTTCGGCGGGTGGTGTTCCGGCATCCCTACACCAGCATCGCGGACCAGGAGCGGGCTGAACGCCAGGGCATCCTTGATCACTTCGGCGTGAAGTGGGAGCAGTTGGACGCGGCCGTGTAGAACCAGCTCAGATGCCGCCCTGCCCCCAGGACGGCACCGGGTCGGGATCGATGGCCACTTCAGTGCCGTCATCCAGGATGAGCATGGGGGGGTCGCCGGAGCGCACGTCCACGATGGTGCGGCCCCGCAACCGCTCCCGCCGGCCATGGTGCCAGGAAATGCCCACCGGATAGGTGCGGCGGTAGGCGTCCAGGGGCCCCTCCATCCAGTGGCAGAGCCGCTCCAGCGCTGCCTGCAAGGCCGACTCGAAGCCCTTCGGAGGCCAAGGATCCAGGCCCGCGGCTTCGAGGAAGGCCTCTGCAGCCGGGCGGTCGCCGAACTCCTCGGCCATCCAGCGGCAGGACCCAGAAGCCGGGGATTGGCCGCCGACGACCACGGGTCGGTCATGGTGGATGCCGAGCCAGAGAGAGACCCGACCGCAGGGGCCGGTGCCTTCGAAGTCCAGGGGCAGTTGGGCATCATCGTGAAAAACCACCGCCCGCAGGGGCAGCCATTCGAACGTTTCGGCCACCTTCGCCCCCACGGGGCCTGTGTGCTCCCGGCGCAGCTGGGCCACCGCCTCCGCGAAGGTCTGGCGGAGCCCGGCGAGGCAGATCACACCGTCGGGCAAACCCAGGGAGTTCAGGGCCAGGGGCGGTTCATGCCAATCAGCCGCCAGGGCCGGCACGACCTGCTGGAACAGGATGAGGGCCGGATCCCAATCCCAGTGGCGGGCCGGCTCGTAGCCAAGCTCCCGGCAGAGTTCGAACCAGGCCCGGTCCGGAGCGGCCCATCCGGGTAGAAAAATCGACCGGCCATCGAGAAAGAGCTCGCAGGCAGGGCCAGCCTCCGAGTTCCGGCGGGAGAGGCCCAGTTCGTGGCGGCCCAGGGTGGCCAGGGTGGTCTCCCGGTACGGGTGGTCCTCCTGCCGCAACACCTTCAGCGGCGCGCCGAGGATCCACGCATCCATGGCCATGCCCACCCCCTCCTGGACAGCAAGCCTGGGTCGCCCCTGGTGCCCCGTCAATGGTTGGCTAGAAAAATCCAGCCTAATTTCAATCCACCCGCTGAAGATTCATGCCCGGATAGTAGTGCTGCAGAATCTGCAGAAAGGTGGCGCCCTCCAGGGCCATGCCGTAGGCGCCGGTCTGGCACATGCCCAGGCCATGGCCCCAGCCCCGGCCGTAGAAGATCCAGCGGCGGGTGGCCCCCTGGCCCACGGTGAGCCAATGGAAGACATTGTCCTTGAGGCCCAACAGACCCCGGATATGCATGCCCCGCACCCGGTGCGAGGCTCCCTGGGAATCGACGAGGTTGAGATCGAGCACCCGGCCATGGTCGTTGTATTGGGCCTTGAATTCTCTGATCCCAGAAACCTTGATGCGCTTGCGCACCATCGCCAGCAGCTCCGCTTCGGTGTATTCCACGCGCCAATGGGCCGTGGGGTTGTACCGGTCCCAGGCGGCGCCATCGGGATCGAGGCGCCGGATCAGCACCTGGGCGGGGCCGTCTTCGCCGGGGATCCACTTCAGCCGGTCGCCCACCTGGATCTCAGCCTTGGGCAGCAGCTTCAGGCTGCCATCCGGGGCTTCCTCCACCAGCAGGAGATTCGGGGCCAGGGGCAAGGGCTCCGGTCCGCCCCGCTTGCGGCGAACCTGGCGATCCAGGAGAAGCGTTCCTTCGCCCGGGGTGAAGGGCTCCAACTCCTGCCACAGGCGGCCCAGGGTCTGGAGGGCCTGGCGGCTGCTGACGGGCTCCCGGGCGCCCCAGGCCGAGGCCGGGACCACGCCGCGCCGGGTGAGGAAGGAGGCCAGCAGCCGATCCTCGGGCAGGGAATCGGGCAGGAAGTAGGCCGCGTCCTGGGGTCGCTCCTGGCCCTCCACGAGCCGGTGGAAACCGAAGGCCCGGGCCAGGGCCAACAGGAGGTGTCCGTCCCGGGCCAGGGGCCGGACTTCCAGGGCCAGGCGCTTCTGGAGGATCCGCACGGTCTGGTTCAGTTCCTCCGGATTGGCGGGCTTCGCCAGACGTTCGCCGGACAGCCACTCGGTGGAAGGGGCTACGGAGGCCAGACGCAGGAGTTCCCAGCTAAGCCAGGGTTGCTGCGACTCGACGGCAATGGCCACGCCCGAGGCATAGGGCAGGGTCACGGGTTTCACGGGGTAGCAGGTCACGGACTGGAGGTAGGGGGCGTCTCCACCGAAGACCTGGGCCACGTCCGTGGTGTGCCCGCCGCAATTGGCCATGAACAGGGCTTGGATGGGCTTGCCGCCGTAGGTGGCGAACAGCCCTTCGGTCTCCTGGATGGCCCGGTCCGTGAGGGATTGCTCGCCATCGCGGCCGCCGTAGACCTGGTCGGCCACGGTGTCGCCCATGTCGAAGCCATCCGCCGCGCGCTTGCCCCGGTTGGCCACGGCATAGGTGCGGGCGGCCACCGCCTGGGCCTTGAGGGCCTCGACGCTGGGGAACTCCCAGGCACCCATCTCCTTGGGCACCACGCCGCGCAGGTAGGGCTCCAGATCAAGGGTGTTCACGACGGTCAAGCGGCCCTGGGCGTTGGGGAAGATCTCGACCTTGCCGCGATACCGCCCCTTGCCCTGCAGGGTGGTCAGCTCGCCGATAGGTTTGAGCCAGACGCCAGCCTGAGGGAGGGGCCGTCGTTCGTAGCGATCAGTGATGGCATAGAGGGCTCGGCCCTTACGAGGTCGGCTGGGCCTGGCTTCCGTGGCCACCCACAGCTCGTCGAAGCCCAGATCCTGGAGTTTCTGGAGCACGGGCTCGGCTTCGCCGGCCTGGCTGAAGTGGCCCGTCAGCACGCGCCAGGTATCGGCGTCGGGGACCTTCACGCGGTCCGGGGCCTCACCCAGTTCCTTCAGGCGCTTCATCAGCGCAGTCGCCTCGATGGCGGTATGGGGGCGGCCCACCTGGATGCGGTATTCGGAGGTGGGATCGGACACGCCTCGGCTGTCCCACCAGAGGCGGAGCTTCTCGTCCGGGGCCAGCTTCAAGATGGACTTCCCGGAGCGATCACAAACCTGGCCGCCGCCTTCCAGAGCGATGATCCATTCGGTGGCCTGGGTGTCGAGGCCGATCCTCAGCGGGGGCTGCGCGGCGATGGCGGGAATGAGCGACAGCACCAGGGCAGGGAGCAGAAAGGGCTTCATCCGCCGGATTGTCCCACGAATCGCGCCAGGGCATTCCAGCGCCGGGCCCGCAGGGCCTCCGCATCCAGGAGGTCGCCATTTGGACCCCGACGATGCAGCAACAGGCCGATGCAGGACCGGTCCGAAGGTCGGTAGAAAAGGGCCGGGCCCGTGTAGCCCAGGTGAAACCACCAGCCCGAGGCAGGTCCTGGATCGTCCCGGAGGGCAGGCACTGCTGCTGGTGCTGCTTCGGTGGCATCCTCAAGGACCTTAAGGCCCGATCCGGCGGGAATTCTAGACAGCAATTGTCCAAATCTCCCCTCTCCGGCGTAAGCCACCTGCAGGCCCAGGCCCCAGTGGGTGCCGTTCTCGCCATCAGCGACCTGAACGGCCATGCGATCGGCCCAGCCGGCGGCGATCCACCGGGCCAGAGCAGGTCGGAGCTGGGGAGCCGTAGTACCAAACCCAGCGTGGCCCCTCATGCCAGCTCGGGTATTGGCGTCCTGGGGCAGGTGAGGGTCATGGCGGGGGAGGGGGGCTTCCGTGGCCAGGGCCCAGGCCGCCGCATCGGGACCATCGGGAACCTCGGTGGGGGGCTCCAGCCAGGGGGCGGGGTCCAAGCCTGCGGCCCGCCCGAGGCTGGCAAAGGGGAGGCCCGTTTCAGCCTCCAGCAGCTCAGCCAGTAGGCGGTAGTTCAGGTCGGAGTAGGTGGCGAGTCCGGGGGTGGCTGGGCGGAGCAGGGGGTGCCCCGCCACGGCACGCTGGAGTTGGATCGCCAGGGATTCGCCGGTGAAGGGGCGCCAGGGGGGCAGGCCCGAACAATGCGACAGCAGCTGGCGCACCGTGAGGGGGGTTTCCCGGTCGTGGAATCCCAGCGTCCACCGGCGGTCCGCATTGAGGTCCAGGAAGGCCAAAGCCAGCGGGGCCGTCACCAAAGGCTTGGTGAGGGAGGCGAGGTCGTAGAACCGGTTCACGACAAGGGTCTGTATTCAAAGTGGATGCGAGCCGCGGCTGGCCCCGTCCCGAAGGGCAAGGGGCGGCGCCCGGCGCGATACTGCGTCAAGCTCCTCGCCAATAGTGCCGCTATTGCCATCGTCGCTTTCCTTGTCTCGCTTGGGCGGCGCCCCTTGCGCGGCCACACCCCACTCTGGATACAGACCCTATCTCATCTCCGCCAGACTCTTCGCGACGGCCTTCTGCACCTGATCGGCCACGCCCATGGCCTCCTGCCCCTCAGCCCAGGTCACTCCCTCCTGGCTGCGGCCCAGGCAGGCGGCATGGAAGGCTTCGATCTCCAGCCGCAGGGGCTCGCCCTCTTCGATATCGGCGGTCTCCGGGCGCACCTCGGGGCCGTCGGGGCCCATGACGAGGCGCAGCAGTTCCAGCTTCTGCGCGGCGAAATCCAGGCTGGCGTATTCCTTGTCGCCGAAGGCCCGCAGGGTGCGCTCCTTCTTGCGGGCCACGCGGCTGGCGGTGACGGTGGCGAAGGCGCCACCCTCGAACTTGAGGCGCGCGTTCACCAGATCGGCATAGGGCGTCAGCACCGGCACCCCCACGGCCTCCACCTCGATCACGGGGCGCCCCACCAGGGCGCGGAGCAGGTCGAGGTCGTGGATCATCACGTCCATGACGACATCGACTTCCAGGCTGCGGGCCGGGAAGGGCGAGACCCGGACGGCCTCGAGAAATCGTGGCTTGAAGCCGCGCTCGCGCAGGGCAGTGACCGCCGGGTTGAAGCGCTCGAGGTGGCCCACCTGGGCCACAAGGCCGGGTTTGAGGGCGCGGGCTTCCGCAAGAGCCTTCAAGAGGCCCACTCCCTCGTCGAGGGTGGCCGCGAGGGGTTTCTCCATCAGCACATGCTTGCCAGCCTTCAGGGCCTGGAGGCCCAGGGCATGGTGGAAGCCCGTGGGGGCGGCGATCTGCACCGCATCCACCTCCGCCAGAACCTGGTCCAGGGAGGCCGACCAGGGGGCGCCGAATTTGGCGGCGATTTCGGGACCCCGGATGGCGTCAGGATCCACCACGGCGGCGAGGATGGCGTCCGGCGCCGAAGCAGCAATCCGGGCATGATGCTGGCCCAGATGACCCACACCGACGACTGCGACCCTAAGCTTGGACATGACCGCCTCCCAATCAATCGAGCCTAGCAGGGCTGCTACCCTGAAGCCCTCACCACGAGGCGACCATGAATCTGAAACTTGAAGCGGTGAACGTCCTGAGATGGATTCATTTCCTGACGATGGCCTTCGGGAGCGGCGCGGCGGTGGTGGCCCTGCTGCTCTCGGGATTCGAAGAAGGCCGGGAAGACATCCAGGGCCTGGCGGCCACCGTCTGGGCCAAGGTGGTGGCCTGGTCCTTCCGGTTGGCCTTGGTGGTCGGTATTGCTCTGCTGGTGGTGCTCATGCAGAACGGGCAGAATCCCTTCAAGGCCGGTATCTACTTCCACATCAAGCTCACGCTGGTCTTCGTCCTCATCGGGTTGTCCGAGATGACGCCCAAGGCCCTGGCTGCGGGCAAGCGTGGCTCCGCCCTGCTGGTGGTGGTGCTCTTCATGGCCGTGACCTTCACCGTCTTCAACAAGGGCCTGTTCCGCAAGGAAGCCCCCAGGTCGGTTCCTGTGCCCGTGGCCGCGACGGTTGCCCCCTCGACCCGCTGATTCAACCTGTATAGGCCAATCATTCCGAATTGCCCTGCGCCTTCGGTGCAGGGTTAACTCAGGGCGCCGAAAGGCGCCCTGAGCAAGTTAGAAGCTCAATCCTCGGGCTCTTCGTAATCAGCGTTGTGCCACACATTCTGCACATCGTCGTTGTCCTCGAGCAGGTCCACGAGCTTGAGGAAGCTGGTGAGCTTGTTGCCTTCGAGGGCACTGCTGGTGCTGGGGGCCATGATGATTTTCGCTTCGATGACCGGTAGTTTGGCCGCGTCCACGGCATCCTTCACGGTCTGGTAGGCCTCGGGGCTGGTCTTGATGACCCAGGCTTCGCCTTCGTTGACAACGTCGTCGGCGCCGGCCTCCAGGGCCACCTCCATGACCTGGTCTTCGGAGACTTCCCGTTCGACGACGATCTGGCCCTGCTTGGCGAACAGGTAGGCCACCGAACCCATGGCGCCCAGTTCTCCGCCGAATTTGGTGAAGTAGCTCCGGACCTCAGGGGTGGTGCGGTTCTTGTTGTCCGTCATGGCCTCGACCAGGATGGCCACGCCGCCGGGGCCGTAGGCTTCGTAGATGACTTCCTCATAGGTCACGCCTTCGAGTTCGCCGGTGCCCTTCTTAATGGCGCGCTCCCAGTTGTCCTTGGGCATGTTGCTGCCCTTGGCCTGGTCCACGGCCAGTCGCAGGCGCGGATTGGCGTTGACATCGCCGCCGCCGAGCCGCGCCGCCACGGTGATCTCCTTGAGGATCTTCGTGAAGACCTTGCCCCGCTTGGCGTCAGCGGCGCCCTTCTTGTGCTTGATGGTGGACCATTTGCTGTGGCCGGACATGGTGTCTCCAGAGTGGGCAGATGTGACTAGAGAGTAGGCAGGTATGACTAGGCTGTTCGGGCGGGTTCATTTCGCCAGGACAGCGGAGGTTCCGGGGGGATATCGCGAGCGAAACGAGCAGGCGGGTCCCCCGGAGGGTATTATCCGCGTAGGGCCTTGCGGGAGATTCGGGCGAAGGATGGTGCCTCCTGGCGGATCATGGGCCGCTCGAGGAGGAACTGGTACCACTGCTCGCCATAGACTTTCATCTTGAGGGTCTTGCCGTTCTGCAGCAGGTTGCGATTGGTGATGAGGCGTTCATCGCCTTTGCAGATTTCCAGGCCCTTGTTGAGGGTCTCGATGGCCCGGTTGCGCTCCCCCATTTCCAGCAGCACATAGGCGTAGACGGCATACAGCAGGCTCTCTTTCTTGCCTGCCTTCAGGGCCAGATCGAAGGTCTCCTTGGCCTTTTTCTTGTCGCCCCGCTTCCACTGGAGGATGCCCAGCATGGCCTTGGCGATGTAATGCTGCATAGAGGCCGCCACGAGCAGCGGCTCGGCCTCCTCATTCTTCTTGCGCAGGTACTGCACCACGCCGATCTGTCCGTCGATGCTGCCCTTCACCAGGAACTGCCGGGAGGAGAACTGATAGCCCTCCTTCATGGTCTCGATGGCCTTGTCCCATTGCTGCTTCTTCAGCAGCTCACCGGCGCGGGCGAAGATCTTTTCCAGATCCTGCTGGACCTTGCGGCCCTGCCAGATGAAAAGGGCTGCCCCGGCCATGATGCCCATGGGAATGCCAACCCACAGCGGCATCCCCAGCAATTTAGTCAGCAGGGTCACGGCAAGGGCGGCGCCCAGGCCGAGCAGGAGGTTGATCACGGAGACTCCGGAGGGCACGGTCCGAACCCGGACCAAAGGGCCATTTTATCGGCCTTCGGGCCCATTGGCTATGCAGAGGTTCTAGGAGCGTGTCCAAGTAATCGATAGGGGCTGGCGCCCCAGTGCAGCCCCACCCATTACTTGGACACGCTCCTAGGCCCTACCCGATCACGCCGCTGCGGGAAGGGGCTGGCCGACGACGGCGGATGGTCCGCTTGGCGGGAGTCGGCGACACGGCTTCCTTTCTGGGACGGCCTGGGCCGCGTTTGGGGGCAGGATCTTTCGGCTTCGGGACCTTCTTGACCCGGACCTTCTTGTCCTTCTTCACCCGCTCTCGGCGGACCAGGGCGGCTGCGGCCCGGCCGGTGACCACCACGCGGGATCCGTCCTTCAGTTTCTTCACCTTGCTGCCCGGTTTCCGGCCCCGCTTGAGGCTCATGGCCAGGGGCTCTTCGTCGAGGAGTTCCCGTTCCAACTGGGCCTGGAGGGCCATCATCTCGCCACGGTCTACGTCGTGGTCATGACCGCAGAGATGCAGGAAGCCGTGAATGACCAGAGTCTCCACTTCGCGGCGGCGGCTCACGCCGAATTTTTTGGACATTTTGTCGGCCGTAGGGAGGCTGATGACGATGTCACCCAGGTGAGGGAAGGCCCCTTTCTCCACACTGGAGGGGAAGCTCAGCACATCAGTTGTCAGGTTTTTTCCACGATGTTCGCGGTTGAGTTTTCTCATGCCGCGATCATCGACATAGGTCAACGATATGCCTTGTGCATCGGGCGCGAGACGATCTCGCAGTCCATGGAGCAGTTTTCCAAGGGACTGCTCGCCTGGGCCACGCATTTTGCTTCGGCTGGACCAGTCAATCACGAAGGGGGGGCGCGTCTGTGTCATGGCCATTTCCTCTGGCAAGATCAATCAAAGGGCACTCATCATGGATTATTTTGGAACATTCGTCAATGTCACATTTCTAGCTGCAGGAATTGCATCGATGTTGATGATTCATATTCTAGACATATCCCAAATCAAGATTGAATTAAAATTTACCAAAATGCTGAATATAAAAGACAAGTAAGGCTGATCGATGAAATTCAATTTTCATAGAGCCGCCCCTGGCATGCTTGAGGAATGGAGCCACACCTTCCTTCCGAACTCTCCGCGACCCTGGGCCGCTTTCTGGTCCTCCTGGACAAGTGGAACCGGACCCATGCCCTGACGGCCCTGCCTCCGGGGGTGCGCCGGGAGGAGCTGCTGCTGGATGCGGCCATCCTCCTTCCCTTCCTTTCCCAGCTGCCACCTGGTTCGCGGGTGGTGGACCTGGGCACGGGCATGGGCTCTCCGGCGGTGGTGCTGGCCCTGGCCCGGCCAGACCTGGAAATCCTCGGCGTGGATGCCTCGCTCAAGAAACTGGCCTTCCTGAAACAAGTGGCCATGGAACTGCCCATCCCCAACCTGCGCACGGTGCATGGACGTCTGGAAGACCTTCCGTCCCTGGAGGCGGACTGGGGAACGGCCAAGGCCCTGGGGTCCCTGGGGGCCCTCGCCGGTTGGTGGGCCCGCCACGGGCGTCCATGCTGCCCCTTCTATGCCTTGAAGGGGCCGGATTGGGCTGGAGAGCCCCTTCCGGAGGGGTGGACCGCAGCACCCCACCCCTATTCATTGCCGAGCCGCGGGCAGCGGGTCGTCGTGGAACTTCGCCGGGAGCCCTGAGCCGTCCTTGCATACAAAAAGCCCCCGGAATTGGGGGCTTTTGCAAGGTCAGCACCTGCTCAGGGGGTGAGGGTATCCCCGCCCTTGATTTCCTCGATGGACCGCAGCACCCGGCAGGTGGAGGTCTGGGCATCCGACCGGACCACCAGCGCCTGCCCGATGTAGTACGTCGTGGTGGAAGTAGCGGGGTTCTTTTCGCCAACGGGGCCGACCGGGAAGGTCTTTACTCGGGTTGCGAGCAGCACGTCGCCGACCTTGATGCCATCGTTGGTACCCTTGTCGACGATGATCATGTCCCCACCGGAGGAGTACAGCTTGCCGCCCCTGGAATACACCACCATCGCGGCATTGGTGGCCACCTTGACCGGCTCGGCCAAGTCGGTCCTCAGCTTCAAGGGGATGTTGGTGGGTTCGTCGAATTTCACCAGGCGATCTCCCGCCTGTACGGTATCGAGGCTGCGTTCGATGACAGCCACGGATCCCTTCGCTTGCGCGATGGTAACCCGAATCACACCAATCTGTTGAACCACATCACCCAGCAGTTTCTTGGCCATGCCGGGATGCATCAGCTGCTTCAGCGCGGTCTTGAGGATCACGAAGCGGTCGCCGGCTTTCACGCCCTGCTCGGTGCCGCCATTGAAGTAGATCGTCTCGCCCTCACCCAAGTACTGGCGGTCCTCCCGCTTGTTCGAGGTGATGGTGAAGGCACCCAGGTTCTTGTAGTGGGCCTCGGCCCCATCGGGAGCCACGAAGGGGAGCTGGATGAAGTCCTGGAAGGAAAATCCAAGCTCCGGTCGCCGGACCACGGAGGGGTCTGCCCGCCGCTGATCAGGCTGCAGGTTGGCAACTTCTTCAGGCACGGCACCCGCGGTAGCTACGGCCCGGGCGAGGTCGATGATGAGGGGATCGCCGGGGTAGATCCAATGGGGATCCTTGACCCACTGGTTCAGTTCCCAGATTTGCGGCCAGGCATAGGGATTGCCAAGGTATTTCCCAGAGAGGTCCCAGAGGGTGTCACCCCTCTGGACGATGTGGGTCCGAGAGCCTTCGGGTACCTTGATCTCCTTGGGATAGTCCCACTTGGAATTGTGCGCCTCGACTTTTACGGAATCGGCAGTGCCGGCCTGCTGGGCGTGCAGGCCCGGGACCGCGAGCGCCATGGCCGCGAGGAGGCAGGGCGTCGCCACAAGGGAACGCATCCGGCCGGCATGCAGGCGAGTGGGCTGGTGCATCAGTAACCCCCAGTCAGGAATTGGATAGCGCTGATTATAGGTCTTCGACCCGGATCATATCTGAAAATAATGACAGTCGGTTGCGAACTTCATCCTGGCTGATCTGCTCCAGCCGTTCGGTGGAGAACTGCTCCACGGTAAAACTGGCCATGACCGAACCAACCAGGGCGGCATGCTTCAGGGCCGTGACATCCGTTCGTTCGATCCAGGCCAGATAGCCCAGGAACCCCCCGGCGAAGGTATCGCCAGCCCCCGTGGGGTCGAAGACATTCTCCAGCGGATAGGCGGGGGCGGCGAAGATGCCCTCGGGCGTGAAGAGGGCCACGCCGTACTCGCCCCGCTTGACCACCAGAGTCCTTGGACCCAGGGCCTGGATCTTCCGGTAGGCCTTGATGAGATTGTGCTCCTGGGTCAATTCCCGGACTTCGGCATCATTCACCAGGAGGATGTCCACCTCCCTGAGGACGGCCTCCAGGGCGGGGCGGGCGCCGCGAATCCAGTAGTTCATCGTGTCCAGGGCAATCCACTTCGGGCGAGCGGTCATCTGGCGGACGACGTCCAGCTGGAGCACCGGATCGATGTTCCCCAGAAAGAGGTATTGGGAATCTCTGTAACTGGGGGGCAGGTTTGGTCGGAAATCCGCGAACACGTTCAGGTCGGTGGCCAGGGTTTTGGCCTCGTTAAGGTCATAGCCGTAGGAACCCTTCCAATGAAAGCTCAGGCCTTTCACCCGAGAAAGCCCGGCCAGATCGATGGGCCTGCGATCGAAGACCCGCATCTGGTCCGGGCCGAAATCTTCGCCCACCACGGCCACGATCCGCACGGGATGGAACCGGCTGGCGCTCAGGGAGAAATAGGTCGCTGAACCGCCCAGGGCATGCTCCCTTCGTCCGAAGGGGGTTTCCAGATCATCGAAGGCCACGCTTCCGACTGCCAGCAAGCTCATGTTCAAGGCTCCATGTTGGAAGGTCAGGGCTGCAAGGATGGAAGGCCGAAGTACAACAGCCAGGCCTGGGTTCCACCCATGGGCACGGGGGCCTGGGCGAAACGGGTCACCATCGGGGCCTCACCTGAGGCGAGCAGGGCCAGCAGCCCATCATGGAGGGCCGGATCGTGGCCAAGGGTGACCTGGAGACTCCGCCATCCGAGCACCACGCCATCTCCCAGGCGATCCTTCAGGCGCTCCAGGGCATCCCTGAGGGAATGACCCCGCAGATCGAGGGTGCCATCCACATCGATGGCCATGCCTGCGGCCAGCTGGAAACGAAGGGGCATGCTGGGCGTGGCAGGTGGAAGGGAATCAGGGGCAGCGGGTTCCGGGAGGGGTGGGGAGGGGATCGGGTCGGGTTTGGCAACCGAGATCGGCGACGCAGACTCGATGACAGGAGAGGGAGCGTGGCTTGGCGCAGTTGGCCGTTCCAGGATGCCCCTCTGAAGAGGTTTGAATCCCTTGAGGTCCTTGACGGCTTCCTGGAAGGATTCTGGAGCCGGGAGGATAGCAGCCGGGAGAGGCGAGGCTAGGTCCTCGGCCATGGCGGGCTTGGCTGGGCGGGGGGTGGCCGATTTCAAGCCCATGGCTGACAGGAAAACGGCGTCCTCATCATCCAAGGCGGGCGGGGGACCGACCTTCGGCCCTGGTTTGGGCACGGGTTTTGGTGCGGGCAGGGGCACCTCAGGATCGAGCTGCTGCTTCAACTTTGCCAAATCCTGCTTCCAGGCCATGAATCATCCCCATCCATTCCAGAGTAGGCCATGACAGGCCTCACCCAAAGCCCGCCGTTGCAATACGGCACCTGTCCGAGGCAAAACGCCGCTCGTCAAGACGCCCTTCAACCGGAACGAAGTGCCAGCCATCCAAGGATTGACGGCACTTGGCGTAACCTGGCACACCCTTCGCTCGTATCCTGAACATCCAACCTGGAGGTCCCATGCGCCACGCCGCATCCCTGCTCGTGCTACCCCTGATCCTCGCTTCTGGATCCGCCCTCAAGGCTCAGAACCCCCACATGGGGTTCAGCCTGAACCTGACGATCCCCACGGGGGAATTCGGCACCAAGTCCTACGCCCCTTACATCAATTCCTCCGGGAACCTGGTGCCAGTTCAGAAGGAGACCTACGATGCCGGCCTGGGAGGCAGCTTCACGGTCAGCTTCCCCATGGACCGGACCCTGGCCATCCGCCTCAACCTCAGCGGCAGCGCCGAGAGCGGGACCAACCGGGCCCAGGGCTTTGACACCATCAACCTTCGCCACTCCATGTTTGCCATCGGCGGCGACCTGCAGATTTTCCCCCAGGGCACGGCCTTTCGTCACCGTGGGCTCTATTTCGTGGCCGGTCTCTCGGCCGATTTCGAACAGTTCGACCGGAGTTTTGGCGACCTGAACTCCAGCTACTACTACAACAATTACGATGTCGATACCACCCACAAGAGCCGACTGGGCGGTTCTCTTGGCATCGGCCACAGTTTCGGCTATGACGCTGGAGTCCGCTTCACCATGGAGGCCACCTTCCACAAGACACTGACTGGCAACGATGTCGCCGCCGGAAACCCGCCCAGCACCGACTTCGTGAAACTCGGGTTCGGCTTCGTCTTTTAATTGGTATTCTCCCTCAAAAGTACGGCCCCGGAAGGGGCCGTACTTTTGCGCCATTCACTGAGCACTACTTCTTCGGGGCGGGCTTCTTTTTCTTCTTTGGTTTCACGGGTTCAGCATCCTCTTCCTTGCCGAGCAACCCGTTCACCAGGCGAAGGACATCCTTGTTGGAAGGTTCCAGCTTCAAGAGCCGCCTGGCATAGGTGAGACGCTCCGGCCGAGGGCGTGCATCATCGGATTTCACCTGCTCCAGCTTGCCGGCCACGTAGAGCGAAATGCCGCCCACCTCAGCCACCTCAGCCTGTTCTGCCACCAGGAAGGCCTGCCAATCGGTGGCGGTCTTGGCGGTGGTTTCCTTGGCCTGGCGCAATCGGAGCAGGATGCCCTCGATGTCCTTCAGCGCCCGCTCACTATGGGTGATGGCCGCCTGCTGCTCGTCCATGAAGATTTTCAGCTGCTGACGCAGCTTCATCTGGTCCTGGGTGAGCCCTGGCGCATCCTCGATCTCCTTGAGGCGGGGGGCCTGCTTGGCCATGGCATCCCGGCACTCCTTGAGCTTCAGCTCGTGTTCCATGCGGGTCTTGGCGAGGAACGGTTCCGCAGTGGCGAGGTTTTCCTCTGCCGCCGACCGGGCCTTCTGAAAGTGGACGACCGCATCTTCCCAACTGCCATCGGAGACGCAGGCCCGGCCGGCCAGGCCACGCAGGGCGACCAGGGCATGCATATCGTTGTAGTCCGAGGGATTGACGGTGAGTCCCTCCCGGCCTAGCAGGGCTTCCACACCCTTCCGGACCGTGGCAGCTTCCCCGCGCTCCAGTTGGAGTTCCCAGGGCCCGCGGACCTCCTTGAATCGGTCGGTGAGGCTCTGGGCACCCAGGTTCGTGGCCAGGGCACAGGCAAGCAGGAATCCGAGGCGGGTCATGAACGCTCCACTCAATGGCTGTCGTTGCCGGATTAGGATTTCTTGGCGCCGCCCTTTTTACCCGGCTTGGCGCTCTTGGCAAAGGCATCCTTGCCGGCCTTCAGGTTGTCGAGGGCTTTCTGGGCACTCGCGTTGCCAGGGTCGAGCACCAGGAGGCGGTTCAGGAAGGCCGCTTGATCTTCGGGGGCGCCCTGCTTGGTGATGTTCTCCGGGGCCCGCAGGACCGCGTCGACCCAGTTCTTCTTGCCGACGATCTTCACTTTCTTGATGACCTGCTGGGTATTGAACTGAGTGATCTCATCGCTCTGATTGGCAATGGCCTTCTTTGCCTTGGCAGCCGCTTCATCCGCCGACTTGATCAACCCTTCAATCTCCTTGCGGGTGTCATCTAGTACCTTGAAAACTTTGGGGGCATTGACCAGGTTCTTTTGGTGGATAGGCAGGGCAGCGGCAATCTGAGCCAGTTCCTGCTCATCCTGCTGGATTTTGGCTCCTCGATCATTGAAGGCGGTGGCTTCATCCTTGGTGAGCTTCTTCTTGGTGGCCTTGATTTCTTCGAATTCGGCTTTGAAGGCCGCGACCTTTGTCTCTAGCGCCTGCTTCCGTGTTTCGTTCTTCGTTACATAGTCCTTGGAGTCCTGGGCGGCCTTCTTCCACTGGGTGGCGATGGCAGCCTTGTCGAATTCGATCAGTGTTGCCCGGGCGCCTTGAGCACGCTTTTCCTGGGTCTCAACGGCCGCCTCCCAGCGCCCGGCTGCGGAGGCAGTCTTGGCTAACAGGCCGTAGAGGGCTCCCATGCCGCGGGTGTCATCCACACTTTGTGCGAGGGAGAGCATGGTGGAGCCGTCGAATATGGGCGCTTCGGCCGGAAGGAGTCCCTGGGCCTTGGTCATGGCTTCTTGCGTCTTCAGTTCTTTGAGCAGCTGGTTGATGCCGGGCAGTTCTGTGTTGAACAACTGGACGAGATCCACCCTGGAAGGAGCTTGGGCGACCAGGGCCATCGCGGGGAAGAGCAGGAAGGGAAACTTGCGCATGGGCACTCCAGAAAAGTCCAGGCTCCAGGGTAGCCAAAAGGTCCCGGGGAGGCATGGCTCAACATGAAATTGTGACGGGATCAGCTCTTGGTGCGTTTCTCTTCGAGTTCCAGCCACTCCAGTTCCAGGGACTCCACGTTGGTTTGGGCGGCTTCCCTGTCTTTCAGAGCCAAGTGGCCCGGACTTTCGGATCGGAGGAAGGCGGTCGGATCCGCCAGCACCGCATCGAGATCCACCATCTGCCGGTGGAGGGTCGCGAGGGCCTGTTCCACTTCGACGAGGCGTCGCTGCTCCTTCTGGGAAAGCCCGGGTCGCTGGGGTTTGGCCGTTTCACTTC
This sequence comes from Holophagaceae bacterium, assembly GCA_025363715.1. GTDB lineage: Bacteria > Acidobacteriota > Holophagae > Holophagales > Holophagaceae > Geothrix. The sequence goes on along the minus strand of JANYLR010000024.1, from coordinate 8,288 downwards.
GCGGCGCGGGACGGGTGACCTCGACCCTGGCCTGGATCTGCTCCGCCGCGCGGGCCAGACGGAGGCTACGCACGGTGGAGGGGGGGCCCTCATAGAGTTCCCAACGGGGAAACCCGCTGTCGTTCCAGGCCAGGGTGTGGGTGGCCACCTGGTCGAGGAAGAACCGGTCGTGGCTCACCAGGATCAGGGTGCCGCCGAAGCCGAGCAGGGCCTCTTCCAGGTTCTGCAGCGTGGGAATGTCCAGATCGTTGGTGGGTTCGTCCAGCACCAGCAGGTCGGCGGGGCTCAGCATGGCCTTGGCGAGCAGCAGCCGGTTGCGTTCCCCGCCACTGAGGGTCGAGGCGGGCCGCGACTGCTGATCCACGGGAAAGCCGAAGCGGGTGAGGTAGACGTGGGCGAGCAGGCTCCCGCTGCCGGAATCCACAATGGCGGCCCGGTCCGCGAGGTTGTCCAGGATGCTGCGGCTCCCATCGAGTTCGCCACGCCCCTGGGAAATGGCCGTCACCGCGAGTTTGGGATGCCGGATGACCTCACCCTTGGTCGGCCCCAGTTCACCCAGCAGCACTTTCAGGAGAGTGGACTTCCCGCATCCATTGGGACCCAGCAGCGCGATGCGCATACCCCGCTGGAGGTTGAGATCAAGATCCCCAAGCAGTTCCTCCCCGCCCGGGTAGGCGAACTGGATGCCTTCGGTGCGGATCAGGGCGTCGCTGCGGTTGCCGCCCTTCGCGAAGGCCAGGCCCTGGCGGGCCTCCAGGCGCGTCCGGTCCTCCACGTTGTCCTTGAGATCCAGCACCTCCTGAATGCGGAGCTTGGACTTCCGGGTCCGGGCCTTGGCGCCGCGCCGGAGCCAGGCCATTTCCCGGCGCAACCGGTTCTGCATGTGTTCCGTGAGGCGCGATTCGCGGAATTCCCGATCGGACTTCTCCAGCAGGTAGTCGCTGTACCCACCTTCGTAGCTCCGAAGGTTGCCTTCCTCCAGCTCCAGCATCCGCGTGGCCACGCCATCCAGCAGATGCCGGTCGTGGGTGATGAGGAGCAGGGCGCCCTGGAAGGCCTGGAGCCAAGCCTCCAGCTTTTCCACCTGTTCCGGGTCGAGGTGGTTGGTGGGCTCGTCCAGTACCAGCACGTCCGGTTCCTTGAGCCAGGCCTGGGCGAGAGCGACGCGCTTACGCCATCCGCCGGACAGGGATTCTACTTCCACATCCAGATCCTTCAACCCCCAGGTGGTGGCGGCGGCCTTCAGGCGGGGCAACAGGTCCCAGCCCCAGTGATCCAGTTGGTGTTCGACGTTTTGCAATTCGTCAAAAAGTTTTGCCGCCACCGCGGACCCCGAGCCGTGGACGCCGTCGTGGATCTCCTGGTGCCGGGCCAACAGCAGGGCATGATCGGCCAGGGCGGCCTCCAGGGCCTCGCGAATACTGGCGCCCGGTGCGAAATGGGGTTCCTGGCTGAGGCGGGCGATGCGCAGGCCCTGGGTGACCACCACCTGGCCCGAATCGGGAGATTCATCCCCGGAAAGCAGGCGGAACAGAGTGCTCTTTCCCGCGCCATTGCGACCAATGAGGCCGACCTTCTCGTGCTGAAAGAGACCTAAACTCAGTCCGTCCAATATCGGTGTCGCACCATATCGTTTCGTGACATTGATCAAACTCAGGGCGATGGATGACAAGAATGGCTCCTCGGACCTTCCAGAATCCCACGGATGGGTTGATCCTTGGCCCCAAAGTCACCCGAGGCACCCATGTCCCTACAAGAAGAACTCCAGATGTCCAAACTGCCCGCCCCCGGCGTGCAGTTGATGCTTCAGCTGATGCTGACGCGCGAGGCAGTCGTCCGGGTGCAGGAGCGGTTGTTCGAAACCCAGGGGCTGACCATCCAGCAGTACAACGTGCTGCGGATCGTCCGGGGCGGCCCCACCAAGGGGCATCCGATCTATGAAATTGAACGGCGCATGATCTACCGTTTCGCCAATGTCACGCGGCTGGTGGACCGTCTGGAACTGCAGGGCCTGCTCAAGCGGGTGGCGGATCCCAAGGATCGCCGGGTCAGCCGGGTGGTCATCACGCCCAAGGGGCGCCGCCTCATGGAGCGGCTCGACGAGCCGGTGCAATCCATGGCCATGCGACTCACCAGCTGCTGCGATGAAGCGGAATGTCTGGCCATGGCGAATCGCCTTGAACAGCTGCGGGAGCACTGCATCCTGCAGGGCGGCCTTCAGGAAGAGTTGGTCGGCGCCATCAACTGATCCAGGAGTTCGAAGGCTTCGACCTCGGAGACGCCTTCGAGCTGAAGCCACCGGCCCCCACTTAACTCGATCCAGAGGTAACGGGAACCGGGTTGCCACCAGCCCTGGCGAAGGGTGTGCGCTCCGGCCAGGCGGTGCGCCCCCTTGAGCAGGGTTTCGCCGGGTCGGATCACGGCCTGCACCCGCCAGGGCCCAGCCTGGGGCCTATGCAGGCTCAGGACTCCGCGCTGCAGGCTCCAGCGGCCGCCGGGCAGGCGCAGCCGGATGTCACCCGGACCACTGACCTGGTCCCCTCGGATCATCAAGGCCTCCTTGCCTTCGGGCCGCCACTGCACCCCCGAGAAAGCCGTGGCCGCGCTGTCCCACAGGACGCTACCCATGTCCGCCAGATCCGTGTGGCCCAGCTTGATGCGCAGCGCCGAGGCGGGCGCCTGATCGAAGGTGGGATCGATGGGCACCCACCGATCCAGGAGGCGGATCTCCACCCAGAAATGCAGTCCAAGCAGTTCCCCCAGACCCACCCAGCCGGTGACGCCCCGGGCCGGCACGCCCAGGCGCCGGAGCAGGGCCACCGCCAAGACGGCGTGTTCGGTGCAATCGCCCCGGGGCTGGTGGCAGACCTCCAAGGCCGAGGCGAAGCCTACGGTGAAATCCTTTTCAGTAATCCACTCAAAGACGAAGGTATTCACGCGACGCGCCAGTTCCCAGCGCGACAGCCCTGGCGGCAGGGCCATGCGGCGCACCAAACCATCAAAGGCCGGGTCCTGGAACTGGACCAGGGGGCTCGGGGCCAGGTAGCGGGCGAGGTCCTGGGGTGGGTTACCCAGGATGGGTGGCTGGGCCGCCTCGGCTGCCGTCGGCGGTGTCGCGCGCCGCAACTGCCAACGGTCGCCGGCGAGACGGACCTGCTGGGCATCCTCGGGAAGGGCTGACAAGGCACCCTCGGCTCGCAGGATCAGGCTTGGCAGCCAGGGCTGGAAGGGCTGGGGTGGAAGCTTCTGGAGGGTCCGTTCGAACAGTCCCTTCGACGGGGCGTTGGTCTGGGTCGGCGGGGGCAGGTCGGAGCGCTGGGTGATGATCTCGAGCCCGCTCAGTTCGGTCCGGTGTCGCAGTTCCCCCAGGGTGGGTGAGATCCAGATTTCCACCGGGAGGGTGAGGGGGCCTTCATGCTCCTGGCCCGTGAAACGCACGGCGTCCGGGTACCCGGGCAGGGGCGCCGGCCCCCGGGGTACCAGGTCGCGAGTGTTCCATTGCTGAAAGGGGAACGAAAAAGTGGTGGCCTGGATGGGTCGGCCCAGTCTGGCGGCTTCCTTCTGCTGGGTCTCCAATTCCTCGGGCCAGAGGATGGCACCAGCCGGGACCTCCCTGCGGGCGGCAACTCCATGGGCCGGGTGGAGGGCCAGCACGCTGGGCTCGGCTGGGGACCAGGAGGCCGTACCTTCGAAGGGTTCCGAGGAAAGCTGCACGCGCCAGGTGAAGGATAGGCCTCCTTCGGGGGACCGGCGCGCGGTCTGAACCACTTCCTGCCGGATCTCCTGGCCCAGGCGGGAAAGGACCATCCATTCGCGGAAGTGAACCTCCCAGGTGCTACCGACCCGCTTCGTCTCCAGAACCTGCCCACCCACCTCCTGGCCACCGAGCCACTGCCGGAAGATGTGGGTGGTCGCCCCCTGGCCGAGTAGGGGCAGGCCCGTCAGGGCCAGGACGAAAAGGGAGGATGCTCGCATCCCCCCAGTCTATCGGTGCCTTCGCCGGTTCAGCCGGCCATCCCCTCCGACCGACGCCGGTGACGCATGCCTTCCCACATCCCCGCCCGGGCCTGACCGCGCAGCTCGGTTGCTTTGGCCCGCTGCTCGGGGGTGAGCAGGGCCTGCACCTCCCGGCGAAGGGAACGCTGGGCCAGGATCAGGTCGAACCGGGCCGAGGAAGCCTTGTCGTAAAGGGCGTGAAGCTGGGCGTCGGGAGTGGCCGGGTCCTTGAGGGCCGTCCGCAGGTCGATCCGGGCGTGCCGGACCGCGTCCCGATGGCCGACCAGGTCTGGTCGGTGCTTTTCCCGGGCGGCCTGGATGCTGACCTTCTGAGGCTCGGTGAGCTGCAGGGCCTGGCTGATCCGTTCGGCCCGGGGTCCGCGCCCCGGTCCGGCCTGGGCGGCCAGCGGAAGCGCCAGGAGGGCCAGGATCAAGGTGGCTCTGATCAGGGATGTCATGGGTGGCTCCTGGAATGGGCTCGACTTGGCCTCTATCCCTGAGACCCGGGTCCAGGGGGGAGGTTGAATGCGGGCAGACTGGAAGGGTGATTCGGACCTGCGAGGCCATCGTCCTGAAAGCCGTGCCCTTTTCCGAAGGTGGGGCGGTGGTGTCCTTTCTTTCGGAGCACGGGGAGCGGCTGTCTGGCGTGGCCAAGGGCGTGAAGAAACCCACCGCCAAGTGGGTGGCCGCCTTTGAGCCCCTGGGCATGGTGCGGGTGAGCTTCTTCGGCAAGGAACACACCGAGGTGAAGCGGGTCACCCGCTGCGAGCTGCAGTTCAGCCCCCTCACCCTGGGCCACCTGGAATCCAGCCTGGTGATGGCCTGCCTGGCGGATCTCTTCGATCGGGTGGCCCGGGAGGGGGTGGAGGATGATCGGCTCTACCGCCTGCTCAGCGCCTGCGGACGGGCCCTGAAGGCCCATCCCGGCAATGCCCTAGGCCTCCTCGCCTATGCGGAACACTGGCTCCTCCACTGCATGGGCCTCCTGCCACATCCCCGGGTCTGCGGTCGGTGCGGGAACACTGCGGCCCCGTTGGCCCTCCTGAGTCAGGAAGATGGTTGGTGCTGCACGGTCTGCACGCCTGTGGATCCGGTCGAAGCCCTTCCCGCCGGTGCCAGGGAGTACCTCCGCCGGCTGAGAGCAGAAGGGGCGGATGGGGCCCCCCGGGTCGATCCGGCGGACAAGGCCCAGGGGGCCGTTACGGCCCTGCTCAGGGCCCGCCTCCTCCAGGAGCTGGGGGGTGGATTGAGAAGCTACGACGTCCTCTGGCGGAGCGTCTGATTCTTGCCTTTCCGCGGGGATGAGCCGATTCATCCCCCATGGCTGAGAAAATGGGCATTGGACGGGTCAGGTCTGTCTGGAGACATCTGTCGGGGATCAAGATCCCCATAGAGGTCCAGGTTCTACCCCTTCTGGGGGTCGTCGCCTACCTGCTCTTCCGGTCTGCCAGGGCCTTCACGCCGGGGGAGGGGGCCCTCCTGATCATGGCGACCGCGGGTCTGCTCCTGGCGGGCCTCCACTGGTGGAGCTGGCATGGGAGGCTGACCCGGGAAGGGTCTTTGTTGGATTGGATCCAGTGGATTCATGCAGGCCACCGGGAAGCCTTGCAGGCTCCTGAGGGGCTCAGGGAACAGGATCGCCAGGTGGTGCTTGCCATGAACGCACTGATCAGGGATGCCCACGAAAGGGGTTCTGAGCTGGCGGGCCTGCGGCAGGCCATGACCAGGGATTGGCGCGAGCTGGACACGCTGCTGGAGGCCATCCAGCGCCAGCATGAGATGGAAGTGAAACTCCGCATCGAAGGATCTTCGCGGCTGGCGGCCCTCGGCCGGGATCTGAAGGCGGCCATCGAAGACACGCTCCGACTGGATCAGATCGAGTTGAACTACCGCCTGCGGGCGGACCAATCCCGGCTGCAGGGGCAGGCCTTCCGGAGCACCCTGGAGCAGTTGCGGGCGGGGCTGGATCAGTTCGAGAACCTCCTGGATGAGCTGCAGGACACCTTCCCCCGGCTGCGCCGCGAAGAGGACGCCCTGGCGCGGCTGGCCGACGCCGGGCTCAGGCAGAGCGCGCGGCTGTCCCTGTCGGTCAAGGGACTGGTGGCCCACACCCCCAGGCTCATCGACGACACCCAGGCCCGGACGGAAGGGCTGCGCCGGCTGCGCGAATCCGCCGATGGCGTGCGAGATCAGACCGAGGCTCTGGCCCGCCGCCTGGAGGGGTTCCGGGGCGAGGCCCAGGCAAGGATTCGCTCCTTTGGCGGGGCCCAGGGTTCCTTGAAGGAACTCGATCATGTGGCTCAGCAGACGGGGCTCTTGGCCGTGAATGCCGCCATCCTGGCCCAGCAGGATTCGGGCAACGCGGGCATGGCGGCCATTGGCGGACGCCTGCGCTACCTGGCGGACCGGACCGCCGAGGGCGCGACCAGCATGGAGCGGACCCTGGATGAGTACCAACGCGGGCTTGAACACGAAACCGCCGGTCTGTGGGATCTCCAGGAAGTCACCCAGCGCCTCCTCGCGGAAGTCCATGAACTGCTGCGGACCGCGGGCGGTCTGGACCTCCAGGGCCGGGACCTGGAGCTGGGGCTGGAAGCCCACATGGGTCTGGTGGATCAAGTACGTCAATCCTCCGAACGGGCGGAACTCTCCCTGCACGAGGTCGGCGAGCGGGCCATGGCACTGGAAGCGGCCCACGGCCGCCAGTGGGGCGTGGAGGCCAAGCTCACTCCCGAGCAGGAGCAGCTCACCCGGATGGGCCTGCGCCTGACGGAGGTGGGCGACGGGTTGGCCCGCATCAGTCAGCAGAACATCGATGAGATCTGGGATATCCTCGCCCGTCACCAGGAAATCCGGCGGACCGAGGCCTACCGGCAGGTGACTTCCGTGGGGCTGCCCCATCTGATGGATCTGCCCAAAGGCGCCGATTCGACCTGGAATGGCATTGCCTGGGCCCGGGCGCAGCGGCATTCCAGGCTCGTGGAGGGCGGCTCCTTGGCTCGGCCTCCTTTCGGTCATCCCGATCGCGCAGGTGGCCTCCGTCTGTTGCTCCTCGTCCAGGACGCGCTCCTCAGCCCTGAGGGTTCGGCTCTGGAATCCTGGTCCTGCGATCCAACGGGCCAGGACTGGGACCTCCAGCTCATGACCTCCCTGAGAACTGAAAGCCACCGTCTTGCCCTGCTGGCCCTGCTCAAAGAAAGCCCGCTGGCCGCCTGTTTCCAGGGGCTGGACATGCGCATCGCCCCGGAAGGCGTCCACCTCCGGCTGCCCCATCCCTATCCCGGACTGCCTCGATTCCTGGCGGGCCTGGGGCTGGAACTTTCGGTGGAACCGGACCTTTGCGATCATCCCTTCCGGGTGGCGGAGCCAGCCGTCCCTGCGGTTCAGCAGGTGATCTGGGCCGGGCCAGGGCAGGGTGGCGGGGTGCAGAACCAGTGTCTCCGGCTGGCTCATTCCTGGGTGCGGGAGGCCCATTCCCACGAATGGTTCCTCCCCTGGCTGCCCTACCAGGGGCAGCGCCCCCGCTGCCCCTGGCTTGGCGATGGTCCGGTCGCCGAGGCGTTTGCAACCCCCCTGTCTGTGCGTTGCCTGGATCTGGGCGCCGATCCAGCTCTCCTGCACCCCCTGCGGGACCGCTTCCTCCTGGCCGGAGCCACCGAAGGCCCGGTGGGGGCGACCCTCTGTGCGGTCGGTATTGGCCACGCCCATCCCGAGGCCTTGCTGCTGCGGCTGTTCCAGCCGGAAGCGGAGCTGGCCGGAGCCTTCCATCCGGATCTCGTGCCCTACCAGATCCGCCTCCGGGAGGAGGTCCTGGGGGGCTCCACCGGGGATCCCTACCAGGCGGGCTGGACGCTGCTCGAGGATCTGCAGCGAGAGGGTTGGCTGATGCCGCTGCCCTCTGAATGAGGCTGGATCGATCCGTGAGGTGATACCGTGGACCTGTGGATCAGGGCGTCGCTGTCCGCAAGGACAGAGGAAAGTCCGGGCTCCACAGGGTGCTGGGCCTGGTAATACCAGGGCGGGGCGACCCGACGGAAAGTGCAACAGAGAACAAACCGCCGATGGCCGGACAGTGGCAACACAGGACGGATCAGGCAAGGGTGAAACGGTGGGGTAAGAGCCCACCGCCGGACTGGCAACAGGACGGGCATGGCAAACCCCCCAGGGAGCAAGACCAAATAGGCCGGCGTACCGCGCAAGCGGCGAGGGTTGACCCGACCGAGCCGGCGGGTAGGTCGCACGAGGTGGGTGGCGACATCCATCCCAGAGGAATGACGTCCCACGACAGAACC
>JANYLR010000087.1 GCA_025363715.1 Holophagaceae bacterium | reverse complement strand
AACCGCAAATCGCGGACCTCCCATGGCGGCGTCAGACCGAGTGCAACAGTGAAGAGGGCGTTGGGATCCATCCCTCCATCATCCCTGTTGGCAGGCAAGCCCGGCTACGGCCTACCCACCTGAAATGGAAAGGAACCACATTGTTCTCCACCAGCGCACCGGTGATGAGGCCGGTGTTCCAGTTGGCGAAGCCACCGTCGTTTTGGCTCGAGTCGCCATTGAAGTGCAGGCCACAGCCGGCGTTGTCGTGACTACGGTTGCCGCGCACGGTGGGATTGATGCAGGCATTCGAAACGTAGACGCCGTGCTGGAGGACGCTGCCGTAGGTCTCATTGCCCTGGATGAGCAGATTGTCCGCGTGGCTGGTGAAGATGCCCCAGGTGCCGTTGTTGCCGCTGGCGTTGTTGAGGAGGGACACATGGTCCGAGGCGCACACGCGGATCCCGGCCCGGGTGATGGTGCCACCGTTGAGGATGGTGAAGCCGGAGATCGTGACGTAGGCCGAACCCGGTTCGAGATCGATGCCGTCCGGGGTCTTGCCGTTCCGGCTGGTGATCACGGCACCAGGATCCGCCTGGAAGGTGATGGTAGCGCTCGCCGAGCCGGCGATCGGGGTATCCCAGTTCAGCTGGAAGCCGGCGTACGAGCCAGCATGCACGATCACGGTCTCCGGCGCCGACACCAGTGCGCTGGTGGTGCTTCCGACCTTGAGGGTAAGCCCGCTACCGGCCGCCACCTGGGTGACGACATCGGCCGCATGCTGCAGCGTGCGGAACGGGTGGGCCGAGGAGCCGTCATTGGCGTCGTTGCCGGTCGGATCCACGTAGTAGGTATGCCCGGCTCCGGGTGGCGGCAGCGCGCTGGTGGTGACGCTCAGAGCCTGCGACTTTGCCGAATCGTTGCTGGCTGCGTCAGTCGCGCAGACCTGGTAGCTGTAGGTGGTGGCCGGGAGGAGGCCCGTGTCGGTGTAGGCCGTTCCACTGGCCTGGCCGACGAGAGCCGTGCCACGGTAGACCTTGTATCCGGTAACGCCGACGTTATCTGTGGCAGCCGTCCAGGCCAACTGGACCTGGGTGGAGGAATGGCCGGTAGAGCTGAATCCGGTGGGCACGCTGGGCGCGACCGTGTCGGCGCCCGCCGCCGCTGGGGTGGAAGAACCCGAATGGCAAGCGGACAGCAGCAGGAAAACGAGACAGGCTGCAGTGACAAGAAACCGGTGAGCCTTGATCAAGCCATTCATGGGAATGCTCCAGAAAGCAGGCCGGTGATAGGAGGGATCTGGTGTCGCAGGGCGAGGAACCCGCACTCGGAAAAGACTAATAGACGACACGGGTATCTGAACCACTTATCGACGGTCTGATCGCTATAACCCATGGGCTGATTGGAACCATTTTGTTAGACCATCGGATACAGGCGCCATCCGCGGCCATGGACTTACGATCCCGGCTTGTCCGGTTTCTAGAATCCCAATCCAGATTCCAGACCTGGCGGTAATCAGTCACAAATTCTTAATATGTAAATCTATGAAATAAAGGCTTTACGTTGTAATTTTCGTTAAATGCCGGCGGCACCTCCATTGCAGTTTCCCACCCATGGAGGTTCCAATGCGAACAGGAAGATCTTTCACCGCCACTCAAGGAATAGCCCTTGCAGGGATGCTGTTGCTGAGCGCTTGTGGTGGAAAAGGCAGTGCCAGCAGTGCGACCAGTTCAGGCGAAGTGCCGCCGGTCCAGGCGAGCGTGGTTCTGGTGAGCCCACCGGCTGAGATTATTTGTGGTGAGGTGTTGCCCCTTACGGCCCATGTAACTGGTTCCAGTACAACCCTGGCCTGGACGGTAGATAAGATCCAGAACGGCAATAGCAACATCGGAACCATCACTGGCAGCGGGAATATCGTCACCTACACCGCCCCCGCGACCGAGGGCGTCCATGTACTGGCCGCGACCAATGTTGCGGATCCCACCAAGTACGCCTCCGCAACGGTGAACGTCCTCAAGACTCCCACGCTCACGCCCCCCAACATTCTCGCGCCGTCCGTGACCGCCCTCGGCAGCACGGGGCTTTGGGCCGGCCTGAATGGCCCTCAGGCCAATGCGACCTATACCTGGAGCATCACCGGCGGCACCATCCAGAGTTCCACCACCGGGAATTCCGTGATCTTCACTGCCACTCAGGCCGGTACCCTCACCCTCACCTGCACCGCCGCTCTGAATGGCAAGAGCCTCAACACGACGGCCCAAGTCCAGGTCCAGAGCACCGTTCCGAAGACGCCTCAAATCACCGTTCCCTCGAGTGTCACGGTGGGTGCGACCAATCTGATCGCCAGCAACAGCCTGCCCGAGGGAGAAACGAGTTACTCCTGGACCATCACCAACGGCACGATCACCTCTGGGGCCAACGCCATCTCGACGACTTTCAACGCTGGGTCTGCAGGAGACATGACCCTGGCCTGCCTGGCGACCAACACCGTCGGCAGCAGCTACGCCATGACCGCGGTCCAGGTGGTTTCCCTGGCCCCGAGCCCCGTCGTCCTCACAGCCCCTTCCCAGGTGAATACCCAGTCCACCAACAACCTTGCCAGTGTCCAAAGCCAGGCCGGCTGCTCGTACACCTGGACGCTCACGGGTGGGACCATCAGTTCCGGCCAGGGGACTTCCAGCCTCGCTTTTTCGGCCGGCACCACCGCCTCGCTGGTTCTTGGCTGCACGGTCACCAACAGCGCCTCGATCAGCACCTCGGCCCAGAAGACTATCGCCGTCCTCCCCGCCCCGATCCAGCCCGCTGGCTACTACGGGTCCTGCCTCAATGGTGACGATATCGGTAACATCGTAATCGGCTGGAACACGGCCAATGACAATCTCAACCGGGTGGCCAGCTACCGATTCCGGGCCCTCCACACGGGTGCCCTGCAGGCGATCCGCCCCTTCTACATCTGGAGCGGCGCCCGGGCCGGCTATGCCCTGGGCAACGGCGGCGACATCCAGATCCAGATCCAGACCGATGACGGCACCAGCAGCCACAACCCATCAGGGACCACGCTGGCCTCCCTGGTGAACCACGCCCCCGTGCCCGTTCCCCAGAGCAGCGGCAGTAACTACTATCCTCTGCTCACTTTTTCCAGCCCCGCCCAGGTGACTGCCGGTCAGCTCTACCACATCGTCTTCACCAACATCACCGCGGATCCCAAGGCCAACTGGGTCTCCCTGGATTGCATCTGGATGTCCTCGGCCTTCAGCCAGGAACAGCCCACCCTGCCGAACACGGATATGGCCATCCTCGAGAAGAACGGGGCTGGAGCCTGGGTCAAATTCTCCCGGGGATCCAACACCGGCTACACCCCCTGCTATGAGCTGGACTACGCCGATGGCGCGTCCCAGGGCCAGGGGTATCTCGGAGCCTTCGCCTACCCCGATGGTTCCTTCGTGAATCCCAAGCCGATTTCAGGACCCCAAACGGTCCGGCAGACCATCACGGTGTCCGGGGCCAACCGCATAGTGAATTCAGTATCCGTGCGGGTGCGCTACAAGAGCGGCCCCAGCCCGCTCACCATCCGGGTGGAGAAGGCCGATGGGACGCTGGTCGGGCAGGGCACGGTGGGCAACATCCCCGTGACTTCTGGGAACGTGGGCGAGGCCTGGGCCAAGCTGACCTTCGCCACGCCCCTGACCCTTTCGGCGGGGCAGAGCTACAACCTCGTGCTGAGCGCCCCGGCCGACAGCGTCTACACCACCCACAGCCTCTACAAGGGCATGAACTCGGGGTACAAATCCACCACCTACTTCGGCGATGGACACGCGGAGTTCAACACTGGATCCGGCTGGAAGAGGTGGGATGCCTGGGGCGTCCAGAACCGCCTCGACAACGACCTCCAGTTCTTCTTCCAGACCCAGTAACACCTCCGGGGCAAGGACCCGAAGCGCCCTCGGTGCATAGAGCCTTCCGAGGTGATGGACAAAAGCAGCATCCGCAGAAGTTCAGTTCCTCTGCACGAGGGCGGAAGCACCAGGCAATGCTCGGGGCCGGCCTCAAGCCGGCCCCAGCTGCGTTAGAGTAGGGGCATGACAGTCTTCCAAGCCATCCATCGACGCCGCGCCGCCAGGCGAGGCGCAGGCTTCACCCTGATCGAACTGGTCGTGGTCATGACCATCCTGGCCCTGCTGGCCACGGTGGGCCTGGCGGGGTACCGCCACAAGACCAAGGTGGCCCGGGAAGCGGTGCTCAAGGAAAACCTCTTCCAGCTCAACCACGCCCTGGAGCAGCACCGAGCCGACCGCGGCAAATACCCTTCCAGCATCGGCCCCCTGCGGGAGCTGGGCTACGTGCGGGACATCCCCTGGGATCCCATGACCCAGTCGCGGGATACCTGGCAGACGGAACTGGAGCCGCCGGACCCGGACAACCCGGATGCGGAGCTGGGGGTCTTCCGAGTGCGGAGTGGCTCCGTGGAGAAGGGCGAAAACGGCATCCCGTACAACGAGTGGTAGGTCAGGCTTCAGCGTTAAACCATCCCACTTCAGTCAGCAGGAACCGATGAATCCCGCCACGATCCGCCGCCTCGACCAGCTCTCCCAGATCCTGCTGCTCCTCTGGGCCGGTGCCGCCCTGGGTTTCGGCATCTTCTCGGCCCCGGTCTTCTTCCGGGAGCTGCCCAGCCGGGATGTGGCCGGACGCATCGCCGGGCTGATCATCGGCCGCCTGGACTGGGCGGCCTGGATTGCCTTCGGTCTGGCGGGGCTCAGCTGGGTCGGCCGCTGGGTCGCCGAGGTAAAGGAAGACCTCATCGGCCCCATCCGCCTCTGGAGCGGTGGCTTGATGGTGGCCCTGCTCATGTGCCTGGCCAGCAGCTTCGTGGTCACCCCCAAGGTCCAAGCCATCCGGGCCCGCATCAACGCACCCATCGAGAGCCTGGCCCCGGAGCACGCAGATCGAGTGGCCTACAATAAGGCCCACGGCCTGAGCCGGAACCTGTTCTTCCTGCGCATCCTGCTGGCGGTGGGCCTGGCGGCCAGCGTGGGCCTCATGGGCCGGGGCGGAAAGGAATCGGATCAGGCCCCTGTGGCCTGAACCTTGTCTCCGTCTTTCAGACCCAGGGGCGGGTTGAGCACCACCGTGTCGCCCGGCTGAAGGCCGCCCAGCACCCGGATGCGCTGGTCCTCCTCCTCGCCCAGTTGGAGGGTCTGAAACCGGATGCGACCATCGGCCTGGAGCACCACGGCCTGGGACTTGCCATCCCGCAGCACCACCGCCTCCGAAGGCACCGAGAACCGGCCCGAGGCCTGTACCTTGAGAGCCACCTGCACGAAGCCGCCCGCCAGGAAGGCGCCATCGCGGTTGTCGAGGTCGGCCTCCACCAGCAGGGTGCGGGTCCTGGGATCCAGGGCCCCAGCCACGCGGCTGACCTTCACCTGGCGGACCAGGTCCAGCCGTTCCACCGGACGGACCTCGAGCAGGGTTCCCGCCTTCACCAGGGCCGCCACGGAACCATCCAGGTAGAAGGTCACCCGGAGCCGGTCCACTTGGGCCAGGGTCATCAGGGGCTGGGCAGTGCTGGTGGTCCCCGCGTTCTGCACCAGGGCACCGGGGTCGGCGAAGCGCTGCGTGACCACCCCGCTGAAGGGTGCCCGCACGACCTGGTACCCCTTCAGGGTGGTCTGGGAGGCCAGCTTCGCCTCCGCCACGCCGGCGTCGGCGTCGGCCTGCTCCACCTCGCGGGGACTGATGAGCCCCTCCTTGCCGAGGGACCGGCTGCGCTCGGCGTTCCGGTGCTTGTTATCGAAGTCCGCCTGGAGCGCCTGGGTGTCGCGATCGGTTTCCGGCGATTCCACCAGGGCCACCACCTGGCCCCTGGTCACCACGGAGCCCTTGTCCACGGGCACGCTGCGCAGGAAGCCGCTGACCTTGGGGTAAAGGGTGGTGCTGGCATAGGGCAGAGTCTCGCCTTGCAGGGTCAGACTGCGTTCAGCGGCCTGGGCTCCCACTTGGGTGACCCGGACTCGGGGGCCCGCCTCGAGGTCGGTTTTCCGCTGCTGCGTTTCCTGCTTCAGGCCTGATTGCCGGGCAAACAGGATCACGCCCAAACCCAGGGCCGCCAGGGCCACGGTGAGGACGCCACCCAGCTTGAAAGTCGGGGATTCCGGACGCTCGCTCATGCTTCACTCCCTTGCTGTTCCAACTGGAACTTGGTCTCCAGCAGATGGGCCGTGGGCGGCTTCTTCCGCAGAAGGCTGTAGACGACAGGCACGATGAAGAGGGTGACGAAGGTGGCCATGAGCAACCCGCCGATGACCGCCCGGCCCAGGGGCGCATTCTGGCTGCCCGCCTCGCCCAGGGCCAGGGCCATGGGCACCATGCCGATGATCATGGCGAGCGCCGTCATCAGCACGGGCCGCAGGCGCACCTTGCCCGCCTCCAGGGCTGCTTCCACGGCACTCAAACCGGGATTGCCGACGCGCACTTCGTTGGCGAAGCTCACGATGAGGATGGCGTTGGATGTGGCGATGCCCACGGCCATGATGGCGCCCATGAGGGATTCCACATTGAACGTGGTGCCCGTGAGCGCCAGGATCCAGAGGATGCCCACCAGGGCTCCGGGCACGGCCATGATGATGATGAAGGGATCGAGCCAACTCTGAAACAGCACCACCATGAGCAGGTAGACCAGGGCGATGGCGATTACGAGACCGCCGCCGAGGCTGCGGAAGGATTCGGTCATCACCTCGTTCTGGCCCCGGATGCGGATCTTCATGGGCGGTGTGAGAGGGCCTAGCGCCTTGATCTGGCCCTCGATGTCCTGCACCACGCTGCCCAGGTCGCGGCCCTCGGCGTTGGCCATCACGTCCAGCACCCGCTGGACTGTGAAGTGGTTGATCTCGCTAGGCGTACTGATGCGCTGGATGGAGGCCAGATTGGAAAGGGGCTGGAAGGCGGTCTGGGCGCCGGGACCGGCCCCCTTGAAAGGCTCCGCCTGCAGCAGGTTGGCCGAACCGGGCAGACCGAAGGGCGTGCCCATGAGTTTTTCGGGTGAATCGAGATTCGCCAGGGGCGCCTTCACCACCACCGTGTAGTTGATGCCATTGGCGGGGTTCAGAAAGTACGAGGGGGCCAGCTGGCCATTGCCGGACAGGGCCACCAGCAGGCCGTTGGCCACGTCCCGCTGGGCCACGCCCACCCGGGCGGCGCGCAGGCGATCCACGTTCACCCGGTAGGCCGGGGACTCGGTCACCTGCTTGATGCGCACGTCCACGGCCCCGGGGATGCCCTGGATGGCCGCTTTCAATTTCTGGGCCACCTCAGCACTGGCCTTGAGATTGGGCCCTTCGACCTGGACATCGATAGGCGCCGCGACGCCGAAATTGAGTACTTGGCTCACGATATCCGCGGGCTGGAAATAGAAGCTGACGCCGGGCAGGCGCTTGGGCAGCTCTTCCCGCATCTTCGCCATGTGCTCGCGGGTGTGGTGCTCCTCGGGGCTCAGGGAAATAAAGATGTCCGCATCCTGGCTGGTGACGTTGTCGCTGGGCATGAAGGCCAGGTTGAAGGCGTTGGGCACGCCGATGTTGCTGTTGATGGAACGCAGTTCTTGGGTCGGAATGATGGCCTTGATCTCTGCCTCCACCTGGGCCACCACCCGCTCGGTCTCCTCCAGCCGCATGCCCACAGGGGTCCGCACGTGCAGCTTCATCAGGCCCACGTCCACCGTGGGGAAGAAGTCCCGGCCGATGACGAAGAGTAGGCCCGAGCTGACCACGAGGAAGACCACCGACACCATGAGGACAAAGACCCGGTGATGCAGCACCATATCCAGGGCCCGTCCGTAGGCCGCTTGCATGCGGCCCAGCCACTTCTCCCGCCAGACGTTGAAGCGCCCCACGAGGCTTTCAGGCCCCGGATGATCATGGCCCATCAGCATCCGCGCCATGGTGGGCACCAGGGTCCGGGACAGCACGTAGGAAGCCAGCATGGAGAAGACCACGGCCATGGCCAAGGGCGTGAACAGGTACTTGGCTGGGCCCACCAGCAGTACCACCGGGAAGAACACGATGCAGATGGCCAGGGTCGCCACGATGGCGGGCACGGCAATCTGGCTGGCGCCATCCAGAATCGCCACTGTCAGCGGCTTGCCCATGGCCTGGTTGCGGTGGATGTTCTCCACTTCCACGGTGGCGTCATCCACCAGCATGCCGATGGCTAGGCTGAGCCCCCCGAGGGTCATGATGTTGAGGGACTGGCCCGATAGCTTCAGCCCCACCAGGCCCACGAGGATGGCCAAAGGAATGCTGGTGCAGACGATGAGCATGCTCCGCCAGGAGCCCAGGAAGAGCAGGATCATCAGGGACACCAGCAGGGAGGACACCAGAGCTTCCTTGGCCACATCCGTAATGGCGGCCCGCACGAAGTGGCTCTGGTCGAAATCGAACCGCATCTCCATGCCCTTGGGCGCCGCCGCCTGGATGGCGGGAAGCGCCTCCTTGGCCGCGTCCACCACGGCCAGCGTGGAGGCATCGGCTTTCTTCAGGATGGCCAGGTAGGTGGCCCGTTGGCCGTTGATGCGCACGATGTTGGTCTGGTCCGCGAACCCGTCATAGACCCGGGCCACGTCGCCCAGCAGCACCGGCGCGCCGTTCACCACCTTCACCGGCAGGCCCTTGAACTCTTCGACGGAGGCCGGGCTGGAATTGGTCAGCACGGGCACCTCGCGGCTGCCCATGCGGGCTGATCCGGCGGGGGTGATGACATTCTCAGCAGACAGTGCGTTCACCACATCCGCGGGGCTCAGGCCCCGGGCCGCGAGCTTTGACGTGTCGATGTCCACGGAGACCTGGCGCTGCTTGCCCCCGTAGGGCAGCGGCGTGGACAGGCCCGGAATGGTGAAGAGCCGGATGCGGACGAAGTTCTGGGCATAGTCCACGATCTGCTGTTCGGGCAGGGTGTCGCTCCGCGCGGCGAGCTGGACCACGGGCACATTGCTGGCATTGAACTGGATGACGGCTGGCGCCGTCATGCCTGGGGGCATGATGCGCAGGATGGGACCGCTGATGGCCGAGATCTGCGCGATAGCCGCGCCGATGTCCGTGCCCGGCTGGAAGTAGACCCGCAGCAGGCCGATGCCCTGGATGCTTTGGGATTCGATGCGCGCGATGCCGTTCACGGTGGTGGACATGGCCCGCTCGCTGATGGTCACCACCCGGCGCTCCATCTCCTCCGGCGCCAGGCCCGAGTACTGCCAGACCACGGCCACCACGGGGATATCGATGCTGGGGAAGATGTCCACCGCCATGCGCTGGATGGAGAGCACCCCCATCATCAGCACCAGCAGACACATCACGGCCGTGGTATAGGGTCGGCGCAGGGCGAGTCGGACAATCCACATGGCGGCCCCTTCCTACTTCGTCTGCTCGGGAGCGGACTCGCTCAGCTCCGCCTCCATGCGATCCAGGTTGTCCATGACCGATCCCAAGAGCGTCCGGAGTTGCGACCGCTCCCCAGCGTCCAAGCCCTGTTCCATCCCCTCCCGCATGTACTGGCGGAAGCCGTGAAGGTCCTTGAGTAAAGCGATCGCCTGCGGTCCCAGACTGAAGAGAATCCGCCGCC
Source organism: Holophagaceae bacterium (assembly GCA_025363715.1). Lineage (GTDB taxonomy): Bacteria > Acidobacteriota > Holophagae > Holophagales > Holophagaceae > Geothrix. The sequence goes on along the minus strand of JANYLR010000087.1, from coordinate 44,820 downwards.
GATGGTTCGGATCCGGTTCCGCCAGTACCAGGCCCCGATCCTGGAGTGTCCGGAGGATCCGGCTGGCGGTCGGCTTGTCCATCCATGTGCAGGTTGCCAGGTCCCCGTGGCAGCGCCCGTCCTTTTCGGCCACGGCCATGATCAGCTGGTACTGCTGAGGCGAGAGGCCGAAGGGTCCCAGTCGGCGCCAGGCCACCTGGCGCATGCGGCTTTTCACCGCAGTGATGATGTGGGGGAGGCTGGCGCTTTTCCAGGAAGTTGAGAGTTGCATAAGCAACACATTACGCGACAGGCTTCTTCTGTCCAGTCCCCTCCGACGGAAAAGCTGGTTTCGATCACTGGGCGGATACAGACTCGGGTAGCTCCCAGGCTTCCAATTCCCGAGGTTTCGCCGGTCCGGGAACCAGCTCCCGCAGCCAGAGGCGGATCTCGTTCACGCCCAGCCCCTCGGTGGCGCAAGCCTGCACCGCCCCGGGGTGGCGCTTCTTCAGATCCAGCTTCTGGGGCCGGTGTAGCCGGTCCACCTGGTTCAGCACCAGGAGCCTGGGCTGGGCCTCGAGGCCCTCGGGTTCGCAGCCAATTTCGCGGAGGGTGGCGCCCACCACCTTGAGGTGGTCCTCCAGGTCCGGATGGGCCGCGTCCGCCACCACCAGCAGGGCATCCGCCGTGCGGACCTCGCCCAGGGTGCTGCGGAAGGCCGCCACCAGCTGGTGGGGCAGCTTGCGGATAAAGCCCACCGTATCAGCCACCAGGCAGTGCCTGGGCTCCAGGGCGCCCTCGCCCGTTTCCGGATCGAAATCCTGGCCCAGCCAGGCCTTGCGGGTGGTGGTGTCGAGGGTGGCGAAGAGCAGGTCCTTGGGCTCGCCTTCTCCGGTCAAGGCCTTGAGTAGACTGGTCTTACCGGCGTTCGTATAGCCCACGAGCGCCACCCTGGGCAGCCCCTTGGGGCGGCCCAGGCGTTGGGTTTCCCGCACCTGCTCCAGGTGGGTGAGCTCCCGCTTGAGCTGGCTGATGCGGGTGCGGATCATGCGCCGGTCCACCTCGATCTGGGTTTCGCCGGGCCCCCCGCGCAGACCCACCCCTCCGCCCTGGCGCTCCAGGTGGGTCCAGGCACCCTTGAGCCGGGGCAGCTCGTACTCACAACGGGCCAGCTCCACCTGGGCCTTGGCCTCCCGGCTCTGGGCCCGCTGCTCGAAGATGCTGAGGATGAGGCCCGTGCGGTCCAGGCAGATGAGCCCCGTGAGCTTCTCGATGGCGTTGACCTGGCTGCCCCGCAGCTCGTCGTCGCAGATGAGGTGGGTGACGCCCTGGCGGGAGACCTCCGCTGCCAGGGCCTCCAGCTGGCCAGACCCATAAAAGGTCTTGGAGGCGATCTCGGAACGCTTCAGGGCCCGCTTGGCGTACACCTCAAACCCGCAGCTCCGGGCCAGCTCTGCCAGTTCCAGGAGGTGGTCCTGGGTCAGGTCATCCCGATCCCCGGGGGCCTGGCGGGCGATGAGCAGACAGCGGAGGGGCGATTCATCCATGACGCAAAGCTGACTGTCCCGACGGCAATAATCAAGCCCCTGGCAAGATGGACGATGCAGTGAACCTGGAGTCCCCTCTACATGGCCATGTTCGGGATGAAAAAAGCCAAGCCCTCGGAAGGATCCGAACTGGTCCTGGCCTACCTGGAGGATGCCCAGCGGGTACGGGCGACGGTGATCACCCTGGACCCCAAGGGCCGCGAGATCCCGGCCTCCCTGGTGGCCGTCACGGAAGAACGGGTCACGCTCTCCACCCAGGGCAAGGTCATGGCCGAAAAAGGTGAAAGCATCGGGCTCATCTTCTACCTTGATGGCCTCCGCCTGAAAACCAAGGCCCGGATTCAGGAGCTGAAGACCGGCACCATGATCCTGGACCTGCCCGCGAGCATCGAGCTGGCCGAGCGACGCAGGAAGCCCCGGGCCCGCCTGAACCAGCGGGAGGGTGCCACCGCCATCGCCCTGACGGGATTGTTCGATGGCATCGGCCTCACCGGCACCGTCGACAACATCTCCGAGGCAGGCTTCTGCATGAAGGTTGGGCGGGCCATGAACGTGAAGACCCAGGGCCCCATGCACCTGGGCCCCAGCCTCGTGTCGGCGGGCCAGCCCTTCATGCTGATCAAACTCAGCAAGCTGCCCAAGTGCCCCCTGATCGAACTGGCCGGCACCGTGACCCACGTAGCCTCAGAAGGCAGCGGACTGACCATCGGCATCGCCTTCGAATCCGGGAAGGAGTCCCTGCTCGGACCGGTGAAGTCCCTGGTGTCCAGCCGGGCCAGCGCTATCCCCTCCACCGTTCCGCCCAAGGCTCGCAGACCCCAGGAACCGAAGGAGGCCCCCGCCGAGGCCCCCATCGAAATGACCGCGCCACGGCCGGCACCCCCCAAGGCGCTCGAGCCCCCGCCCACTCCCCCGGTGGTGCCGGCAGCCGCCGCCCCAGAACCACAGCTTGATCCCGAACCGATGCCGGCTCCGGCCGCCACTACCGTGCCGGAAGCACCCGAGGCGAACTCCCGCGGCTCCGCCTTGCTTCGGGTGAAGAAGCGCTCCCGGGGCATTCTCCTGGCCATGCCCGAAGGTTCGGACCGAGAGACCCTGGCGGCCTTCCTGACCAACGATGGCTACGGCCGGGTGCGAGTGGCGGCGACCCTGACCGAGCTGCTGGCCCACCTGGACGAGGTCCAGCTGGTCTTCGTGGATGGCGGCGTGGCCGAGCTTCAGGGGCTGGCCCTGGCCTCCCTGGTGCGCCAGCGCCTGGAGGCTCCCGTGCTGCTGGCCGAAGCCTCCGTGGATGCCGAGCTGGTGCTGGGCGCTCAGGAGTCGGGCGTCGCCCAGATCATCGTGAAGCCCTACGAGCTGGATCAGGATTTCCTGCACATGGTCGAAGAGCACCTGGGCCTCGCGTAGCACCGGGCAGGCTACCCTGGTGCCATGCCCTTGTTCGAACGCACCGTCGCCGACCGCTACCTGAAGACCCACCGCAAGGGGGCCTTCGTGCGGATCATGGTGCGCTTCGCCCGGGGCGGCACGGCCCTGGGGGTCTTCGCCATGGTGGTGACCCTCGCGGTGATGAACGGCTTCCGGGAAGAAATCCAGGCCACGCTGTTCAGCGCCACAGCCCACTTCACGGTGTTCCACCTGGCGGGTGACATCCCGGGCACCGAAGGCGCCCTCAAGACCATTCGCGCGGTTTCCGGTGTGCAGGGGGCCTCCCCCATCCGCCTGGAGAAGGGCCTGCTGCGCCGTCCAGATAGCGACATGCCACCGGAAGCCGTCGTGGTGAAGGCCGTGGATCCCGGCACCGCCCACAGTACCTCCAGCATCTTCGATTCCATGCGGCCCGCTCCCATCGAGCGGCTGAAAGAAGGCGAGATCATCCTGGGCAAAGAGCTGGCCCAGCGCCTCAGCCTCAAGGTCGGCGACACTGTGGCCCTGGCCTTCTTCCGCCTAGAGCTGGGCCTGGGTGGCCAGCAGCCCAAGGTGGCCGCCTTCCGGGTGGCCGGCACCTTCCACAGCCACAGCTCCGAGTATGACAAGGCCTGGGCCTTCATCCATCTGGGAGATGCCATGCGCATGGCCCGGTCCGAGGGCCGGGCCGAAATGATTGAGGTGCGCGCCAAGGGCATTGACGCCATCGCCGAGGTGAAACCCCGGGTCCTGGAGGCCCTGGGCCCTGCCTACCAGGCCACGGACCTGCGCGAATCCAACAAGGCCCTCTTCGCGGCGCTCATGGTGGAGAAATGGGCCTTCGCCGCCATCCTCAGCCTCATCGTGCTGGTGGCTGCCTTCAACATCGTGGCCTCGCTGGTGCTGCTGGTGACCGAGAAGCGCCGGGACCTCGGCGTGCTGCTGGCCCTGGGCGCCACACCCCGGCAGATCCAGCGCCTCTTCGAGCTGCAGGGCCTGCGCATCGGCGCCGTGGGCACGGCCTGGGGCCTGGGCATCAGCGTGCCCCTGTGCTGGATCCTCGATCACTACAAGCTGCTCAAACTGCCCGCCGCCGTCTACGACTTCATCACCTACATGCCCTTCCGCCTCAAGGTGACGGACATCCTGCTGGTGGCCGTCTTTCCCCTGATGGTGTCCTGGCTGGCCGCGCGGTACCCCGCGAAGAAGGCCGCCGCCCTGGATCCCGTCGATGCGCTGAGGGCGGAATGATCGGACAACCCCTCTCCATCGCCGGCCTGCACAAGACCTACCCCGGCAACGCCCATCCCGTGTTCGATGGGTTCTCGCTCGAGGTTGAAGCCGGCAGCCTCTGCGCCATCGTGGGCGTGTCCGGCGTGGGGAAGACCACCCTGTTGAACTGTGTCGCTGGCCTGGACCACTGGGAAAGCGGCGGCATCTCGGTCGGCAGAGAACCGGTGCCCGTGGGCTCCGAGGCCCGGGCCCTCTACCGGCGCCGCTCGGTGGGCTTGGCCTTCCAGCAGCCCCACCTGCTGCCCGAGTTCACGGTGCGAGAGAACCTGCGCATGCCCCTCCTCATCGACGGCGACGAGTCCCCCGGAGCCGAGTCCTGGATCGAACAGCTGCTGGCCACCGTGGGCCTGGGGCACCTCGGCGAGCGGCTGCCCGGTCAGCTTTCTGGCGGAGAGGCCGCACGGGTGGGCCTTGTGCGGGCCCTGGTGCGCAAGCCCGCCCTCTGGCTCCTGGACGAACCCACCGGCAACCTCGATCCCGCCACGGCGGAAGAGGTCTTCGGCTTCCTGCTGGGCCTCCACACCGAGCTGCGCCCCACCACACTGCTGGTCACCCACAACCCCGGCCTGGCCGAGCGCTGCATGCGGACCGTGCGGTTGGCATGATGCCTACGCCTGCAGGTCGATGCCCCCAGCGGTGGCGGCCACCTTGTCGAATTCCTGCGTGACAGTGGAATCCATGATTGCAACCAGCCTGTGGATGGCCTGCTGATCACCCTGCGCGGCTTCAGCTTTCGTTTCGGGCAGGGGCTCCATCGCTTCCTGCATGGCTGTTTCGGGCCTAGCAGGCCGGGCCTTGGGAGCGACTGGCCTTATCGAGGCCGTGACAGATGTGGCGACGACAGGTGAAACACTTGAAATCCCACTCATAGCATCCTCCTTGATGCACCGCAGGAAGCGTCCTTGCCTCCAATTAATTAGTATCGGCACAGCAAGGAAAAGGTTGAGAAGAAATCGAGGTTGCTGCGATTCTTCGATCGATCTTATGAAGTCCTCCCATCTGTGGCCAATGGGCTTGGCAGCGATCGTCGAAGGCGGCGGTATCTCCACTAGGCACCGCCTTGAAATGGCAGTAATGAAACGATAAGCCCTGACAAACCGCTCCCTTCCTTTCGCACCTTGCGCCTGGGAGGAGAATGCTGGGACCGCCTGAGGGTGGGCCTAAGGGTCCTGGGGGCCCGCCGGATCCACCCCGCGGACAAGCAGGAACTGGGAGGCATCAACCATGGCCAAGACCGTTTCGTTCAACCTGAATGGCCGAAAGGTGTCCATTGAAGCCGATGGCACCCGCATGCTGGCCTACGTCCTGCGCGGCGACCTGGGGCTTACAGGCACCAAGATCGGCTGTGGCGAGGGCCTTTGCGGCGCCTGCACGGTGCTGGTGGATGGGGAAGCCGTGCGCTCCTGCTCGACGCCCCTTTCCGCCGTCGCGGGCAAGGCGGTGACGACCATCGAGGGACTGGAGCTCGATGGGGCCCTCCATCCCGTGCAGGAGGCCTTCCTGTCCCACGGTGCCTACCAGTGCGGGTTCTGCACACCGGGCATGATCCTCAGCACCGTGGCCCTGCTGCAGAAGACGCCGAAGCCGGACCGCCAGCGGGTGGCCGAGGCCCTGGATGGGAACCTCTGCCGCTGTGGGGCCCACGTGCGGATCCTGGCCGCCGTCGAAGCCGCCGCCGGGAAGGGAGGTGCCCGATGAACCGGCGCGACTTCCTCAAGGCCACGGGAGCCTTCGGTCTGTTCGTGACCTTCCCGCTGTCGGCTTCCTTCCAGGAGCCCGAAAAGCCCGCGGAGCGGCCCGGCTACCCCAAGGACTTCAACGCCTACCTCCGCATCGGCCCGGACGGCCGCGTGGGCTGCTTCGTGGGCAAGATCGAGATGGGCCAGGGCGCCATGACGGCCCTGGCCATGCTGGCGGCCGAAGAGCTGGATGTGCCCCTGGAGCGGGTGGACATGCTCATGGGCGACACGGATCTCTGCCCCTGGGACCAGGGCACCTGGGGCTCCCTGAGTGTCTGGCAGTTCGGCCCGGTGCTGCGGGGCGCCGCGGCCGAGGCCCGGGCCGTGCTCCTGCAACTGGCCGCAGAGCGGCTGGGCGCGCCCGTGGAGCGCCTGCAGGTGCAGGCCGGCATCGTGTCCGTGACGGGCGCCCCCACCCGCCGCGTGGGCTACGGCGAGCTGGTTCAGGGCCAACGGATCGAGAAGCACCTTGCAGATGTGAAGGTGAAGCCCGTGTCTCAGTTCACCCAGGTCGGCAAGGACGCCCCCCGCAAGGATGGCCGCGCCAAGGTCACCGGCACGGCCAAGTTCGCGGCGGACATCCTGCCCGCCGGCACCCTCCAGGCCTGCCTCCTGCGGCCCCCTGCCCATGGCGCGAAGCTCCTGTCCGTGGACACGTCGGATGCAGAGAAGCTTCCGGGCGTGCGCGTCCTCCGAGATGGCGATCTGGTGGCGGTCCTGCATGCCCGGCCCGACGGGGCCCGGGAGGCCCTGGGCCGGGTCAAGGCTACGTACCAGCCTTCGCCCTCCACCGTGGATGACAAGAGCATCTTCGAGCACCTGCTGAAGGTCGCGCCGCCCGCCCGAGAGCTGGCGGCCAAGGGTTCCCTCCCGGTGGGAGAGGCCCTGGCGGTGCGGCGTCTGGACGCCACCTACCTGAATGGCTACGTGGCCCACGCGCCCATGGAACCCCACACCGCCGTGGCCCAGTGGGACAAGGGAAGGATGACGGTCTGGGCCTCCACCCAGGCCCCCTTCCTGCTGAAGGGGCAGCTGGTCCAGGCCCTGGGATTGAAGCCCAAAGAGGTCCGCGTCATCACGCCCTACCTGGGCGGTGGCTTCGGCGGCAAGGGCGGCTGCCCCCCGGCCCTGGAGGCGGCGCGCCTGGCCAAACTGGCGGGGGTTCCTGTGCAGGTGACTTGGAGCCGCCAGGAGGAGTTCTTCCTGGACACCTTCCGCCCGGCGGCCGTGGTGAAGCTCCGCGCTGGCCTGGACAAGGACGGTCGGGTCGCCTTCTGGGAGCATCACGTCTACGCCGCCGGCGACCAGGAGGCCCAGTCGGTCTACGACCTCCCCCACCAGCTAATCCAATCTTCCGGTGGCTGGATGGGTGGCAACCCACCCGGGCTACATCCCTTCGCCATCGGCGCCTGGCGGGCCCCCGCCGCCAATACCAATGTCCATGCCAGCGAATCCCACATGGACGCCCTGGCGGCCCTGGCCAAGATGGATCCCATGGAGTTCCGGCTGAAGCACCTCAAGAACCCCCGCATGATCGGCGTGCTCCAGGTCGCTGCGAAGGCCTTCGGCTGGACGCCCAAAGCCGGTCCCAGCGGCCGGGGCTTCGGTGTGGCCTGTGCGGATCATCGGGACACCCTGGTGGCGGCTATGGCCGAGGTGGCCGTGGACCGGAAGACCGGACAGGTGAAGGTCAAGCGCGTGGTGGTGGCCCAGGACATGGGGGTGGTGGTGAACCCCGATGGCGCCCGCCAGCAGGTGGAGGGCTGCGTCACCATGGGCCTGGGTTATGCCCTTTCCGAGGAGGTCCGCTTCAAGAACGGAAAGGTGCTGGACGAAAACTTCGACACCTACCAGATCCCCCGGTTCGCCCAGGTTCCGAAGATCCAGACCATTCTCATCGACAACCCGGATCTGCCGGCCCAGGGCGGTGGGGAACCCGCCATCGTGGTGATGGGCGCCCTCATCGCCAACGCCATCCACGATGCCGTGGGCATCCGGCTGCTGCAGCTGCCCATGACGCCGGAGCGGGTGAAGGAGGCGCTGAAGGCCTGAAGGTCGAAATCTCAAGGGGCGAGCGACATGTGCCGTCATATTCCAGATGCACTTGCTTCACCCAAATGTAAATATTTCATTTCATGTAATTTGTGACTTTAGCTTACCCACAGGTGCGAATGAGGAATGGCCATAGCGCTTGGTAATGTGGGCACGCACATTTGGAATAATACACATTATTTTCGAACCTCATCTCACTAGCGATTAAGGCAAACTGGTCACAATTTGTGAGCAGTCTAAGTTCACCCCCACCGCTGCGGACCTCGCCTTCCAGTGCCTCTTGATTCCAGGGTTGTTGAATACGAACAACACGCCGCCATCCGAGGATTAGCTATGCCCGATTACTCCCTGGATGACATTTTCGAGACCGGTGGCCAGTGGTACCTTCCAGAGAATCCAGATCAGAAGGTGCATGGCCTCCTTCGCTATTCCAGCAAGGGGACGGAACTCTTATTGGATGGAATATTTCGGGAAGTGGACAGCGTATTTTCGCACCAACTCCACTCCTACCCCGTTATTCACGGGATCACTCGTGAAGGGAAGGCCGTCAGTCTATTCAAGATGTATCAGTCAGGCATGCAGATGGGATCAGGCCTGGGTGGTATGCATTTCAACGAGCAACTCCATTCTTCCCAACTTATTTTCGGGGCTCATGTTCACCCGGATTTTCGTTTCCGAAAATTGTGCTTGCGGGTCCCTGGGCTACAGCACTGGCTTTCCAAACCAATCGTCGAACGCAGTTACGAAAATGACGAAGAAACCGGAAGAACCACTTGCCATGTGCGCCTCTTGCCTGTGGACGAGTTGGTGACAAGAATTCCTAGCATCGATGCCAATCTAGAGTGGGAAATCCACTGCCATGAATTCAATGTGCTGGACCCGATTGCAAACGTACAAATCGACATTACAGCTTGGGTCACCGTTCAACCTGACACCGCGCAACCTCTCGACTGGTATTTCCAGCAAATGTCGAAGCTGAACACGCTGCTGAGCTTCATGGCAGGGGTTTCCATGTCGCCAGATCGGATTGATGCCTACGACGATTCTGAGCATGATCACGCATCTATTCTTTGGACCTTCGGCAACCGGAAATGCTGCGGGCTAACCCAACAGCGGGACTTCTTTATGCCTCTCGCGATAGTAGAACGCCCTCTTGCGGCGCTGCTCCAAAAATGGTTCGAGGTCTACCCCGCCATCCAACATCCGACGGCCCTGGCCGAAAGCGTGTTTGCCTCTGGCAGGGAGCGGTTGTGGATCCACATGGAGTTCTTGGCTTGGATGCAAGCCTTGGAAGGATTACAGCGGGCACTTCCGGTGGGTTTTATGCCTCAGGTGATCCCAAAGAGGAGAAAACGTCCAACGCTTCGCGAGCGAATGGATGCACTTACTGGGGTGCTTCCGGCGAGACTACGGAACCACATCCTTGATGAGGACACCGTGCCCCAATCCTGGATAGACACACGGGACTACTATACCCATTGGATTGATGAGAAACGGGCCATCGTCCTGGACACAGGCGGTATTTGGGATGCCATTGTTCGTGCCAAAACGCTGATGGTTGCCTTGTTTCTTCATGTTGCCGGAGTCCCCCTTGCGGCTTTCGCTGAGGCGTTCAAAGGAACAAGCGATCTGGCACAGGGCCTCCAGGTTCGTAAAGCAACACTTGATCACCTGCGAAATCCAAATAGTTCGGCTGGATTGCTGATGGCCGTGTTCAGGGCAACAGAAAATCCCGCTGGATCAGAAACTGAGGCCGGTCAGGATGCACAGCCCATAGAAAAGCAGGGCCAGTAGCCTAGTGTAATTTTTAGACCGCTCTGAGAGATCGCAATACATGCAATCCATTAAGCACTTTCCTTCGGAAGCGACTTCGCTAAGTGCGTGCGTTTCCGTCCTTGGGTTTGATCGCGACTCAGATGTTTACACTGGCCCCAAGATAGATGTCATCTCCGATGCGCTGACGACCTAGGAATTCGAAGCTGCATCCACAAGCAACAGGCGAAAGCGAAGTAGTTGAGGCCCTCCATTACCTCATACCACTTTTCCTCCCTGTTCCTCACCGGTTCCCAAAATCGTGGCCGGTGATGTGGTGTTGACTCGTGGTAATCGGGTAGTGAACCCAGGTAAGTCGGATCTCTAGGGTTTCCTCACCAACGCCAGTTTCTCGGCCCTTCGTTCATCCACCGTGTAGACGAACCCCTTAAGGAAGGCCTGCCCCAGGAGGCCATCCACTCCCACCTGGAAGGGGCTGACCGCGGTGGCGGGGAGATCGGACTGGGCCTGCCCCGCCACGCTTAGCCGGGGCAGTTGGACCGCCCGGCCCCGTAGACGCTGGCCGCCCACCACCACGAAGGTGTTGTCCTCCCCGACAGCCAGGGAGATGCCCGTGGCCTCCAGCACTTCTGGCGCCACCACCACGTCGCTGGCGCCGGTATCAAGCACAAGCCAGACGGGCTCCTCACCTAGTCGCACCTCCAGGACGATCAGGCCATGGGGGCTGCGGGCTTCCGAGGCCATGGCCCAGGTGCCGAGCTCCCGGCGCAGGGCCCGGACTCGGGCCAGGGCCGGGGCATCGCCCGCCTTCCGCGCCTCCACCAGCAGGTGGTTCACCTCCGTGAAGAACGCGAGGTCGCCTCCGCCTCTGGCGAAGGCCTCGAAGGCGGCCACCCGCCGATCCACCGCCTCCCGGCCGACTCGGACCTCCGCCCGTAGCCGGACCTGTTCCTCTTGAACACGCCGCACCTGGGCGTTGTAGCCATCCACGGCCAGGGTCTCCTGCCCGACGAGTTCGTTGACTTTCCCCCCCAGGTGCTTTCGTTCCACCACTCTGGCCTGGTAGCGGGCATTGCCCTCCTGGTCGTTGCCGTCGGGAACCTTCCGGAGGGCCGCATCGAGGCCCTTGAGCTGCTCCCGAAGGCTGGCCTGGACCTGCCGAGCCGAAGCCAAGTCGCGGTCCAGGGCGGCCTTGGCGGCGTCCAGCTCAGCCTGGGCGGACTTGGCGCGGGCATTGAAGGCCTCGATGGCCGAATTGGACCTGGCCCGGGCCACCTCCCGAGGCTCACCCCGGTAGTGGGCGGCCACCACGGCATCTGCCGCCGCCAGCCGCACGGTCAGGGAGGGCGCCTGAGCCTGCAGTCCCAGGACCAGGACGAGGCCGGCCGCCAGGGTGCGGGGTGTCATGGGAGCTCCGGGAACACGTTCATCATCCGCACTCCGGCCACGTTTCACAGCGGGAATCAGTCCAACCGGCCTGCGGGAATCCCCTTCGACCGCCGATCCTCCAGCAGCTCACTCAGGATCACGGCCGCCGCGGCCGCATCTAGCATGGCCTTCCGCTTCTCAGGCTTGACGCCCCGCTCCCGCAGCAGGCGCTCGGCCTCCGCGCTGCTGAGGTGCTCGTTCACGAAACGCAGGGGCAGGCTTGTGCGGGCAGCGAGGGCTTCGCCGAAGGCCCGGGCCGCGGGCGCCGTGGCGCTCTCGGCCCCATCCTTGTGGCGGGGCAACCCCATGGCCAGGGCCTGCACAGCTTCCTCGCGACAGAGACTCACCAGTCGGGCGAGGGTGCGCTCCCCCTCCTGGGGCCACACCTCGAAGGGCGAGGCCAGGATCTCCAGCTCGTCCGAAAAGGCGAGGCCGATCTTCTTGGTGCCATGATCGATCGCAAGCCAGCGCATGCCATCAGCCTAGCGCCCTCCCGGGAGACCCGCCATGGAATGGGACTTCATCATCATCGGCTCCGGTTTCGGTGGCAGCGTGAGCGCCCTGCGGCTGGTGGAGAAGGGCTACAAGGTGCTGGTGCTCGAGAAGGGCCGCCGCCTGCGCCCCGGCGACTTCCCCAGGACCAACTGGAACCTGAAGCGCTTCTTCTGGCTGCCCCAGGTGGGCTTCCGGGGGCTCTTCAAGATGACCTTCCTGGGCCACGTGACGGCCCTCTCCGGCGTGGGGGTGGGCGGTGGCTCCCTGGTCTATGCCAACACCCTGCCCGTGCCCAAGGATCCCTTCTTCGTGGCCGAATCCTGGCGCCACCTGGCGGACTGGAAGGCGGAGCTGGCCGGGCACTACCAGACCGTGCTGCGGATGCTGGGGGCCACCCGGAACCCGAGCCTGACCTATCCCGATGAAGTGCTCCGGGAGGTGGCGAAGGAACTGGGCCGGGAGAGCTCCTTCGAGCAGACGGACGTGGCGGTCTATTTCGGAAAGACCGGTGAGACCGTGCCGGATCCCTTCTTCGGCGGCGAGGGCCCGGAGCGCACGGGCTGCACCCTCTGCGGCGGCTGCATGCTGGGCTGCAACCACGGCGCGAAGAACACGCTGGATCGCAACTACCTCTACCTCGCGGAGAAGCGGGGGCTGCGCATCGAGGCGGATACCGAAGTGACCTGGGTGCGCCCCGCGGTCGAAGGTGGCTACGACGTGGAGGCCCGGCAGGGCACCTGGGCTCTCCCCGCCCTGAACACCAAGAAGACCTACCGCGCCAAACAGATCATCTTCGCCGGGGGCGTGCTCGGCACCGTGCCGCTCCTGCTGAAACTGAAGGACGATCCCGCGGGCCTGCCCGCCCTTTCCGACCGCGTCGGCGATTTCGTGCGAACCAACTCGGAGGTACTGCTGGGGGTCGTCACCCAGCGGCGCGACAAGGATCTGTCCCAGGGCATCGCCATCGGCTCCATCCTCCACACCGACGAGCACTCCCACATCGAGCCAGTGCGCTATTCCGCCGGGGCCGGGGTCTTCCGCCCGCTCATGATGCCCGCCGCCCCCGGCGACACCCTGGGCCAGCGTTTCGCCAACGCCCTCAAAGCGGTGTTGCGCCACCCGCTCCGGACCGTGCGGACCTACCTGGTGCCGGACTGGGCGAAGTACACCATGATCCTGCTCTACATGCAGACCGTGGATGGGCACATCCGCATGCGCCTGGGCCGAAGCTGGCGGACCGCGTTCACCCGCTGGGCGGTCACGGAAACCGGCGACGGTCCCCCGGCCAAGGCCTGGACTCCTGAGGCCTCGGATCTGGCGGAGCGGGTGGCCCGGCACCTGGACGGCTACCCCACGAGCCTGATGACCGAGACGCTGCTGGGCATCCCCACCACGGCCCACATCCTCGGCGGGGCCCCCATGGGCGATTCGGCCCAGACCGGCGCCATCGACCACCGCCACCGGCTCTTCGGCTATGAGGGCCTCTACGTCATCGATGGTGCGGCCATCTCCGCCAACATCGGCGTGAACCCCTCCCTCACCATCGCCGCCCTGGCCGAGCGGGCCATGAGCTTCATCCCAGCCAAGGAGGCGCAGCACCAAGTCGCCGTCTGAGGGACGGCCGAACCCCTGCCGGTTTCGGTGTCATCTGAGGATCAACAACGATCTGAACCAGGCTTTTCAACGAGCCACGATCTTCCCTGGGCGGAGGCGCACAGGAGAAACAGTGGCTCACCAGCCAGTTGTGATAGACACCTCATTGGTCCTCGAGGTAGGTTTCGAAGTGATTCACCACTGGATGTCGGGGAATTCTCCCAAAGAGCAGCATGGAGATGACATGAAACCATTTCTGGCCCTTGCGCTTTCCTGTTTCATGCTCGGGAGCTCCCTCGGCGCTGAAACCATCCCTGATCCGGATCTACAGAGGCAGGTTCAAGGGTTGATCGCCCCCACCCCCGGGGCGGCGCGAAACATTTCGAACTGGAACCTGACCCTGGGCAAGGGGCAGCTGCGACTGGCGGAGGGGCAGGTCCTCCCACTCATGGACGGCGATCGAGAAGTGGGGGTCTACTTCAAGGGCACGGGCGTCTTCACCCTTCCGATCGACCAGGAAGATGAGATCCCCGTGGTCAGATTCAACATCGCGAGCAACACCAAGGTCAAGCCGCGCTGGGAAGGGCGGTCGCTGTTCCTCGACATCTCCGTCCGGGAATTCAACCTCCTCTACGAGGGGCTGCAGCTTCCGCCCTTCGGTCCAGCAAATCCACAGCCGGGCGAGTCACTCAGCCAAGCTCTTTCTGCCTTCCGTGCTAAGTACCTGGCGCCTGGCTGGCGAAACCGGAACCACACCATCCTGGCGGCTCGCCACAATCTCCCCGCCCAGGCCGCCTGGTACATGAACTTTGTGGGCGACCAGGGACTCTGGGAATTCGTGCGGGATCCCTGGACCATGCGCTCCGAGCAATTGTGGTTCGGAAGACCGCGATCCACACGCGAAGGCAAGTGGCTGACCAATATCCTGGTCATGGCCCCCGTTTCCACCCGCGTTCTGGGATCCCAGCCGCGACACCCGGTTAATCCACCCTTCATCATGCGACATGTGGACCTGGATTTGGTAGCTCATGCCAATGAGACCTGCACCTACGTGGCAACAGAAACCTTTGTCCCGCAATCGTCTGGCATGAAGGTGATGAGTCTGAGCCTGATCGATACGATTCTTGTCCCAAATACAGGCGTTGATCGTCATCTCAAGCTGCTGAATGTGACTCAGGATGGTAGGAAGTTGAATTTCAACCATCAGGAAAACGAACTTTTGATCGAGCTCTCAAGCCCATCTGTGCTTGGGGATTCCATTAAATTGCGCTTCGAGGTCGAGGGAGACTTCCTCATCCAGCCAAATGAGCTCACCTGCTGGGAGCTTGGGGATGAGCCTTGGCTTCCATCAACGCAAATGGAGGGAATGCGGTTTACGGCGAGTTCGAAAATCCGCAGTGAGAAACCATTCTTCCCGCTCGCCAGTGGCCAGACGCTCAACCGCAGGGAAGAGGGGGCGTTTCACGTGCTGGAAACCCGTGTGGATCAGCCGAGTTCAGACTTTTTCATCGTGGCTGGCAAATACATTCTTGAGGAGATGAGCCGGGATGGCATCACGGTGCGGGTGGCCAGCTATGCCCACAAGTCGAGCTCCGACCGGAAGCTCGCCACCCTTGCGCTGGACATCATCAAATTCTACGAACCCATGCTGGGGCCCTTCCCCGTCAAGGAATTGAACATCGTGCAGCGGAATTCCTATGGTTCTGGCCAGGCCCCCAGTGGTTTTCTCTTCATCACCAACGAGGCGTTCAATCCCCTCCTTGGCGTCTACAACCGCTGGTTCTCCTACGGGATCAATCAGCGCTATGCCCACGAGATCGCCCACCAGTA
This sequence comes from Holophagaceae bacterium, assembly GCA_025363715.1. Lineage (GTDB taxonomy): Bacteria > Acidobacteriota > Holophagae > Holophagales > Holophagaceae > Geothrix. The sequence continues at coordinate 29,684 of JANYLR010000087.1, read as the reverse complement.
CTGGGGCGACCAGGTCATGATCGCCAGTGACGAAGAGAACTGGATTTCCGAGGCCTTCGCCCAGTACTGCTCTGCCCTGGTCATTCGAAGCGGAAGGGGTGAGTCGGAATTCAAACGCCTCATGGTCAACTGGACGAGTGAAGCTCAGGCGCAGGCAACTCTAGCGACGATTCCGACTGTAAGAAGGGTTCAGGACCTTGACAACTACCAGAATACTCACCGGATTCGGTGGGGCCTCCTGTATGGGAAGGGGGCCATCCTCCTTTACAAGATCCATACCGAGATAGGCGACCAGGCTTTTGCGACCCTGATGCGGTCTTTCCAGACATCCCTCAAGGGACGTCCTGGGACCACACAGGACCTGATCATTCTCCTGAAGATGATCACGAAGAAGGACTACACAGACTTCTTCGAGAAATACCTGTATGGGACGGCCATGCCGAGCTGAAGTCGCTGGGGGCAGGTCATCTCTCGGTAAGCTGGCCCCCATGGTGTCCACCCTGTCCTTCGCCACCGCCCTCGGCCGGATCCACTTGGCCTGGACGGCGGCTGGCATCTGTGGCCTCCGCTTCATGGAAGGAACCCTGGAGCACGAGGCCCGGGACGCCCCGGCCTGGGTGCTGGAGGCCATCCGCGGGCTCATGGCGCACCTTGCCGGGCAGCCCCAGGATCTGAGCCGCATCCCCCTGGACCTTTCCGATCTGACGCCTTTCCAGCTCAAGGTGGCGGAGATTCTGAGGTCCACGAAAGCCGGACAGACGATCAGCTACGGCGAGGTGGCCCTGCTGGCGGGACGCCCCGGCGCGGCCCGGGCCGTGGGCCAGGCGGTGAAGGCCAACCCCATCCTCATCCTGGTGCCCTGCCACCGCGTTGTGGCGGCCCACGGCCCAGGCGGCTGGAGCGCCTTCGGATCGCTGGCGCGAAAGCAGCGGCTGCTGGAGCTGGAACGCTCGGGCCCTTGACAGGTTCGATTATCGTAACTATAGTGGTTACGGATATGGATTTCCCATGAGCATCAGCAGCCGCACCACCATCGCCATCCACATACTCGCCCTGCTCGCCCACTGCGGGCCGGATCCCCTCACCTCCGAGTTCATCGCAGGCAGCGTCAACACCAACCCGGTGGTCATCCGTCGCTTGCTGGCGCGGCTGCGGGAGGCCGGGTTTGTGGGCTCCCAGGGAGGGCCCGGAGGCGGCTGGCAGCTGCTGCGCCAGCCAGGAAAGATCACCCTCCGGGACATCCACCTGGCCGTGGAAGGCGCGGCCTTGTTTTCGCTGCACAGCGCCAAACCCAATCCCCGCTGCCCCATCGGCAAGAACATCCAGTCGACCCTGGTGGGCATCTTCGAAGCCGCCCAGGCAGCCATGGAAGCGGAGCTGGCCCGCACCACCCTCGTTCATCTGGTCAAGGACATCCAGACCCGGGCGTCGTGACTTTTTTTATCCACAATCGTAACCATCATGGTTACAAAACCCAAGGAGTTCCCCATGATTGCCATTACCGGCGCCTCCGGCCAGCTGGGCCGCCTCGTCATCCACTCCCTGTTGAAGCAGGTTCCCGCCACGGGCCTCGTGGCGCTGGTCCGCCGGCCGGACAGCGTCCAGGATCTCGCCGCCCTCGGCGTGCAAATCCGCCAGGCCGACTACAGCCGCCCCGAGACCCTGGCCTCCGCCCTGGCAGGCGTCGAGAAGCTCCTGCTCATCTCCTCCAGCGAAGTCGGCCAGCGGACTCCGCAGCACAAGGCCGTCATCGACGCCGCCAAGCAGGCTGGCATCAAGCTGCTGGCCTACACCAGCCTGCTGAAAGCGGATCAGTCGCCCCTGGGCCTGGCCCCCGAACATGTTGAGACCGAAGCCTACCTGAAGGCCTCCGGCCTGCCCTTCGTGCTGCTGCGCAATGGCTGGTACACGGAGAACTACATGGCCAGCATCCCCACCGCGCTGGCCCTCGGGGCCTTCCTGGGCAGCGCCGGCGAAGGACGCATCGCCTCCGCAGCCCGCGCCGACTATGCGGAAGCCGCCGCCGCGGTGCTGCTGATGGAACACCAGGCGGGCCACATCTACGAGCTGGCTGGGGACACCTCGTACACCCTGGCCGAGCTGACCGCAGAGGTCGCCAAGCAGTCTGGTGAAGCCATGGTGTACAAGAACCTCCCCGAGGCTGATTACCGTGGGGTGCTGCTGGGCGCCGGGCTTCCGGAAGGGCTGGCCGCGCTGCTGGCCGACTCCGACGCGGGTGCGGCGAAAGGGGCCTTGCACGCGGAGGACCCGGCCCTCAGCCGGCTCATCGGCCGGCGCACCACGCCCATGGCGGTCTCCGTCACCAAGGCTCTCCACCCCTGAAAGCCAAAAGGAGTCGCCCTGCCAACCGAGGTCCGGGCCTAGCCTGGCCGCCCCCACGATGTCAGATCCCGCATCTCCAGCACCGTGTGGGGCGCGCCTTCGGCGCAGGCCTGGATCATGGCCTGACCCAGCTGCTGGGTGGTGATGACGCCCGTCGGAAAGAGGGCCTTGATGAGCGGGAACAGGGGCCCCAGCACTTGGTAGATCCACCGGTACAGGGGCGTCCGGGAGGTGATGCCATGCAGGGGCTGGATGAAGCCCGGGCGGAAGAGGTACACCGCTTTGAAGGGCAGCCGCAGGAGGGCGTTCTCGATTTGGCCCTTCACCCGCGCCCACATGATGCGGCCCTTCCCGGTGCTGTCGGCGCCGGCGCCGGAGATGTAGCAGAAGGTCATGGTGGGATTCAGCCGAACCAGCGTTTCCGCTGCCGCCAGGGTCATGTCCAGGGTGATGCGGCGGTACTCCGCCTCCCCCATGCCCGCAGAGGAGACACCCAGGCACCAGAAGCAGGCATCCAGACCCGCGAGCCGCCCCTCGATGGCCCGGTAGTCGAGGAAGTCCTGGTGCAGGATCTCGGTTAGCTTCGGATGTGCCGTGCCCGAGGGACTGCGCACGATGGAGCGCACCTCGTCGACGCGCGGATCCCGCAGGCACTCCCGCAGGACCCCCTGCCCGATCATGCCCGTGGCGCCGAACAGGAGCACCTTCATGAGCCACCTCCGGGAACAGTCTGGGGTTTGAGGCCGTTCGCTGTCGCGCGGATGGGCACCTCGTCCTCCGTCTTCCAGGGCAAGGCGGGCCACCAGCGTGCGGGCGCCGGCAGTGCCTCCGGCTCGAGGCTTTCTCCAGGCCTTGGAACCCCCACGCTGATTCCCGCCGCCCGAGCCGCCGCCAGCACCCGCTCGATGGGCTCGGTCCAGCCGTGGGCGGCCAAGTCAAAAAGGCCCCAGTGGACCGGCAGCATGACCTTCCCCTGCACCATCGCATGGGCCCGCACGGCCTGTTCGGGTCCCAGGTGCCAGTCCGGCCAGGCTTGGCCGTAGGCGCCGGACTCGATCATTGTCAGGTCGAAGGGGCCGAGCCGGGTGCCGATGTCGGCGAGGCCGGGGAACATCCCGGTATCGCCGGAGTAGTAGACCCGGTGGCGGGGCCCCAGGAAGGCGAAGCCTCCCCACAGCGTCCGGTCCTTGTCGAAGAGGCTCCGGCCCGAGGCGTGGCGGGCCGGGGTGAGGACGACCTCCAGATCGCCGACCCGAGTGGACTCCCACCAATCCAGTTCGGTGATGCGGGCGGCGGGCACGCCCCAGTCCACCAGTCGCGCCCCCACACCCAGGGGCACGATGAAGCGGGTGTCCCAGTCCTTGATGCGACGGAGGGTGGCGCGGTCCAGGTGGTCGTAGTGGTCGTGCGAAATGGCCACCGCCTGGGGAATCGGCACATCTTCCAGCGGGATCAGCGGATCGAAGAAGCGCTTCGGCCCCGCCCAGCCGAAGGGTGAGGCTCGCGGGCCCCAGACCGGGTCCGTGAGGATGCGGAGGCCGTCGAGCTCCACGTAGACCGTGGAGTGGCCCAGCCAGGTGGCGCGAAGACCTGAGGCGGAATCCTTCGCGAGGTCCGCGTGGGTGGGGTGAAGCACCGGCAGGGGTTCCTTCGGCGTCGAGTTCGCATCCCGCCGCAGGACGGTTCCAAAGGCGCCCAGGTAGTCGTTCCACAGGGGCTGGGGGTTGTGGAAGCGCCCATTGCTCCATTGGGGGGAATGTTGCATGCGAGGGCTCCTCGGGGATGAGATGGATTCCTGTGCCCACCAGCCACCCACGCCTGCGAACAGCACCAGGAAGAGGGCAGCCGCGCGGCGGCGTCTAGACGGCATAGGCGAAGCCGGTGCTCAGCTCGGAGCACCGCCACAGGCGCTGCTGGAGGTCGGCGTCGTGGGAAAGTGGTGTGGACTGGACCCGGATCGGGGCACCCTTCATTTCCTGGAAGCCCGAGGGGCCGAAATAGCCGCCGCCCTGCGCCGTGGGGTCCGTGGCCGCCCGCAGCAGGGGCAGCGCGCCACCCAGGGCATCCTGGCTCAACAGTCCTTCCACGCCCAGCACCCGCAGCCAGCGGATCCAGCCCGCGTGGCGCTGCAGCTCGGTCCGCGCCCAGCCGGGGTGGGCGGCTACCGCGAGGGTCCCCGATCCGGCCGCGCTCAGGCGGCGCTGCAACTCGTAGGTGAAGAGCAGGTTGGCGAGCTTGGACTGGCTATAGGCCGCCCAGGCCCGATAGGCCTCCTCGAAATGCAGGTCCTCGAAGTGGATGCGTCCCATCCGGTGGGCGCCACTGCTCATGGTCACGATGCGGGAACCCGGCGTGGCCCGCAGGCGGTCCAGCAGCAGCCCGGTGAAGACATAGGGGCCGAAGTGGTTGGTGCCGATCTGGGTCTCGAAGCCATCCAGGGTCTTGCCGAAGGGCGGAACCATCACGCCGGCGTTGTTGATGAGCAGGTCCAGGCGCTCGTGGCGGGCCAGGATCGCAGCGGCGGCCTGCCGCACGGAGGCCAGGGAACCGAGGTCGAGGGGCTGCGTCTCCACCCTTGAGCCCCGGTGGGTACGCTGGATACGCCGGGCCGCCTCGTCCGCCTTCATGGCATTCCGGCAAGCCAGGATCACCGTGGCGCCCCGGCCCGCCAGGACCTTGGCCGTCTCGAAGCCCGTGCCAGTGTTGGCCCCGGTGACCACCACCACCCGACCCGACTGGTCGGGGATGTCCTGGAGGGTCCATCCTTTATTAATCATATTTCTTCTCCCACATAGTTTTGACATTTTTACTAAAAATGTCCACACGACAGTATTGACATCCGGACAAATTTTGTCAATCCTGGTTTCATGAGGGAAGCCAAAAAGGCCAAGGTCCTGGAGGCCGCCCAGTCGGTCTTCTTCCGGTACGGCTACCGGCGGACCACCATGGGCGATCTCGCCTCGGCGGCAGGGGTTTCCCGGCCGGCCCTGTACCTCCTCTACTGCAACAAGGAACAAGTCTTCGAGGAAGTGCTGCGCGACTTCCTGGCCCGCACCCTGGCGGAGCTCCGCGAAGGACTGAAGGCCCCGTCGAGTGTCGAGGAGAAGCTCCGCCTCGCCTTCGATTTGTGGGCGGTACGCCCCTTCGGCCTGCTCATGGCGACGCCGGATGCCAAGGAGCTGATCGACTGCAGCCTCGCCTTCGCCCGCGAAACCATCGAGCAGGGCACCGCGGCCTTTGAAGCCGAGCTCGCGGCCATCCTCGCGCCGCTCCACGCCCAGGCGCCGGATCAGGCCCTGACGCCGGACCAGATCGCCCACATCCTCACGCGCGCCGTGCACGGATTCAAGGAATCCGCCCAGGACCCAGAGAGCCTGCGCCATATGATCGAGGGCCTGATGAAGATGGTGCTTGGATCCCTGAGGACGAGCCCTGCGGCCGACACCTGAGGCCATACTGGTCCCGATGACGCGCCCCCTGCCCGATGAGCTGCTGAAGGTTCCCCACCGGCGGGACGTGCCCTTCGCCCGCCTCACCACGCTGGGCGTGGGCGGGCTCTGCCGCTGGCTCTTCGAGCCCACGACGGAGCTGGAAGCCCAGGCCTTCGTGCGCGCCTGCGCCCGGGAGGGTCTGTCCTGGCGGGTGCTGGGGGGCGGCTCGAACCTGGTGGTGCTGGGGGATGTGGAAGGGCCCGTGCTGCGCCTGGCCCTGCCGAAGGTGGCGTGCCGCGAAGGCCGCCGCTTCACGGCCCCCGCCAGCCACGGCCACATCGCCCTGGCGGAGGCCGCCGCCGAGGCGGGCCTCGCGGGCCTGGAGTTCGCCAGCGGCATCCCAGGATCCCTGGGCGGCGCCATCCGCATGAACGCCGGCGCCTACGGCCGCGAGTGGATCGATGTGCTGGTCCGCTATCGCTTCCTCACTCCGGAAGGCGAGCTGGTGGAGAAGGCGCCGGAACCCGGCGAGTTCACCTACCGCTGGAGCTTCCTCACAGGAGGCCGGGTGGTCCTTTCGGCCACGGCCGAGTTGGCGGATGGGAATCCCGCGACCATTCGCGCCAAGGTGGCGGAGTACCGCGAGAAACGAGGCACCAGCCAGCCCCTCTCAAGACGCAACGCCGGCTGCATCTTCAAGAACCCGCCCGGCCAGAGCGCGGGCCGCCTCATCGACCAGGCAGGCCTCAAGGGCCTGCGCGTGGGCGATGCCGAGGTGAGTCCCGAGCATGCCAACTTCCTCGTGAACCACGGTCACGCCACCGCTGCCGAGTTCGCGGAGCTGATGGACCGAGTTCAGGCCGCAGTGCTGGAACGCTGGGGCGTAGCCCTGGAGGCCGAAGTGGAGATCTGGCGGGATGATCCTGGAGCCTCCCTCCAGGGCCACTAGAATCCAAGGGCTGGAGGGTGGGTCCAGGACGAGCGTGGCTACTTGGACGCGGAGCGCCGCTGCTCACTTTCGCGGATCATCTGGGTCATGTCCGCCGCGGGCCGGACCTCCCAAGGCCCCATCTTCACACCGGGGTGGTTCGAGATCAGGTGGATGGCGTGGTTGAGATCCCTGGCCTCGAGGATCAGGAGGCCCCCCAGCAGTTCCTTGGTCTCGGCGTAGGGCCCGTCCGTCACGGACACCTTGTCATGCTGGAATCGCACCATGGTGGCGGTCTCGGGGCCCTGCAGCCCTTCCCCGCCGCCCCAGTGGCCATCCCTTTTCAGGCCTTCGTCGTAGGCGATGCAGGCGTCAATCATGGCGTTCTGCTCATCTTGGGTGAGCTTCGACCACTGGTGGACGTCGAGGTATCCAAAGCAGATGTATTTCATGGGTGGCTCCTTTGGGGTCGTTTTGACCGCCTTCATCCCCTGGTCGTGCGAAGGGGGGCCAATTCGACAGGGTCAGGAATAGTTTTTTGAAGCTCGGCCACACGCCGCTCGAGAAACCGCCGTTCGGGTTCCTGCTGGACCAGTCGGAGGGCCTGACGGTACGAGGCGAGCGCCTCTTCTGTTCTACCCAGACGGCGGCAAAGGTCGGCGCGGACCGAGTGCACCAGGTGGTACTCCTCCATTTTCCGGCCCGACAGGAGGGTATCGGTGAGGTCCAGCCCGGCCTCGGGGCCGTCCCGCATGGCCACCGCCACCGCCCGGTTGAGGTCCACCACCGGCGAAGGCGCGATCCGGGCCAGGAGGGTGTACAGCCCGATGATCAGGCTCCAGTCCGTGGCTGACGGTTCCACAGCCTCCGCGTGGACCGCGGCAATCGCCGCCTGCAGGGCGTAGGGACCGACCCGGCGGGACGCCAGGGCCTGTTTCACCAGGGCCTTTCCTTCAGTGATCAGCCCTCGATCCCACCGCGAACGGTCCTGGTCCTCCAGCAACACGAGATCCCCGCTCGCCGAGGCCCGCGTGGCCCTGCGGGATTCCTGCAGCAGCATGAGGGCGAGGAGCCCCATCACTTCCGGGTCCGGCAGCAGTTCAAGGAGCTGGCGGCCCAGGCGGATCGCCTCGCCCGACAGATCAGGCCGCGTCACCGCCTCGCCAGAGGAGGCGGAGTAGCCTTCGTTGAACACCAGATAGACAACCTTGAGCACGAGGCCCAGCCGATCCGGCAACTCGACCTGGCCCGGGAGTTCATAGGGAATGCCCGCCTCCCGGATTTTCGCCTTCGCACGGACAATCCGTTGCGCCAGGGTCGGAGGCGGGATGAGGAAGGCACGCGCGATGGCTTCCGTCGTAAGGCCACAGACTTCCCGGAGCGTCAGCGCGATGGAGGCCTCCGGCGACAGCGCCGGATGGCAGCAGATGAACACCAGCCGCAGCCGGTCATCTTCCACCCGGTCCTCCTCGACAGGGCCGGGCGTGCCTTCATCAGGCAGCTCGGCCAGACCGTCAATCGAGGTGTTGAATCGTGCGGACCGCCGCAGGCGGTCAATGGCCTTGAAGCGGCCCGTGGAAACCAGCCACGCGCGAGGGTGGTCCGGCACCCCGTCCCGGGGCCAGGATTCCAGCGCGGCCGTGAACGCATCATGCATCCCGTCTTCGGCCAGGTCGAAATCGCCGAGCAGGCGGATCAACGAGGCGAGGATCCGGCGCGAGTCGGAGCGGAACAACGACTCGAGGAGCGGTGGAATGTCATCGGGGGCGATCGAGGCCATGGGGCTCCCTCCCAGGTCCTAGAGGATAGAGGCTTCCGAGCCCCCCGCCTCAAGGCGGTAGACTGACCCCCATGTCCATACTCCCCCGCACCCGCCCCAAGCGCCCCTGGCTCCCCTGGGCCCGGGCGGGCATCACCCTGGCGGTGCTGGGCCTCGCGGGTTGGGGTGTGATGGAGCTGGGCACCCGGTACCTGGGGCTCCAGAAGCTCATCATCGAACAAGTCAATATCAGCGGCTGTCGGGGCGAACGGCAGGCGGAGATCCAGAAGCTGGCGGACCAGCTGGTGCTCGGGAAGCCCCTCTTCTGGGTGGATGCGGAGGAGCTGCGCTCCCGCATCGAGGCCAAGCGCTGGGTGCGAGGGCTGCAGATTCGCAAGGATCCCCCAGACCGGCTCAGTCTCGCCATCGAGGAGCGGCAGCCCGTACTCTGGCTGGTGCGTCCCAATGGCGTGTTCCTGGTGTCGGATGACGGGGTTCTGCTGGATCGCGTCACCCAATCCAACTTAAATCCCATTCCTGTGGTGGTGGATCCCGCCAGCCAGACAGATCGTGGCCTGGCCCATTTGGTGAGCGCTGCCAGGACCCTGCGCGAGAGACAGCTGGGCTTTTATGAACGCATCACGGAATTACGCGATAGTCCAAAGGGGCCAGTGGCCTATATCGAGGGACTTCCAGCCCCCATTTACTTATCAAAGCAGGATGTGACGAAAAACGTGCCCAATTTCCAGGGACTCTTCGTGGATCGCCTGTCCCAGCGGCCGGATCTCAGCCGGCTCCGCTACGTGGACCTCCGGTGGGATGACGAGGTCGCGGTGGGCGAACCCGAGGACGCCCCCGCCCCGGCAAAGCCCCGGCGCTGAGCTCCAGGGAAAGAAATCGGCGTTTTCCGGTCGGTGAATCCTCGATTTTTCGGGGAAAACTGGTATATACCTAGAACCAAGGAAAAGGATGTTCATGCCGCAGCGCGCCGTTCTTCTTGGGCTCGACCTTGGTGCAAGCAAAGTGGTGGCGGTGGTGGCCGTCCAGGAGGAAGACGGGACGCTGAACGTGACAGGAACGGGCCAGGCCTCGCCCCAGGGCGGCTTTACCCAGGGCCAGATCACGGACATGGACCTCAGCACCCGCGCCATCGTCCGGGCCGTGGAAGAGGCCATGAACACCGCCGGGCAGGCCAAGGTCGAAGGCATCCGCGTGGCCGTGGACGGCATCCAGTTCAAGGGCGAGAACCTGCGCGATTCCATCACCATTTCCAGCGGCGACAAGATCATCACCGCCGCGGACCGGGACCGCGTGCTGGAACAGGCCACCAACAGCTGCAAGCTGGCTAAGGAGGAACTGGTCCTCCACCGCATCCCGCAGATCTTCCACATCAAGGGCCAACGGGACATCCGCAACCCCGTGAACATGTTCGGAGAAACGCTGGAAGCCGAGGTCCGAATCATCGTGGCGCCCAGCCCCGTCATCACGAACATTCAGCTCGCGTTGAAGAATGCCGGGCTGCACGGCTCTGAGCTGATGTACTCGCCCTTGGCCAGCGCGGAGGCCGTGCTGAGCCGCGAGGACCGCGAGAATGGCGCCGTGGTGGTGGACATCGGCGAACAGCTCACCCACCTGGGCATCTTCCTGCATGGCACGCTGTTTCATTCCGCTGTGATCCCCATCGGCGGCGCGCACTTCACCCGCGACCTGGAGATCACCAAGCACCTGGGCGGCATCGCCGCCTCCGAGCGCGTCAAGATGCGCTTCGGCACCGTGCTTCCCAACCACGTGCCCACCGAGGAATCCATCGAGCTCGAGGAGGAGGGCCGGCTGGTCTCCCGCCGGGAGATCGCCGAAGTGCTCCAGGCCCGCGCCGCGGAGTTGCTGAATCTGGTGCTTTCCGAAATGGGCCGCACGGGCCTCATGCATGAAATCCACGGCGGTGTGCACCTGGTGGGCGGCGGCGCGCTGCTCACCCACCTGCCCATCCTCGCCCAGACCCTGCTGGGCCGGCCCCGGGTGGTCCTGGGCCGCATCCAGGGCGTGTCCGGACTGCCCCAGGCCACCGGCAACCCCTTCTTCGTGAATGCCCTCGGCGCGGTGAAGGCCCTGTCGAAGGACATGAACGAAACCCGTGGCAAACAGGACCGGGGCGATGGCTTCCTCGGCCGCTTCAAGAAACTGTTCTAGCCATGAACCCTCAAGCCCAGTCCTTTTCGGGAGCCCCGATGTCTGAGACCCCCTTCCTGCCCTGCCCCCACGGTCTTCCCGGCGCCAACATCAAGGTGCTGGGCGTGGGCGGCGCGGGCTGCAACGCCATCAACCGCATGATCGACAGCGGCGTCACCGGCGTGCAGTTCATCGCCATGAACACGGACCAGCAGAGCCTCGCCCACAGCAAGGCCCACCTGAAGCTGCCCCTGGGCCCCCAGAGCAGCCGGGGACTGGGCGCGGGCGGCAGCGCCGAGCGCGGCGCCGTAGCGGCGGAGGAAAGCCGAGAGGAAGTGCTGGCGGCCCTGCAGGGCGCCGACATGATCTTTATCACGGCTGGCATGGGCGGCGGCACGGGCACGGGCGCGGCACCGGTGCTGGCGAACTATGCCCGGGAGCTGGGCGCCCTCACGGTGGCCGTGGTCATCACCCCCTTTGCCTGGGAGGGCCGCAAGAAGGGTGATCTCGCCCTGGAGGGCCTGGTCAATCTGCGGGACACGGCGGACACCGTGATCGTCGTCAGCAATGAGCGCCTCAAGAACGTCTGCGATGCCCGCGTCACCATGAAGGAGGCCTTCCGAGTCGCCGACGGTGTGCTCATCCAGGGTGTGCGCGGCATTGCGGACCTCATCCTCAAGCCCGGCATCATCAACGGCGACTTCGCCGACGTGGAGGCCGTGCTGCGCAACGGGGGCGAGGCCCTCATCGGCACCGGCGCCGGGCGCGGGGAAGAAGCCGTCATGGATGCCCTGCGCAAGGCCCTGGCCTGCCCCCTCCTGGAACGGGCCCAGTCCGGAGCCGCCGCCAACGTCATGGTGTCCATCACCGCCGACTGGGAGGTCATGGAGGCCAATGCCATCGAGACGGCCATGAACTACCTGCAGGATCACTACAACGGGCGCCCCGACATCAAGGCCTGCACCGTGGAAGGCGAAGGCATGGAGGACCGTGTGCTGGTCACCGTGCTCGCCAGCGGCTTCGACCAGGAGGAGAAACTCCTGGAGGATCGCCGGCACAGCCTGAACCTGCCCGGGTCCGGAGAGGCTTCACCCCTGGCCTACACCTCGGTCAATGCTGGCCAGCCCCTGCCCAACAACGTGGTGAGCGGCCGCGTCTACGGCGAAGTGCCCGCGGGCGAACAGGGCCCCACACCCACACGGCTCATGCCCCAGGCCCCCACCCCCAGTGGTGAGCTGCCGGGTGGGGCCGAGGATCTGCACGTGCCGGCCATCATCCGCATGGGCCAGGGCCGACTCCCGATCGAGTAGATCCGCTATTTCGCGAATGTGTGTTCTTGGCAGAAGAAACGCTGTTTTCACCACGAAGACAGGAAGACCACGAAGAACTGCAATGGCATTGGTTTTGAGCTTTTCTTCCTGTCTTCGTAGTGATTCATGGTTTTTATTGAATCGCCCATGCCCCAACCCGTGATGACTCCGCCCCCCGGCACCCAGCTGCTCCGCTTCGTGGGGGACCGGGTGGTGTTCGGGTTGGCGCATCCACAGCCGGGAGCCACCGGCTGGCGGGCCTTCCTGCGCACCAATCTCACCCGCGGGGCGCGGATGCGGGAGGAGACCCTGGCCCTGGCGGGCGAAGGCTCCCGCGATCCGGCTGGCTCTTCCTGGCGGGACATTCCGCTGGCGGAGGGGGGCGAGGGCTGGAGGCTGGACCTGGCCCTCACCGAGCCCGGCTCCTTCTGCGCCAAGGCCTACTGCGTGGATCCGGAGGGCTTCCAGCACTGGCCGGAGGGTGAGAACGTCTGCCTGTCCATCCACCCGGATCGCCTGCGCACGGCCAATACCATCTACTGCGCCTTTCCCCGCATGTTCGGCGGGGCCGCGGCCCGTCAACGGCCCGATCTGGCGGACGCGATCCAGGCCCTGGACGGCGCCGGCTATGCCGTCATCCCGCCCTCCGGCCGGCTGCGGGACCTCACGGCCAACCTGCCCCACATCCTGGAGCGCCTGGGTTGCCGCATCCTGCACCTGCTGCCCGTGGGTCCCGTACCCACCACCTTCGCGCGCATGGGCCGCTTCGGCAGCCCCTACGCGCAGCTGGACCTCACGGCCGTCGATCCAGCCCTGGTGGATTTCGATCAGCGCACTACAGGGGAAGAACAGTTCCAGGAATTGACAGCGGCTGTCCATCAGCGGGGTGGGCAGGTGATCCTGGACATCCTCGTCAATCACACGGGCTGGGGCTCCCGCCTGCTGGAAAACAAGCCGGACTGGTTCTGCCGCAACCCGGATGGCACCTTCCACAGCCCCGGAGCCTGGGGCAACACCTGGGCGGATCTGGTGGAACTGGACCAGGGCAGCCCGGCCCTCTGGGACGTGGTGGCCCGCTCCCTGCTCGTCTGGTGCGACCGGGGCGTGGATGGCTTCCGCTGCGATGCGGGCTACATGGTGCCCCTGCCCGCCTGGCAGTACATCCTCGCCAAGGTCCACCGGGCCTATCCCGAGACCATCTTCCTGCTGGAGGGCCTGGGCGGGGCCTGGGAGGCCACCGAGACCCTGCTGACCCGAGGCGGCATGCAGTGGGCCTATTCCGAACTTTTTCAGAACCACCATCCCATCGAAGTCGCCCACTACCTGGATCACTGCCTGCGGCAGGGTCGCCGCACGGGCCTGCTGGTGCACTACAGCGAAACCCACGACAACCTTCGCCTCGCGGGCCGCGGTGCCGACTGGTCGCTCCTGCGCAACCGCCTCTGCGCCCTGGCGGGCCAGAACGGCGGCTTTGGTTTCACGGCGGGCGTGGAGTGGCTGGCCACGGAAAAGGTGGATGTGCACGAAGCCCGGAACCTGGCCTGGGGCTCAGAGCCGAACCTGGTGGCCGAGCTGGCCGCCCTGAACCGCCTGCTGGCTGAGCATCCCTGCTTCTTCGATGGCGCCGAGGTGCGCCGACTCAGCAGCGACGACGCCTCCGTGCTGGCCCTCGCCAGAATATCGACGGAAGGTTTGGACCGGGTGCTCGTGCTGGCCAACCTCGATCTGGAAAAGCCGCAGACCTGCCCTCTTCGGACCGAGGACTGGGCCGCCCTGGGTGAAGCCCCGGTAGACCTCCTGGGCCAGCCTCTCCCGCGAGGCAAGTCCCTGGTCGGCGATGGCCACGAATTGATTCTCCCGCCCGGAGGCTGCTACTGCCTGGCCACGCAGGCCTCAGCCCGGGGACTGGCGGGCGAAGCCTACCGGCAGGCCCGCGCCCAGGCGGCCTGGGCTCTGCAGGCGCTGGCCGCGGTCTATCCAGCCGAAGCCATCGGCCCCGGCCATTGGCGCGATCTGGCCCTGCGGAGCTCCCGCGATCCTGCCGGCTTCCTCGCCGCCCTGCCCCATCTCGATGGAGAGCTCCTGCGACGGGATCTGCTGGCGGCCCTGGACGGGGCCATGGCCGGTCCAAGTTTCCCGCGGGTGACAACCTGGCAGGCAGAGGATGGGCGGCGTGTCAGCCTGGTGGCGCCCGACCACTGGCTGCTCCTGCGGGATGACGGCCCTTTCCAGGCCACCCTGCGCCTGCCCGATCAGCCGGACCTGCACCTGCGGGGCGTGCCCATGGCAGCTGGCTTCGTCGCGGCCATCCCCCCCCAGCCCGGACGGAAAGGTGAGGGGACGCTCACACTCCATCGCCACGCAGCGGATGCAGGCGTCCTTGAGGCGGCCCTGCGGTTCCTGCCCGAAACACCGGAGCTGCCGCGGCCTGGACGCCAGGGCCTGGCCCTGCTCACCAATGGCCGGGGCGGCATGGCGCGGCTGCAGGGGGACCTCGGCGCCATCGCCTCCAAGTACGACTGCCTGCTGGGGGCCAACCTCCATCCCACGGCCCCTTCGGACCGCCAGGTGCTGGCCAAGCGGCTGCGCGCCTGGGTGAACGCCGACGGGTTCATCACGGCCCTGGACGGGCACAACCTGGTGCGCTTCGAAGCCGGCCCCACCGCCCGCTGGACCTTCCGCGCCAGCGCCGGAGATGGGCGCTGCGTGGAGCTCAGCCTCGAGGTGGACATGCTGGAGGACCAGAACGCGCTGAGGTTGCGCTGGTCCCGCCCCGTCGATCCAGGCGGAGCTGCAGACCTGCCCGTGGGCCAGTCCGTGCGGCTCACGGTGCGCTTCGATCTGGAGGACCGTTCCTTCCATGGCGAGACCCACCTGGATGCGGGCCTGGAGGGACACTTCCGGGCCTCTACCCAGCGCCTGGAGGATCGCACCGGCTTCCGCTTCGCCCCCGCCCCGGGCCGCCAACTGGAGGCGTGGGCCTCTGCCGGGGAGTACCACCCCCAGCCCGAGGCCTGCCGGAACATTCCCCATCCCGTGGAGGGCGCCCGGGGCTTGACGGATTCCGGCGATGCCTGGAGTCCCGGCTGGTTCGACCTGCCCCTGCCGCCTGGGACCGAGGTCCGGTTGCTGGTCAGCGCCGAAGACAGGGCCCCGATGGAGATTCCGTTCGGCGAGGAAGTCCCGGTCCAGACCATCCCTGGGCTCCTGCAGCGGTCCCTCCGGGCCTTTCTTGCCCGCCGGGAGGAGGGGCTCACCATCATCGCTGGCTACCCCTGGTTCCTGGACTGGGGCCGGGACACCCTCATCGCCTGCCGGGGCCTGCTGGCCTCGGGGCAGGCGGAGGAGGCCGGCCTCATCCTCCGCACCTTCGCCGCCCTGGAGGACGGGGGGACCCTGCCCAACATGCTCGGATCCGACAGCACCGCCGACCGGGATACGTCAGATGCCCCGCTCTGGCTAGCCGTTGCCTGCGAAGAGGCGGCCGAGCGCCTGGGCATGGCCTTCTTCCAGGCTGAGGCCGGTGAGCGCACCGTGCTGGAGGTGCTGACCTCCCTGGGGGAGCACCTGCGGGCCGGTGCCCGCAATGGCGTGAAGATGGATCCCGCCTCGGGGCTGCTCTGGAGCCCCGCCCACTTCACCTGGATGGACACCCGCTACCCCATGGGCTCCCCCCGGGAGGGTTATCCCGTAGAGATCCAGGCCCTCTGGATCCGCCTGCTGCGACTGCTGGCCTGGCTAGGCGCCCCCAGCGACGGCAAGCCCTGGGCCGATACCGCAGCCCGGGCCGAGGCTTCGCTGGAGGCCTTCTGGCTGGGGGACCGGGGCTGGTTCGCCGATGTGCTGCTGGCACCAGCGGGCATGGCGGCAACGGAGGCCATCGCCGCCGACCACCTGCGACCCAACCAGCTCCTGCTGGTCTCGCTGGGCCTGGTGACCGGGGACCGGGCCCGGCGATCCGTGGCCGCCTGCGCCCGCTACCTGCTGGTGCCCGGCGGCCTGCGCAGCCTAGCCCCCCTGCCCGTTTCGGTGCCTCTACCCATCCCCGCCCCCTGGGGCGGCACACTCAATGATCCGCTCCAGCCCTACCAGGGCCGCTACGAAGGCGACGAGGACACCCGCCGCAAGCCCGCCTACCACAACGGTACGGCCTGGGTCTGGCAGCTGCCCCTGCTGTGCGAGGCCCTGGATCGGGCCTGGGAGGGCGATCCCGCCGCACGGACCACGGCAAGGGCCTGGCTGGGTTCCGTGGTTCCCCTGCTGGCAACTGGCTGCCTGGGCCAGCTGCCCGAGATCCTGGATGGCGATGCCCCGCACACCCCCCGGGGCTGCGATGCCCAGGCCTGGAGCGTGAGCGAAGCCCTGCGGGTATGGGTTCAGCTGGCGTGACTGAAGGTGGATCGAGGTTGGCGTTCAGCTTCGAACCACGGCTCGGATCCTACTACTCGCCGCTGGCGGCGAGTTCGCTCCAGAGCGAGGCCTGCCAGTAGGAGGCCAGGGCGGCGAGTTTTTCGTCATCGTTGCCTTCCCGGCGGGCGTTCGCGATCTGGTAGTAGAGCCGGGCCGGGGATGGCACGAACCCTGTGGAGGCCTTGGCCCGGGCGGCGGCCACCCTGGCATTCCGGCGGGCCAGATCGAGCTGGGCGGTGAGCGCCCGGCGGTTTTCCAGGACCACCCCTCCCCGGGAGTCGAATCCAGCGCCCAGGGAATACCACTTGTTCACCAGCCGGGCGCCATCCAGGAAGGCGTAGCTGGCCGCGGCCAGGTTGACGAGCTTGGCGTGGTCGCTGGGCTTGTCCCGGGTTTCAGCCAGCAGCTTGGCTTTCTGCGCCAAGTAGTAGCCTGCTTCCCGGCTGGCGATCTGGGCCTTGGCCTCCTCCAGCGATAGTCCCTTGCCCTTGGCCACCTCCTCGGTGATCAGGGCGTCGAAGTAAGCCAACACGGCCGTAGACACCGAGGCGTAACAACTCACGGCACGCTCGACCGCTTTCGCCGTGAGCGGCTTCGCTTCGCCTTCCTCCAGGCTGAGGTCCTGCATATCCCGGGCGAACTCGAGCTGAACCTTGGCCATATCGTAGTACAGGAGCGGCAGGGTGATCCGCGTCAGGAGGGCGCCGAGCCCTTCGGTCTTGAGCTGAATCTTCTTCTCTTGGATCCCCTTGAGAACGGACACGGCCGAGGCGGCGAAATCATCGGCGATCATCGCGGCCGCCCGCGCCTTCACATACATGACGGAGGCAGCAGAGCTATTGAGCTGACCCCCGCGGGTGCGGCTGGGGGCCTTGAGCTCGAGCTGTTGGCCAAATGCGGCGACCTCGCCATTGATGGCTGAAGCCCCCTCGATGGCCTCCATAAGACCCGCGTGGTCCCCCTTCATCATCTGGGCATAGACCGAGGCCGTCAGCCGGGCCATCCCGTAGGTGGTCTCGGTCTGCACATAACCTTGAAGGGCCGCCATGAAGAAGCCGTTGCGCTCATCCCGCCGAGCGGTCTCGAAGGCTTTGTCCGCTTCCGCACTGAGGTGCAGGTACGCCTGGGGAGGGACTCTTGAGGACTTCGTCTCCTGTTTCAGGCCGGCGATATCGCGTTCGATCCGGGATTTCCAGGTGGCGAGCTTGGTACGCAGGAGGGTCTGGGTCTGCATCCCCGGTTCCATGTCGGCCTCGGCGATGGGCTCGGTGCGGGGCAGCTTGTCTCGGGTGAGGAACTCGTAAGCCTCATGGATGTCGCCGATCTCCTGTACCTCCAGCCCCAGCTTCTGTCCGACCAGCAGCAGGTCCACGTCCTGCCCGGTCTTCTGGTCCTTGTGGTTGCGGCATCCCAAGGGAAACCCGAACCGCTTGAGGCCCGCCTGCTTGGCGCCTTCCATCTTCTGGACGATGCCGGCCACGGGCCCCGCCGTGCCGTCGGGGTTGATGGTTCCAGTCAAGGTGGTGTCCTGCGGGATCTCCTTCCCTCGCAGGAGGGCGAGCATGGCCGCCGTGGTCAGCATCCCGGCGGAGGGGCCATCCGTGTGCCCGGCTACATGGACATTGAACTCGCAGTCCGAGATGGAGGCCCCCATGGTTCGGGTCGCGTTGAAGGCAGCCAGCCAAACGGCCGTGCGCCATTGATTGCCGCCGCCCCCGGCGAACTCCTCGGAGACGCCCACGGAAACAGTGCCAGTCCTGTTGGGACTGACGCGGATCCGGGCGCGGGCCGTGCCGCCGGTGGCGTTGGCACCGGTTTGCCCCGAGTACCAGACGAACTGAACGTTGGCTTCGCGGATTTCTGTCAGGAGCTGGGGGGCGCGCTCCGAAAACCCTGGAAGGCCAACCCCAAGGACTTTCATCAGGCCGAACCCCGCCAGCAGTCCGATCCCGATCACTGCGCCGCCCGCGATGAGCAGTCCTCGTTTCGAAGTCCCGGGCGGCTTGGGGGCCGGGGAAGTGGCCTCGACCTTCGGGGTGGCCTTTTCTGCCGGCTTGGACTGAAGCCGCGTCCGGATTTCCCTCAATGCCAACGTGTGCGCGCCGATTTTCAGTGCCGCGCCTGGCTGCCAGAGCAGTTCTTTGATGCGTTCCTGCCCCAGCCAGGTGCCGTTGGTGCTGCCCAGGTCCTTGATCGTCACCTGGACGCCATCGAAAAGAATTTCGGCATGGGTCGAGGAGCACTCGCCATCCGCGAGAAGGATGTCCCCTTCCGTCCGGCCGATCACCGAGCGCGCTCGAAAGATCTCCTGGGTCGCCGGGGGCTGCTTCGGTGCGGTGATGACCAGGTAGAAGGATGGATCTGGCGCCACCACCATGGCCTCCATGCCCGCCACCAAGGTGCCCTTGGGCCCCAGCACAGGCGCGGCGGCCAGATCCTCGAGCACCAGTTCATGGCCACCGATCTGGATCTTGGTCCCGGGTAGCCAGACCATCTCGGTCACCGGCTTTCCGTCCTGGCTGGTGCCGTTGGTGCTGCCGAGATCCCTGATCCGCAGGGTCATTCCCTCCAGAAGCAGTTCGGCATGGGTGGTCGAGCAGAGCGGATCTGGCAAGAGGATGTCCCCTTGCACGCGCCCGATGACCATGCGTGCCTTGAGGATGGATTGCGTTCTCGGGGGCACGCCAGCGGGACCGTGGATGGTGACAACATAGGCCGCAGCAGGCATGCCTCTACCTCGGGATCTCGGCTCGCGCCGCACATGGTTTGATCCTGGAAGACTAACGCGGTCAGCGGCCCTTGTGGGAGGCTGCGCTTCCAGAAGCCCCCCTGGCTCGATTCCGGGGGCTTCCCTGGCCCACTCCCTATGGGTCCCGGCCAGGCCCTCACAGGTCCGAGAAGGCCAACGGGAAATCAGAGACTTCAGTGCTCTTCTGTGTGGCCGGAGCCTGCGTCCCCTTGGTCAGTTCCTTCACCCGCTGGGTGATGTAGGCATCCAGCGCGGTGAAAGTGATGAAGCCCTGTCTGTCCTTCAGGGCTTTCCCCATCAAACCTTCCACCAGCGCTTTGGTAAAGGCCCCGTTGTTCCAGGCGGGGTGTTCCTGGGATTTCTGCCCCGGGCGGGACGAGGTGATGACCACCAGTCCCTGGCCGCCATCCTTCAGTTCCTGAAGAAACTGCCGCATGTCAGGCACGCCGCGCATGGCAGTTCCGGTGACATTCCCGGCATGGCAGGTATCCAGGAACAGGAGTCGGGTGCCGGTGAGCCTCGCGAGGGTGGAATGGATCTCCGATCCGGGGATCATGGTCCGTTTCACCGCCTCGATGCTGGCATCGTAGGGAAGGTAGTAGTAGTTCCCGGTGACCGTATCGTTGATGCCGTGCCCGGCGAAGAACACGATGACCATGTCCCGCTGGGTGGCCTGTCGCTGGATCCACTCCAGGTTGTCCATGACGTTGTCGCGGGTGGCCGTTTCATCGGTGAGGATCTTCACCACCACGTCCTTGTACATCCTTCCTTTCTGCAGCTTCATGACCTCCGCGAAATCCCGGGCGTCCTTCGAGGGATAGGTGAGGGTGATGTTCTTGTCCTTGTACTTGCTGACCCCCACGGCAAGGAGGTAGAGGGTGGGCAGCCCCGTGGCGGCGGCCGCGGCTTTGGCGGGCGATTCCCAGCGCAGCTTGACCAGGGAGGGATCGCTGGTGGCATAGGGCGTCTCCGCATAGGCCATGACCGTGCAGTCCTTGGAGGGAAGGGTCAGGCGGTAGTACTGGACCTCCTCGGTGGGGCCCCGGGTCCCTGCCGCCGCCGGCGCAGCTGGGGCGCCGCCAGCGGGTGCGATCCTTTCCGCCTTCACTTCCTGGGCGTCCACCAGCAGCCGAATGGCCGGAGGTGGGTGCCGGGGATCCAGGGCCACCCTGACTCCGATCTGCACGACATTGCTGCGGACGAGGGTGTTCTGCTGCGGATCAATGATGGCGATCCTGGGCTTGACCACCTGCATCACCGAGCGGCCCATCGCGGAAGCCTCCCCTTCGAACTTGAGCCGGAGCACGGAGGGCTTGCCCGGCCCCGCCGCGCTTTCGGCCAGCACCGAAACCTGGCAGTCCTGGGGAGGTACGGGCACCAGGACCTTGAGCGCCTGCCCTTTCGGATAAGGGGGGCTGATGGGGGTGCCTGCGGAGGATTGGATTCCCACATCGGCGGCGGCTCCGTCCACGAAGGCCTGGAGCCGGGTGACGTCCTGTCCAGGACCTTCGC
The DNA here is from genome assembly GCA_025363715.1 of Holophagaceae bacterium. Taxonomy (GTDB): domain Bacteria; phylum Acidobacteriota; class Holophagae; order Holophagales; family Holophagaceae; genus Geothrix. The sequence continues at coordinate 9,073 of JANYLR010000087.1, read as the reverse complement.
CGAGCTTCACGGAGAGCTGAATCTCCCGGCCCTTGAAGCGCGATCCATCGGCGGGTGCCAGGATCTTCAGGCTGGGCAGGGCGGTGGAGGCGGCCTTGGGCGCCGGACCTCCCTGGGTGGCGGCGCGTGGCGGGGTCTTTTTGGTGGCCTTGGCGGCGGGGTCCCGCCAGCGGAGGCGCCCCTTGGCATCCACTTCCATGGCCATCGAGTTCCCCTGAGGGGCCCCTTCCAGGATCCGACTGGCCTGATCCGCCGTGGCCTTCACTTTCCCGAAGTCCGTCCCCACCGCCCCTGCCGCAAGGGAGGGATCAGCCTGCGACGAGCGAGGGGCGGCTGGTGGGGCGGATCCGGTCGTGGCCGCGGAAATGGGTTTCCACAGGAGCTTCGACTCGGCTGGAACGCTGCTGGCATGGGCTGTTTCGGCCACCAGCGCCAAGGTGCTGTCCCATTCCGGGACCTGGACGGGACAGCGGTAGGTCTCGCCATTGAGCCAACCGAGGGAGGAATCAAAGGGGGCCCCGGTGGACCGGGTCACATTCCGCAGGGGGACGGGCACCCCATCCAGCGTGGCGCGGACCAGCGTGACGGGTTGACCCGGCAGGAAGGTCACCTTGAACGCGACGGAGAGCTGGTTCGACTGCAGGGTGGCTCGTCCCGCCGGGCTCACCAGGGTAACGACGGGCGGGACCACCTTCAGGGGCGACCCGGATCCCCTCTGGAACGTCAGCACCGACGGTTCACTGGAACCGCCCGGGCTGTCCGCCTGCAGCAGGAGGGTGGTGCTCGATTCAGGCAGCTGGACCCGGCAGGTGTACTTGAGTCCGCTTTGGAGGCTCCCTTTGTAGGACCCTTCGCAGGTGACAGCCTGACCACCGATGGCTGGTGTGAAGGTGAAGCGGGCGACATGACCCCCCGAAAGAACCCGGATCCCGGTTACCGGACGCTCTGGGCGGAAATCCACCTGGAACACCAGATCCACAGTGCCGCCCAGCACGGTCGAACCTGGCTCCGGACTCAGGATGGTGAGGGAAGGCTGGTCCTCGCGGGGCCTCGAAGCAGGTCGATGCGCGGTCGCAACGGGCCAGCGGGCCAGCGACTTCCCGCCTTCGGTGACCGCCAGCAGCGCTCCGGCTCCTTTCGAGAAGGCGAGGGAAAGGATGGCTTCATCTAACGCAAGCAGCCTGGAGGCAGGAGAGCCCTGGTCCAGGTCCGAGAAGGCTTGCAGCTGGCGCCCGGAAACGGCGAACAGTCCCGCTGGATCGCCGGCGAAGGCGAGCAGGGCCACTGCTCCCCCTGAAAAGCCCGCATCCAGCTGTTTGAGCGTGGACCCATCAGCAAGCCGCTTGAGCAAAAGGGACCCATTCGCGCCACCCACCGCCAGGAAACGGGCATCGGGAGCGTAGGCGAGCGCCGTCACCGGAACCTCCAAGGGCCAGGTTTGCCGGAGGACGAAGCCGGGAATCTCGTGGATCCTCACCGTTCTGCCGACCGCCAAGGCCACCGTTCTCCCCACCGGGGCAAACCGGATGGCGGAGCAGGCCAGGCCTGTGGTGGACCAGAGCATGGCCCCAGTGCGGGGGTTCAGGATCTGAGCGCCACTCGTGGTGGCCACCGCCAATAGATCCAGGTCCGGTGACAGGCTCAGGTCCTGGATGCTGGCCTCCGATCCCCAGAGCTTCCTCGGAGCAACCGCCCTGTCCACGGGAAGGGACCACACCTCCCGCTCGGTGGCCACCCAGGCAACATCCAGCCTTCCTTCGAAGACAAGAGCCTTGATCCTTCCCGGGAGGGGGCCGACCGTCCGGAGGGTGCTTCCCGAGGCCAGGTCCACCATCCTGAGAGAATTATCCTGTTGCAGGAGCAGGACGGTCATCCCGTCCGGGGACAGGACAACCCGCTGCAGGGCCTGGGGCCCTTCCATCGTCCACACTGGCAGGGTAGCCGTCAGCAACTCCTGGCCGCCCACGGCGCCCGTGGAAAGGAGCAGCAGGGCCAGGACTGCGACCCGCCCGAAGCGGAGAAGGCGTGCCTTGCGGTCAGACAACGGCATGGTGGAACCAGATCAGGGAATGGCCGGAACTCCTAGGAGGGCGGAGGCGGCGGTGGGGGAGGATCGCTAGGGGGCTGGCTGGAAGGAAGTGGTGACGGCTCCCCAGAGGGCAGGGAAGGCTGAGGATCCATGGGCTGTGTACCGGAAGGCAGTGGCGCGAAGCCCCCGGGAGGGTTCTGCTGCGGCTGGGCCGGAGGCGCCGAGGGAGGCATGGCCCCGAATTCCTGGGGGGAACGCCAGCGCTGGCTCATCAGTTCCATCACCCGTTGGTCCTTGATGTTCCGGTTCCCCGAAAGCCACCCATCCAGGAGCACGCGACTCCGGTCTAGAAAAGCCGCGGTGAGAAGCGGTATGAGGAGCGGCAGGAACCGGTTGCTGGCCCCTTCGCAGGTGGTTCCCTGGATGTACTTGTCGAGGTCCTGGGAGCTGGTGTTGACGGCGAGCATGAGCTGCTTGAATTTCTCCGGCGGGGTGTTGTCGCCGTACTTCAGTTCCGCGATGAGCATGTCAATGAGCAGGTTGGCCTTGTTTCTCAAGGTGAGATACCGGGTGTAGCAGCCCGCATATTTCAGGGAATTCGGCTGGCACTCGGTCTGCACCTTGATGATCTGGTCCTGCCAGTATTCCCGCTTCGAATTCAGGCAGACGAAGAACTGCATCTTGTTCTTCCGGTTCGCATTCTCGGACAGGCAGTCACTTTCCTCGGTGGCGGGCGGTTCCTGGGACGTGGCCGGAGCCCCAGCCGTCAGGAACAGCAGCGTCAATGCCAGCCACGAAACACCCTGGCGCATGTTCATGGATCATCCTCTCTGGAGGGCCTGCATGTGGGGTCCGGAACCTGTCGTCATTATGGTCCCGGGTGGGCGCATGGAACAGGTTTCGTTTTGATCTGCATCAATTGGTGATGTTAGAAAAACCATATTGACATTACAACCGATCAAGAAAAAATGGACCCACTTCAATCCCGTGATTGTTTCCAACAACCCAGTTCCTCGATGCTGCACGCGGTCTCGGAGCACAGGAACGTTTCCTCACCCATGGAGGTGGCGATGAAAAGAACACGCCTTTCAAGTTTGATCGTGGCGGCCGCACTTTTCGCTCCGGTCACTGCAATGGCGCAGGTGAAGCAGTTCCAGCCTGCGGTCAGCATGCAGCTCAAGTCGCGCGAATTGAGTGCCCCGGCGGCGATCAAGGGCCGCCTCGAAGGGATCCGTGCGGAAATCAAATCCCAGCGGCTTTCCTTCGAGGTGGGCTACACCGAGGCCATGGACCACCCCCTCGAGCAGCTGTGCGGCCTGAAGGTCCCAGCTGATGCGGCGGCGCGAATCGCGGCCCAGATGCCCCTGTCGGCCAAAATGCTGAGCGACGATACCGCCGCGGTCGCTGCCTACGCGAAGATCACCCCTGGCTTCAAGATGGGCATGGCCCAGAGCCTGGCCACCGGAGGGGTCGGCGCCTCGGCCTTCAACTGGGTCACCCAGGGCAAGGTGACCCCGGTCAAGAACCAGGGCGGCTGCGGCAGCTGCTGGGTCTTCGGAACCATGGCGGCCTTCGAATCCAGCTGGGCCATCCGTAACCACCAGCTGGTCGACCTTTCCGAACAGGACGTCCTCAGCTGCAGCAGCACCCATCCGGCCGGCAATGGCAGTGGAAGCTGCAACGGCGGGTGGATGGAGTGGGTGACCAAGACCCTGGCCTACCAGGGCACCGGCACCGAAGCCAGCAAGCCCTACACGGGCACGAACGGGACCTGCACGACGATCGCCCGGCCGTACTTCGCCTCTGCCTGGGGCTTCGTGGCCGGCTATGGCCTCCCCTCGGTGGCCCAGCTCAAGGCCGCCCTCGTCCAGCACGGTGTGCTTTCGGTGGGCGTGATGGCAACCCCGGCCTTCCAGGCTTATCACAGCGGCGTGTTCAACCAGAACGTCGCGGGCCTCAACCACTGCGTGGCCATCGTGGGCTGGGACGACACCATGGGTGGCGGTTCCTGGCTCATCAAGAACTCCTGGGGCACCGGCTGGGGCATGAGCGGCTACATGTGGATCAAGTACGGCGCGAACGGCATCGGCACTCATGCGGTATGGGTCGACGCCAAGGCCATCCCGCCAGCTCCCGTGGAAGATTGCCTTTCCTTCAATCCGACCAACCTGAAGGTCCAGCATTCGGGGACCAACTACCTGGTGGTGGATGGCAACCATTCCATGATCGCCTTCGGCAGCCAGTCTGATGCCGACAAGGCCATCAATACCATCAGGAAGCACGGGTTCCATCGGATCTGCTTCGTCGGACGGCCGTTCACCCCCGGCCACGGCATGACCTACTTCCTGCCCTAGCGACACCTTCCAAAGGGTGAACACCGCCCTGCTACCAACGGCAATCACCCCGGCCTATCCTGTCGGGGTGATTGTGTTTTGACGGCTGTCCCACACCAGGGCCCAAATCAACTCCGGAGGATCCATGTTCCTGCGCGCATCGATCATGGCCGTGATACTCCTGGCCCCGCAGGCCGGGACCCTGCCCAATGAAGCCAAGGGGCTGCATCTCCTCTGGGTGCCGGGCGCCATGGCCGGATTATCGAACGAGACCCCCGGATTCAAGGTCCGGGACCCGCTCACCCAGGTCGAAAGCACTTTCGCGAAAGCCGGGGACCTGGAACCCATGCTCGCCACCCTGCCCCCGCAGATGAAGGAGAACGGGGTCTGGATCTCCACCAGCAATGCCTTTTTGTATGTCGCCGAAGAGGAGCTCGAACTGAAGGCATTGTCTGATCTGGCCGGGAAGCGCGGAATCAACGTGTTCATTTGCGAGTTGGCCGAACAGCCCAAAGGGTGGAAGAAGCTCGAGGTTCCATGACCGCCACGTCAATAAATTTCCCACCGCTGAAAGGAATCCCTTCCCCGCGACATTCCCTCTTGAACCGCGCCGTCCCGGTGCGGTCCACTCGGGAGGCATCCTCTTGGACCTTCCCGGCATCCTTACAACCAGCCCCAATGGCTGAAACCATTGGTTTTCAGCAAAAAAAGGAGGTATCGATATGCAATACCGAAAAATGGGGTATTGGATCGTTGCTCCGCTCATGGCAGGGAGCCTGGCGATGACCGCAACCGCTTGTAACCGCTCCACCATGGAGGAGAAGGTGAGCCCGAACGTCATCGTCACCAAGGCGGATCATGCCCAGACCGTGAAGGTCACCAAGGGCGGTCAGCTCACCGTCAAGCTGGCCTGGAGCCCCGGAACCGGCTACGACTGGGTCATTACCCGTAACGATCCCTCAATGCTCCGGCAGGAGGGGGAAACGAGTACCGAACCGGCCAAGGAGCCCATGCCGGGCGCGGCCGAGACTCGGATCTTCCATTTCAGGGCCCTCCAGCCGGGAAACACCGCACTGGAATTCCAATCCCGCCGGGCCTTCGAAAAGGATGCCCCGTCCATGGGAGAGTTCCGAGTCCAGGTCCTGATCAGCGACTAGACCTAGGGCCGTTGGGCCTTTCATCCGGATTCCCTCCCCCTGGCCCCTCGCCCAGCGTCTAGAATGGTCCATGGAATGGCCCCGCCTCGCCTCGACCCTAGGCGATCTTGATTTGCACCTGCTCGGCGAGGGGACGCATTTGCGGGCCTACGAAAAGCTGGGTGCCCATCTTCGGGTTGTGGACGGCGTCGAGGGCGTCGGCTTCGCGGTCTGGGCTCCCAATGCCCGCAGTGTCAGCGTGGTGGGGGACTTCAACGGCTGGGACGGGCGGGCCCACCCGCTGGCCCAGGCCGGTCCCAACGGGTTCTGGGAGGCCTTCGTGCCGGGCCTGGTACCCGGGATGCTCTACAAGTTCGAGCTCCACGGCCCCCGCGGCAACCTGCTCCCCCTCAAGGCCGACCCCTACGCCTTCCGCTGCGAGCGGGCGCCGGGCACCGCTTCCATCGTCCATGGCCTGCCGGACTTCTCCTGGAGCGATCAGGCCTGGCTGGAGGGCCGCCGGAAGGCGAAGGCCCACGCCGAGCCCATGAGCATCTACGAATTGCACCTGGGTTCCTGGCGGCGGCGACCGGATGGCTCCTTCATGACCTACCAGGAGATCGCCGCGGACCTGGCGCCCTATGTCAGCTGGCTGGGCTTCACGCATGTGCAGTTGCTGCCCGTGACGGAGCATCCCTACGATCCCTCCTGGGGTTACCAGCCGCTGGGCATGTTCGCGCCCACCTGCCGCTTCGGCGGGCCGGAAGATTTCAAGGCCTTCGTGGACACGATGCACCAAGCCGGGCTGGGGGTCATCCTCGACTGGGTGCCCGCCCACTTCCCCGAGGACGCCCACGGCCTGGGCAGCTTCGACGGGACCCACCTCTACGAGCACGCGGATCCCCGCCAGGGCCGCCACATGGACTGGGGCACCCTCATCTACAACTTCGGCCGGGTGGAGGTGCAGAACTACCTCATCTCCAACGCCCTGTTCTGGCTGGACCAGTTCCATGTGGACGGCCTGCGGGTGGACGCGGTGGCCTCCATGCTCTACCTGGACTACAGCCGGGAGGCTGGCCAGTGGATCCCCAACCGCCACGGGGGCCGGGAGAACCTGGAGGCCGTGGCCTTCCTGCGCCGCCTGAACGAAACGATCTATGCCCAGCATCCGGACACCTTCACGGTGGCCGAGGAATCCACGGCCTGGCCCGCCGTATCCCGGCCCACCGACGTCGGCGGCCTGGGCTTCGGTTTCAAGTGGGATATGGGCTGGATGCACGACACCCTGCGCTACCTGGGCCAGGGCATGATGGCGCGCCCCCACCACCACGACGACATCACCTTCTCCATGCTCTACCACGACGCCGAGAACTACGTGCTGCCCCTCTCCCACGACGAGGTGGTGCACGGCAAGCGCAGCCTCATCGGCCGCATGCCCGGCGATGCCTGGGAGCGGATGGCCAACCTCCGCCTGCTCTACGCTTGGCTCTACGCCCACGGCGGCAAGAAGCTGCTCTTCATGGGCGGCGAGTTCGCTCAGGGGCGCGAGTGGAACCACGACACGGCCCTGGACTGGGGCCTGCTGGAGCAGCCCGCCCACAAGGGCATCCACGACCTCGTCCGCGACCTGAACGGCCTCTACACCACGCATCCGGCCCTTCACGAAGGGGACTGCCAGGCCGGTGGCTTCGCCTGGATCGATTGCGGAGACCGCTTCAACAGCGTGCTCACCCTGCTGCGCCGGGCCGCCGACCCTGCTGATTTCGTGGCCATCGCCTTCAACTTCACCGCCCTCCCCCGCGGGGGCTACCGCATCGGAGTGCCTGCCCAGGGAACCTACGCTGAGCTTCTGAACACCGATTCCGCCTACTACGGCGGGCGGAACCAGGGCAACACGGGAAGGGTCGACACGGAGCCCATTCCCGCCCACGGTTTCCCCCAGTCCCTCAACCTCACCCTGCCGCCCCTGGCGGCGCTCTTCCTCAAACCCGCCCCCCCGAAACGGCCCTAGGAATCTTCATGGAAAAGCTCATCCCCAAAATGCAGAAGCTCACCCAGAACCTGTGGTGGACCTGGAAGCCCGAGGTGCGGACCATCTTCCGCGACCTGGACCTGGACCTCTACCACAGGGCCCACCAGAACCCCATGTCGGTGCTCAAGCAGATCTCCCGCGAACAGCTGGAGCAGCGGGCGGCGGATGTGGATGTGCCAGCCCGGGTGGACCGGGCCCTCCGCCAGCTCCAGGAGTACCTCACGCCGGTCACCACCTGGGGCCTCACCCATGCCGGGGCCCTGCGCAGCCGGCCCGTGGCCTACTTCTGCATGGAGTTCGGCGTTCACGAATCCCTGCCCATCTACTCCGGCGGCCTGGGCATCCTGGCCGGCGATCACCTGAAGGCGGCTTCCGACCTGGGCGTGCCCCTGGTGGGCGTGGGCCTGCTCTACCACGAGGGCTACACGAACCAGGTGCTGGACGCCAACCTCTGGCAGCAGGATGTGATGGAGCCCTACGACATCGCGGACCTGCCCATCACCCAGACCGTGGACCGCCACGGCGAGCCCATCCAGGTCTCCGTGGAGATGTCCGGCCGGACGGTGCATGCCGCCGTGCTGGAGGTGCAGGTGGGCCGCATCCGCCTCATCCTCCTGGACACGCGGGTGAAGCAGAACAACCCCAAGGATGTCTCCCTGGCGGCCCGCCTCTACGGCGGCGACCAGCGCATGCGCATCGAGCAGGAGCTGCTGCTGGGCGTGGGCGGAACCCGGGCTCTGCGGGCCCTGGGCATCCACGCCAGCGTGTTCCACCTGAACGAGGGCCACTCAGCCTTCGCCCTGCTGGAGCGGGCCCGCCACCGCATCCAGTTCGATGGCATGGATCCCCACCAGGCCTTGCATGAAGTCGCCTCGGCCACGGTGTTCACCACCCACACGCCCGTGGATGCTGGCCACGACCGCTTCCCTGCAGATCTGGCCACCGAGCACCTGCGACCGCTCGCGGAAGGTTTGAAGCTGTCGCTCGACGAGGTCATGGGCCTGGGCCGGGTCAACCCCCACGACCATGGGTCCCACTTCCTGCCCACCGTGCTGGCCCTGAAGCTCTCGCGCCGCGCGAACGGCGTCTCCGCCCTGCACGGCGTGGTATCCCGCAAGATGTGGAACCACCTCTATCCGGGGCTGCGGGAAGAGGCCGTCCCCATCGGCCATGTCACCAACGGGGTCCATCTGCCCACCTGGTTGGCCACGGAGATGAACCATCTCTACGAATCCCACCTGGGCGTGGGGTACCAGGGGGCCCTGACCCGACCCGACACCTGGGCCAAGATCATGAACGTCTCGTCCGCAGAGATCTGGGAGACGAAGCAGGTCCTGAAGGCCCGGACCATCCGGTTCATCCGGCAGCGCTGCGCAGCCACCCGCGCTCGCCTGGGCCTGGTCGAGATCGAGCCGCCCCCCCTGGACCCGGATGCCCTCACCATCGGTTTCGCCCGCCGCTTTGTCCCGTACAAGCGGCCGGACCTGCTGTTCTCAGATCTCGACCGCCTGGATCGGCTGGTGAATCACCCCGAGCGGCCCGT
>JANYLR010000085.1 GCA_025363715.1 Holophagaceae bacterium | reverse complement strand
CCTTGGCAGCAGCCTTCTTCGCCTTCTTGGCCTTCTTCTCGGCCTTGGGGGCAGCTTCAGCCTTCTTCTCTTCGGCGGTCAGGGCCTTCTTGGCCTCTTCCTTCTTGGGCTCGGCCTTGGCAGCAGCCTTCTTCGCCTTCTTGGCCTTCTTCTCGGCCTTGGGGGCAGCTTCAGCCTTCTTCTCTTCGGCGGTCAGGGCCTTCTTGGCCTCTTCCTTCTTGGGCTCGGCCTTCTTGACTTCAGCCTTCTTGACTTCGACTTTCTCGGCCTTCTTCGCTTCAGGCTTCTTAGCCTCTTCAGCGAAAACGGGGCTGATCAGAGCGGCAGCGATCAGCAGCGCGGCAAGCTTCTTCATGGGGTTTCTCCCTGGGGGTATCCGGCACGGCCGGAAGCGGCAGAAAGAAAGCATATTTTGGGCCTAAATTTAAACTATTTATTTTCTACTATTTAACATATCAAACATAAATAAAATCCTGTTGCGTTCTGCAACTTGTGGCAGCCTGCGACGATTGCTGCCCCATAGGTTGGCTACTCGCCCTCGTGAAACCCATAGCGCTTGAGCTTCCGGTAGAGGGTGGTCCGGTCGACCCCCAGGATCTCGGCGATGCGCTGTTTTTCCTTGTGCCGGCTGATCAGAACCTGGATGTAGCGCCGCTCCAGCTCATCCAGCGAGGGCCAATCCTCGATGAGGGCGGGAATGTCCTCTCCGGCTTCGGGTCGCCGGAGCGCTTTCTTGAGCACATCCGCCTGGATCTTGGCCGGCAAGTCGTCCACGGTGATCTCCAGGCCCCGGCTCAACTGGGTGAGATTCTCTACCGCGTTGCCCAGTTCCCGCACGTTCCCTGGCCAGGAGTAGGCCTCCAGTACCCGCCGGGCCTCCGGATGCAGCAGGTAGGTGTGACCATCCTTGCGCCCAAATTCCGATAGGAAGTGATCCACCAGGGCCGGGATGTCCTCCCGGCGGTCCCGCAGGGGCGGCACGGCGAGTTCCACCACGCCCAGCCGGTAGTAGAGGTCCTCCCGGAACGATCCGGCCTTGACCATGCCCTGCAGATCGCGGTTAGTGGCGGCGATCACCCGGGCATCCACTTTGATGGTCTTGTTGCCGCCGACCCGGCGGATCTCCTGCTCCTGCAGCACCCGCAGCAGCCGCACCTGGAAGCTCTGGCTGGTCTCCCCGATTTCGTCGAGGAAGATGGTGCCGCCCGAGGCTTCCTCGAAGAGACCCGGTTTCTCCCCGATGGCCCCGGTGAACGAGCCCTTCACGTGACCGAAGAGCTCGGATTCCAGCAGGGTCTCGGTCAGGGCGCCGCAGTTCACGGCCACGAAGGCCCGGTCCCGCCGATCGCTGGACAAATGGATGCTCCTAGCCACCAGTTCCTTGCCCGTGCCGCTTTCTCCGGTGATGAGCACCGTGGCCCGGCTGTTCTGCAGGCTCGCGATGGTCTTGTAGACCGCCATCATCCGCGGGCTCGAGCCGATCATCAGGCTCCGCTTTCCCTTGGGGGAGGCGCCCTGGGCCAGGGTGTGGCCACTGGACTGGCGGCGGGCCAGGGCCCGGGTCACCAGGGCCTTCAGCTCCTCGTTGTTCCAGGGCTTGCTCAGGAAGTCGAAGGCCCCCTCCCGGACGGCCTCGATGGCCGTTTCGAGGGTGCCGAAACCCGACAGGAGGATGGTGTCCACACCCAGGGGCTTGGCGACCCGCAGCAGGTCCAGGCCATCCTTCTTCGCCTCCAGGTTGATGTCCGACAGCAGCAGATCGAAGGGCTCGCCCTGCAGCAGATCGATGGCCTTGTCGGGGTGGGTGGCCTTGGCTACCTCCAGGCCCATGCTGCCCAGGAGCTCCTCCAGGAACTCACAGGTCTCTCTGCTGTCATCCACCACCAGTACACGGGCCATGACTACCTCTTGGGGGGCTGATGCCTGGAGTTGGCATTCCTGGAAACGCAAGCGTATCCTCCAGAGTATTCCCAGGAGGGTATCCATGAAAGCGCCTATGCGTTTGGCTGTGCTTCTGCTGTTCGCATCCCTGACTGCCCTGGCCACAGATCTTACGCTCACCATGACTGGCACCGGCAAGGGCCACGAGGGTGAGCAGACCCAGTACTGGTCCTCCAAATTCATGCGAATCAATCACCCGACCAGCCAGGTTGATTCCATGGTCGATTTCGAGCAGGGCGTGTCCTACACCATCAACCACAAGAAGAAGCTCGTTCAGCGCATGGGCTGGGATGATCTCGAAGCCTCCATGGAAGCCATGGCTGACAAGATGAAGGACCTCCCTCCCTTCGCCCAGAAGCTGATGGGTGGAGGCGATACCACGGTCACCGCCGAGGAGCAGGGCTCGGAAACGATCCTGGGCCACAAGTGCAAGAAGTGGAAGATCACCATGGGCAAAATGATTATCGAAAGCAGCAATGACCCCTCCCTCAAGCCACCGATCCCCGCCGGTTCCTACAAGCGCTTCCTCAAGCTCAAGAACGCCATCGGCCAAATGGGAGGCAACACTGCCGGAATGTTGAAGCTCGGCGAGGAACTGGCCAAGGTGCAGGGCATCGCTCTCCGAAACCACACTGTCATGCCCATCGTGGGCGACTTCAGCAGCGTCGCGACGACCATCAACGAAGGCCCCATTCCGGCCTCCACCTTCGCCCTGCCCGCGGACTACAAAATCGAAGACACCGGGAAGAAGATGCGTGAAAGCATGGCCAAGGGGCGATGACACGAATGGCCCAACTGCCCAGGCGAAGGATTGCCTTATGACCGATGCCGCGCCCTCCTTCGACGACGGCCTCGACCGGCTCGAAACGCTGGTGCAACAGCTGGAATCCGGCAGCCTCAGCCTGGAAGAGGCCCTGGCCCGCTTCGAAGAGGGTGTGCAGCTCAGCCAGCTCCTGCAGAAGCAGCTGGCCGAGGCCCAGCGCCGGGTGGAGGTGCTCAAGGCGGGCCTGGGTGGCGAGTACCGCGCCGAGCCCCTGGACGACGCCAAGGGCGGCCGATGAATCAGGTCGCCACCCAGGTCCAGGCCGACCTGAACCGCTTGCTGCCCATCCTCGATGCCGCGCTCACCCGGCCCTTTCACCAAGGCGAGGCCCAGCGCCTGGGCGAGGCCATGCGGTACAGCCTGGAGGCCGGCGGCAAGCGGGTGCGGCCCGTGCTCTGCCTGCTGGCCTGCGAGGCCGTGGGTGGCGCCCCAGCCCAGGCCCTGCCAGGGGCGCTGGCCCTGGAGTACGTCCACACCTACTCGCTCATCCACGACGACCTGCCGGCCATGGACGACGACGATCTGCGCCGGGGCCGGCCCACCAACCACAAGGTCTTCGGTGAGGGCCACGCGATCCTGGCCGGAGATGCCCTGCTGACCGAGGCCTTCGCTGTGCTGGCCACAGCCGACCTGGATTCCGTGCGACGGGCCCTGGCCCTGGCCCTGCTCGCCGAGGGTGCCGGCTGGCGCGGCATGGCGGGGGGCCAGGCTCTGGATTTAGAGGGTGAGAAGCTCGCCAGTTACGACCTGGATCACCTCCGCCTCATCCATCGTCTGAAGACTGGGGCCCTCCTGCGGGCCTCCCTAGAGATCGGCGCCGTACTGGGCGGCGCCCAGCCAACGGAGCAGGCCGCCCTGCGGGCCTTTGGCGAGGCCATCGGCCTGGCCTTCCAGATCCAGGACGATATTCTTGACACCACCGCCACGGACGCGGATCTGGGCAAGCGGGCCGGAAAGGATGCAGGCAGGGGTAAGATCACCTACCCTTCCCTCCTGGGCCTCGACGGTGCCCGGAAAGCCCTGGATGAAGCCACCGAGAACGCCCTATGCCAGCTAGCAGCTCTTCCCAACCAGAATTCCTTGGCAGCCTGGGCACGGTACCTGGCGCTGCGGGCCAACTAGGCTCTCGCGTGAAAGCCCCCGCCAGTCCTTACCCCCTGCTGGATTCCCTGGCCGCCCCTCAGCAGGTAAGACACTTCACGCCCGGGCAGCTGGAGCAGCTGGCCGCCGAGGTGCGCGCTTTCCTCATCACCTCGGTGTCCGAGACCGGCGGCCACTTCAGCTCCAACCTCGGAACCGTCGAGCTCACCGTGGCGCTGTTCCACCACTTCGATTTCCTCCAGGACCGCATCGTGTGGGACGTGGGCCATCAGGCCTACCCGCACAAGATCCTCACGGGCCGGAAGGACCGCTTCCCGACGCTGCGCATGCACCACGGCCTGTCGGGCTTCCTCAAACGAGACGAGAGCCCCTATGACCACTTCGGCGCCGGGCACGCCAGCACCAGCATCTCGGCGGCGCTGGGCATGGCCAAGGCCAGGGATCTCCAGCACCAGGACCATGTCTGCATCGCTGTCATCGGCGACGGCTCCATGACCGCAGGGATGGCTTTCGAAGCCCTGAACCAGGCCGGCTACCTGGTGACGAAGAACTTCCTGGTGATCCTCAACGACAACGACATGAGCATCAACCCCAACGTGGGCTCGCTCCAGGGCTACCTGAACCAGATCATGTCCGGGCAGTACTACCACCGCTGGCGGGACCGCATCGAGCACGCCATCAAGGCCATCCCGCTGGAGGGTCTGAGCAAGGGCGTGGCCAAGGCTGCCAAGTGGAGCGAGGAAAGCTTCAAGCGGCTCATGATCCCCGGGTTGCTCTTCGAAGACCTGGGCTTCCGCTACATGGGCCCCGTCAACGGGCATGATGTGAACGCCACTTCGAAGGCCCTGGCCGAAGCCAGGGTGAAGATGAAGGACGGCCCGGTGCTGCTGCACGTGCAGACCAAGAAGGGCTATGGCTACGAGCCCGCCGTGCAGGATCCCCTGAAGTGGCATGGCGTCACCGCCTTCGACGCCGAATCCGGCGAGATCATCAAGGTCACCGCGGATCCGGCCAAGCCCGCCCCGCCCAGCTACACCAGCGTGTTCGGGAAGACGCTGGTGGAGCTCGCGAAAACCGACGAGAAGATCGTGGGCATCACCGCCGCCATGCTGGATGGCACAGGTCTGAACTTCTTCCAGAAGGTCTTCCCGGAGCGCTGCTTCGACGTGGGCATCGCCGAACAGCACGCGGTCACCTTCGCCGCCGGGCTCGCGACCCAGGGCATGCGGCCCGTCTGCGCCATCTACAGCACTTTCCTGCAGCGGGGCTTCGACCAGGTGGCCCACGACGTCTGCATCCAGGATCTGCCCGTGACTTTCGCCCTGGACCGGGCTGGCATCGTGGGCGCCGACGGTCCCACCCACCACGGCCTCTACGATCTGGCCTACCTCCGCTGCCTCCCCAACATCGTGCTGATGGCGCCCAAGGACGAGAACGAGCTGCGGCGAATGCTGATGACCGCCCTCTATTGCGGCCATCCCGCGGCCCTGCGCTACCCCCGAGGCAACGGCCTGGGCGTCGCGCTCGAAGACCCCATCACGGCCCTGCCCCTCGGCAAGGGGGAGCTGCTGCGCGAAGGCGACGACCTCCTGCTTTGCGCGCTGGGTTCCATGGTGGATCCGGCCCTGAAACTCGCCGACGCCCTGGCGGCCGAGGGGCTGGCCTGCGCCGTCATCAATGCCCGCTTCCTCAAGCCGCTCGATGCCGAGCTCATCCTGACGTGGGCCGGCCGCTGCCGGGGGGTGGTAACCCTGGAGGAAGGCTGCGCCCCCGGCGGGTTCAGCAGTGCCGTGGCCGAGGCCATGGCGGACGCGGGCCTGCTCCGCCCCCTCCTCCGCACGACCATTCCCGATCACCTGGTCCATCACGGCGACCCCAAGCGATTGCTGGAAGAAGAGGGGCTGAGCCCTCAGATACTGGAGCAGCGGATCCGGAAATTTGCCAAGAACCTGTAAGTAAAACCTTGCAGAAATTCCCGGAAATTTCTAAGGTTGGTCACAATCCAATTGTTGGCTTGGAGCCTTTCCTGGGGATCCCGTGAGGACATCTCGTTTCCATGTCGCCCTTCTGAGCGCTCTGCTCGGCCTGGTCAGCCTTCAGCTGGACGCCCAGGTCTGGGATGCCGCCACCCAGGCCACTGGCTGGGCCCACCAGGACAAGGACGACAGCTTCACCTTTTATGACGAACTGTCCACCACCCTGCATACCTGGTCCCGGGATGGCGGACTGCAACGCAGCACCAATCTCGGCAAGCTGTCCGTGGCGCCGGAAAAGTGGGTCGTCGATCCCCACAACTACCCCTGGGTGATCTCGGGACAAACCCTGACTCAGATCGGGGCCAACGGCAAGGTCCTACGGTCCTCCAAGCTGCCCGCCGAAGTGGCGGACGTGGGCTGGGACGTCAAAGGCCTCGTGTTGTCCTACCGGGCCCCAACTCCCTTCCTGGAAAAGCGGGACTTCAAGGGTTCGGTGCTTTGGTCCTATGGTGTCAAGCCTCCCGCCAGGGACGAGGAGCCCGCCCCCGTTCACCGGCGCCCCATCCTCATCGATGATGCGGGCAACGTGCTGATGGCCAATGGCAACTCCCTGAGCCTCCTTATCCTGAACGGCGGCACCGGTCAGAAGACCTCCGAGATCAGGTTCTCCTTTCCAGATGGAAGCCCCGCGCCGGCCCTGGAAGGCTCGGCGGATGTCCGCGGCCCCATGGCCCTTTGGCCCGGCAAGGAAGTGGTGTTCGCCACCGTCAGGTCGACCCAGGTCCCTCCCCAGCTGCGCGGAACCCTGCAGGGCCTGGTACTGGCCCGGCTGGACCTCAAGCAGCTGCACCTGAACTTCCTCCCTACCGGTCTGAACGAATCCCATCACCTGATCGGAATCCTGGATTCGGATGCGGTCTTCACCAGTCCCCGGGGTGGACTGGTACTGGTGAAGGTCAGATAGTCACCGCGCCAGGTTCATCACCCGCTCCCGGTCCAGGTAGGGGATGGTCCGCCAATTGTTCGCCGTGGCAACGCTCAAGGTCGAGTGGCTCAGCACAAAGTCCAGGAGCAGGTTGCGCTGGGAGGCCTTGGTGATCAGCTCGGGGACGCTCTTGAAGCCGATGGCTTCCATATAGCCGCCGCCCCCGCGAAGCCGGTAGGTCGAGATGGCCATGGAGAAGGTCTGCTCTGGCTTCACCGGCTTGCCCAGGTAGCTGAGGTTCCGCACCCGGCTGCCGGCGGGCTGGCCCAGGTCCAGGGCATAGTTCACGCCATCCACCAGATCGAAGTTGTAGATGGGGATATCCCGGCTGTAGAGCTCCGGTTCCCAGCTGCGCGTGTAGTGCCGCGCACTGTGCTCCAGGTACCGCTTCAGCTGATCCCCGGTCAGGCGGATCTTCGCGAGCTGGTTCTCGTAGGTCGCCAGCGCGTAGAACTGGCGGACACTGGTGGGTCCCTTGGGAATGAAGAGCTTGGGCCCCGGCGAGGCCGCCGCCGACAGCTGGGCTCCCGTGGCCTGGCGCTGCACCTGGTGGAGGAGTTGCATGAGCGGAGTGTCCTCCATCCGCGACCAGCGGCTATCCAGGTCCACCAGGAGGTTCGTGGCGGCCGTATTCAGGTAGCGGTCCGTGGCGGCGCGCAGGTCTGCGGTGAGGCTGAGCACTTCCGGATCGCTGGCGGTCTGCTCATCTGGCTTCAGCAGCCGTCCGCTGCGGGCCACCACGCGCCAGCGCCCCTGCTCCTGGCGCAGGTCCAGCTCCACCATGGCCAGGGCGCGGCCGAAACACTGCCCCTGCACGATGGGGATGCCCTTGTGCTCGGTCTGGACCGCCTGATGGGTGTGGCCCGTGAAGATGGCATCTAGACCCGGCACCTGATCCGCCAGTCTCAGGGCCTGATTTTCATCCCCGTCCCGACCATCCAGGGCGCCCAGCCCGGAGTGCAGCAAGGCGATCACCACGTCAGCCTTCTCCTTCTCCCGGAGGCGGGGGACCATCGCCCGGGCGCTGGCGACGATGTCCTGGAAGGTGAACCCCGAGAGATTGCCGGGTTCCACCATCCATGCGGTCCCGGGCGTGGTGAAGCCCACCAGGGCCACGCGCACCCCGGCCACGGTCACCAGGACATGGGTGGCGAAGGCGGGCTGCCCCTTGGCGTCCAGCATGTTGGCCGATAGGAAGGGGAACTTCGCCTGTTTCCCGGCCTCGCGCAGGACCTCCGTCCCGAAATCGAAGTCGTGATTCCCCACGGCCATGGCCGCATAGCCCAGGGCGTTCATGATGGCCACGCTGGGTTCAGGCAGGTCCTTCCGAAGGACATTCCGCACGTAGTTCAGCGGCTCGCCCTGAAGGGTGTCCCCGCAATCCACCAGGATCGTGTTCGGATTCTGGGCCCTCTGCCGGCGGATCAAAGTTGTGACCTTTGCCCATCCCTGGTTCATGGGCTGGAGGCTGAAGGTGTCCTCCGCGGCTACGTGCCCGTGCATGTCCGTGGTGCCAAGAATCTGAATCCGGGCCTCTTGGGCCTGCATGCCCAAGGTGATCAACAAGATCCAGAACCAATGCCGCATGGAACCTCCCGTGTCCCCGCCAACCGAGGGTTGGATGGGGCCGACTTCAAGGGTAAACTTTCCCTTCACCCAAGGATGCCCCCTCTTTCGGAGTCCCCATGCAAGAAGTCCAGATCAAGGCCCCCAAGCACGAATTCACGCTGCTTTGCGATGACATCCGCCAGGAAATGGGCGGCAAGACCTCGCTGATGGGTCTGTACGACCACCACATCGTGGTGCCCCAGGTCCCCTTCACCCTGCCCAAGGTGTGCTTCTACACCCGCTTCTCCCGCATGGACGGCCAGTTCAAGTTCGGCTTCTCCATCGTGAGCCCCACCGGCGACCGCAAGGATGTGATCCGCGACAGCGACGTGCAGATCCCCGACGGCGCCAAGGAAGGCACCTTCAACGTCATCGCCAGCCCCTTCGAGGTGAACGGCGAAGGCGTCTACGAAGTGATCATCGCCCTGACCAAGGGCGCCGACCGCTTCGAGTACGTCTACAAGTTCGCCATCTCCGACGCCAGCCGCCTCCAGGCCGAGTACGAGAAGGCCATGGCCGAGTCCGGCCAGACGAGTAACTAGGCTCTAGGCCCCGGGCTTCAGGCTTCAGGACGGCGCCCCGGTGGGGCGCCGTTGCTTTAGACTGCTGACTGGGGCCTGAATGCTGAAGTTCGGATCCTGAAGCCTAGAGCCTGAAGCCTGAGACCCATGTCCGACCGCTACTCCAAGCAACGCATTTTCCTCGGCCGCGAGGCCGACGAGGCCCTGCGCTCCAAGCGTGTGGCCGTGCTGGGCCTGGGGGCCACGGGTTCGGTCATCGCGCCCTGGCTGGCCCGGGCGGGTGTGGGCCACCTCACGCTCATCGACCGCGACCTGGTGGAGGCCTCGAACCTCCAACGCCAGCTGCTCTACAACGAAGCCGACCTGGGACGCCCCAAGGCGGAAGTGGCGGCGGAACGGTTGTCCCACGCCAATTCGAGCATCGAATTGGCGCCTGTAGTGGCGGACCTCACCAGCGGCAATGCCCGGGAGCTGCTGTCGGGCTTCGACCTCATTTGCGATGGCACCGACAACTTCGAAGCCCGTTTCCTCATCAACGACGTGGCCATCCTCACGGGCACGCCTTGGATCTACGCCGGGGCCATCGGCGGCGAGGGCGTCATTTGGCCCCTGAACCCACCCCATACGCCCTGCCTGCGGTGCCTCATCGAGGAACCCCCGACGGGCGGCGATGTGGATACCTGTGACAGCGCTGGCGTGCTGGGCCCCACCGTAGGCGTCATCGGCAGCTGGGCGGCCCTCGAGGCCATGAAGGTACTCGTCGGCGAGGTGCCCCACGCCGACCTGGCGCGTTTCGATTTCTGGCACGACGAGCGCCAGTTCCTGAAGCCGCCTAAGACCCGCTGTCGCTTCTGCACGAACAAGGTCACGGAATTCCTGGATGCTCGCTGGAGCCTCAAGGCCAGCGCCCTCTGCGGCCTGGAAGGCGTGCAGATTCGCGTGAACCCGCCCGGCAAGCTCGATCTCCCGGCCTTGAAGACGCGCCTGGAGGCCCGCACCCGCAGCTCCTGGAAACAGACGGGGCTGATGCTCAAGGGCCGGGAAGGCGCCGACGAGATCACCCTCTTCGCCGATGGCCGCGCCCTCGTCCACGGCCCCATGAGCCCCGAGCGCGCCCGTAGCTGGTACACGGAAGTGGTGGGATGCTGAAAGAAGGTTTAACCGCAGATGTCGCAGATTCACGCAGATGAAAAACGAGAAAATGGGTGACATTTTATCTGCGCCATCTGCGTCATCGGCGGTTTCATATTCCGTTTCATTCGGGTGGTCTCTAAATGTCGAAGGTCCTCCTAGCCTCTAGAAACGCCGGGAAACTGCGCGAATTCTCGGCGCTGCTGCCTGACATCCACTTCGTTTTGTGGCCTGCGGAGGCGCCGGAGCTGCCGGAAACCGGTGCCTTCTTTCTGGACAACGCCCTGCAGAAGGCCGAAGGCGCGCGGACCTGGTGGCTCGAGCACGGGACCGAGCCCGTGGATGGCGTGCTGGCCGATGATTCAGGACTTTGCGTGGACGCCCTCTGGGGCGGCCCCGGCGTGCTGAGCGCGCGCTTCGCCCCGGACCTCGTCTCCTACCGCGACAAGAACCACCGTCTGCTGGCCATGCTGCCCGAAGGCGCGGCCCGCGGCGCCCGGTTCGTGTGCGTCCTGGCCTTCGCGCCCATGGAGGGGGTGGCCTTCACCGTCAGCGGCGCCGTGGAGGGCTCACTGGCCTACGATCATCGCGGCGAGCGCGGCTTCGGCTACGATCCCATCTTCATTCCCGAAGGCCATGATCAGACCTTCGGCGAACTACCCGCCGACACCAAGCACACCCTCAGCCACCGGGCTCGGGCCTGCGCGGCCCTGCGGGAGCGGCTGGGCGTTGTCCGGGAGTAGGCCTTTCAGGCGCCCAGCACGTAGGCCCAAGCCAGCCCGCACTGAGCCGTGATGTTGAAACCTTCCAAGAACCTCCATCACCGTTGCACAATCTAACCGGAGGCATGTCTCATGAGGAAGGTTCTGTCAGGTGCACTCTTCACGCTTTCCCTGGGCCTGGCCCTCTCGGGCCCCCTGTCTGCCACTCCCCCCGCAGCCAACGGCAGCGAGTTCGCCACCCTGACCAAGCCTGGCACCAAGGTTCCCCTGGGCAAGGAGCACTACTTCACCTACGGCTTCACCCAGGCGCCCAAGCTAGGGAATGCCGTCATGAGGGTGGAAGTCTTCACCCAGGATGGCAAGCGGGATCGTTCTTTTGCCGTGTTCGGGGATGCGGACATGCCCTCCATGCGGGGAGCGCACAGCAGTGGCCGCAAAGCCTTTGCGCTTTCCAACAAGGGCGCCTATCTCCTGCCGGTGCAGCTGGTGATGCCCGGGGACTGGGAAATCCGGTTCACCTTCGAGAAGAACGGAGCCAGCGTGTTCCGCGGAGCCTATCTGTTCGATCTTTAGAAGGCGGTTCCATCATGAAAACGGATGCCATGCATCGGCCTGCTTTCTTTGGCTCGAATCGCCTCCTCAGGCTCCTGCCCCTATGCGTCATGGCGGCTCCCCTGACCGCTGCCATCAGCTGTGAACTGAATCAGCCCCCGGTGGACGTGCCCCGTCTCTTCCCGGGGTCCACCAGCTACAAGGTCGTCTACTTCTCCTTCGCCAGCCGGGGCGGCGCGCCTGTGCTCAAGACGGTCGAGGCGCGGCTCGGGGGCGTGCCCGCCCTCTACGCTCCCCTGGATGTCCCCTACGTCCTCTACGAGGTCTACAAGGGCACCGAGAAGATCGGCTACATCCACGGGGTCAACCAGAAGGGGCAGTTCGGCGTGCTGGAGGTGTTCGTCACGCTGGATCTGGAGGGCCGGATCAAGGCCTTCTACCTGCAGCGGGTGGCCGGCGCCTGGGCGAGCAAGTTCACCTCCCGCAAGTTCGGCACCCAGTTCGTCGGGCTGACCCTCAAGGATTTCGCGCCCTACAACCTGCTCACGGGCAAGGGCACGGGCAAGGTGGCCGCCATCGCCAACCCGGCTCCCGAGGCCGTCACCGATTTCTTCGGCCTCCTGCGGGCCGTCTACAAGAACCTCATCCTCATGGATGAGTTCTTCTACTCCGTCGACAAATCATGATCAGCAAGTTCCAGATCGCCCACAAGAACCTCCTGCGGAAGAAGGCCCGCACTCTCCTCACCCTGGTGGGCATCATCCTTTCATCCTGGGTGCTGGTGAGCCTGCTGGGCTTCAACCGGGGCTACGAAAAAGCCCTGAACCGCGATATCGACAACATGGGTTACCAGGTCATGGTCATGGCCAAAGGCTGCCCCTACGAGGCAGCCACGATGATGCTCCAGGGAGGAGCAGGGCTCCGCTACATCGAAGAGAACGTGGCGAAATCCATTGAGACAAGGCCCGAAGTGGACAAGGTCACTCCGATCCTCATGCAGGCCTTCTTCGATCCGAACAAGGGGGATGGCGGAGGCATCGCGGGCTACTTCGGCGTGGACCTCGCCACCTTTCCCGCCATGAAGCCCTTCCTCCGCTTTCACAAGGGGGGCTGGTTCCAGGACGCCACGGCGGCCGAGGCGGTCATGGGCTACGAAGCGGCCGAGCTGGAGCAGCGGGACGTGGGGGACCTGATCCTCGTTCCCGAGAAGAACGTCCAGCTCAAAGTCGTGGGCATCCTGGAGCGGACCGGCACCCAGGATGACGGCACCATCTTCGTCCCCCTGAGAACCCTGCAGAAGATCTCGGCGCTCGACAAGATCACCACCATCGGCATCAAGGTGAAGAAGGATGCGGACATCACGAAGCTGGAGGCGGCGCTGTACCAGCTGCCGGACATGCAGGTGGTCAGCTTCAGCCAGGTGAAGCAGACCATCCTGAAGCTCATTGCCACGGCCCGGGTGATGGTGCTCTCCATCGCGGTCATCGCCCTGCTCATCGCCATGGTGGGCGTGGTGAACACCGTGCTCATGTCCGTGCTGGAGCGCAAGCACGAGATCGGCATCCTGAAGACCATGGGCGCCATGCCCGGCGATATCTTCCGCCTGGTCTGGACTGAGACCCTCATCCTCTGTGCCTGTGGTGGCCTCGCCGGCATCGGGCTGGCCCTGGGCTTTGCCCGGCTTTCCGACCTCCTGGTACGACGGGTCCTCCCCTATGCACCCGGAGGAGAGCTCGTGGCCATCGATGTCCGGCTGGCCCTCCTGACCCTGCTGATCATCGTGGCCGTGGGCCTCCTGAGTGGCATGTACCCGGCCTGGAAGGCGGGTCGGATCCGGCCCCTCGATTCGATTCGGGGGGAGGGATGATGCCCGGGAACGGAACCGCCCTCGAAGCCCGTGGCCTCACCCGCATCTACGGCCGCGGGAGTGAGGAAGTCCGCGCCCTGGACGGGGTCTCGCTGCAGATCCGCAAGGGCGAGTTCGTGTCCTTCATGGGGCCTTCGGGCTCCGGCAAGACCACCCTGGTGAACCTGCTGGGTTGCCTGGAGAATCCGACTTCGGGTGAACTGCACCTGGCCGGCCGGCCGATCTTCGGCAACGGAGAGGTGCTGAGCGAGCGGGATCTGACCCGCATCCGCCGCGAGGTCTTCGGGTACATCTTCCAGAACTTCTACCTGATCCCCACGCTCACGGTCCGGGAGAACGTGGCCCTGCCCCTGGCCTTTTACACCAAGCCGGGAGCGGATGTGGAGGTGGAGCACATCCTGGGGAGGCTGGGCATGGAACATCGCCTGGACCACCTGCCAGGTCAGATCTCCGGCGGAGAGATGCAACGGGTCGCCATCGCCCGGGCCCTGGTGAACCGGCCCGAGATCCTGCTGGCCGACGAGCCCACGGGCAACCTGGACACGAAACGCACCGAGGAGATCGGCGAGATCCTTCAGGATCTCAACCGAAGCACCGGACTGACCATCCTCATGGTCACCCACAATCCCGAGCTGGGCCGGCTGGGGGGCCGGCACATCGAGATGCGGGACGGCCGGGCCTTCGAGCTCTGAGGCGGACCGCGATAACCCTGAGCTTCTCTTGGCCCACCCTCCCACACCCGGTCAGAATCGGTGCAATGAAAGACCGCCACCCGGCACACCATGGCTGATCCCATCCGCATCCCCTGGCTGCACGACCGGCATAGTCACGCATCGGTCTATGCCGCCTTCACCGGCTGCCCGAGCCTGGCCGGTCTGGACCGCGGCGCCGCTTTGGCGATGCTGAGCGCCCTGCCCGGGGACCGGCTTTCCATCGTCTTTGGCTGGCACAACGCTCGCACGCCCCTGAGCGGCCACGACCTCGAAGGCCTGCCCCCGGCCATCATCGTGAACCTGAGCATGCACGGCTTCGTCCTCACGAAGCCCGCGGTGGCCCTGCTGACCGAGACCGAGCCCGAGGTGGTGGCCCATCGTGGTGATCCGGAGTGGTGCGAGCGCCATCTCCCGCGACTGCTGGGGCTTTTCGGCCAGACCGCCCGGCTGACCTCCGGCAAGCTGGCGGCCTTCATGCAGGAGGCGGAAAGCCTCGGGCTGGCCTCCGTGGACGACATGCTGCTTCCGGACGAGGCGGCCTTCCAAGTGATCCTGAATTCCCCCTGGGCAGGACGCATCCAATGCTGGGCCACCCCCGAGACTTTCCATTCCCTCAGCAACTCCTCCCAGATGGCCCTGGCTGGGCTGAAGCTCTTCACCGACGGTGCGTTGGGCGCCCGGTCCGCTGCCCTGACTGGACCCTTTCTTGGTGGAGTGGAAGGCGTCCTGCTCCACAGCGACGGGGCGCTGCTGCAGGCCCTGGCCGAGAGCCACCCCTCCGGCAAACCCGTGGCCATCCATGCCATCGGCGACTTGGCCATCGAGCAGGTGCTCCGCGTCCTGGAACGTCTGGCGGGGGCTGGACTGAGCTTCCCGCTGGTGCGGCTCGAGCACGCCCAGTTCATCGACGAGTGCCAGGCCCGCCGCGCGAAAGCCCTGGGGTTGGCGCTCTCCATGCAGCCCAATTTCAGCAGCGACAGCCAGGACTATGCGGACCGGCTCGAGGCCCGCTGGCTGGAGCGCAACAACCCCTTCCGCATGCTCATCGACAGGGCCGGCTTCGTTCCAGGACAGGATCTGATCTTCGGTTCGGACGGAATGCCCCACGGCGTGGAACCGGCCCTGCAGTGGGCCCTGTTCCCGCCCTACCCGGGTCAGCGGCTGACGCTCGATGAGCTGGTGGCGGGCTATGATCCCGCTCCCGACGGGCGGGGCCATTGCCTAGTGGAAGTGGATGAAACCCACCAGCGCGTGACGCTCCTGGAATCCAGGCGCGAGGCCTAGGACCGGATCAAAGGCCCTGCACCGCGGTGTCTCAGGCCCTGGCGGCCTCAGCCTCCACCCGCGCCAGCAGGGCTTCCAAATCGCTGAGCTGGGTGCGGGGATTGATGATCGTGACCCGAAGGTAGGTCTTGCCGCGCAGGATCGTCTTCACGATGTAGTAGGAGCCTTCCTTCACGATGGCTTCGCGGACCTGGGTCTGGAAGGCATCGGCGTCAAGGATGGCGGGCGGGGCGTAGCGGAAGCAGACGATGTTGCCTTCGGGCTCCGTGGCCAGCTCCCAGTGGGGCCGCGCGGCCACCAGGCGTCCGAAGGCCTGGCCCAGCTCGAACATCTGCTCGATGTAGCTGGCGAAGTAGTCGGTCCCGTAGGCCTGGAGGGACCCGTAGACCTGCAGGCCCAGGGAGCGCTTGGTGCACTCCAGAGTGCGCTGGGCCAGGTCGTACCAGGTCGCGCTGGGGTCCTGTCCGGCGAAGAGGTAGCTGGCCTGCTGGCTGAAGGTCTCGAAGGAGCGGCGTCCCTCGCGAAAGAGCACGAGGGTGGCCAGGGCGGGCATGAGCAGCATCTTGTGGGCGTCGAGGATGATGGAGTCGGCCCGCTCGAGGCCCTTCAGCCGGGGCCTCAGCTTGTCGGAGACCACCATGGCGCCGCTGTGGGCACCGTCCACGTGGAACCAGACACCGTGCTCGGCGCAAAGATCCGCGATGGAATCCAGAGGATCGATGCCGCCCGTGGCCGTGGAGCCGGCGCTGGCGACCACGGCAAGGATCGAGCGGCCTTCGGTTCTGGCCGCGCGCAGGGCCTTCTCCAACTCGTCCACGCGCATCCGGAAGCGCCCATCCGCCGGGATGGGGATGACCGAGCGGCCGCCGAGGCCCATGACCTGGGCGCTGCGACGCAGGCTGTAGTGGGTCTGGTCCGAGGCCAGGATGCAGAGGCTGCGTGCGTCGCGGATGCCCTCCTCCCACACGTCGTAGGGCGTCCCGGACTGCCGTGCCGCCAACAGGGCGGTAAGGTTCCCCGCGCTGCCCCCGTGGGTGAAGAAGCCATCGGAGACCTGGGGGTCGAAACCGATGCGGCTTGCGAACCACCGGGCCGCCGATCGTTCCATGGCCGTGGAATGGGGGCCCATTTCGTAGACCGCCGAGCCGTTGTTCAGGAAGGCGCCCGCGAAGTCCAGCAGAGCGCTCCAGGGCAGCGGGGAGGTGCACTGGTGGCCGATGTAGCGTGGGTGGTGCAGGTGGTTGCAGCCCGCGAGGACCTTCGCGAGCAGCTCCGTCGGATCATCGGCGGGACCGGCCCCGAACTCGGCGGGCCAGCGTTGGATGTTTTCCTCCGGGGTCCCGGGCGGCAGCACCGGACCCTTGCGGGCATTGGCCTGGGCCAGGTGGTCCGCCAGCTGCTCGACCACCCGGTGGCCCAGGTCCCGGAAGGTATTGGCATCGAAGGTGGCGGTAAGGTCGGGCCGGGTGCTGGACACAGGTTCCTCGGGGCGGTCGAAGGTCCCAGTGTGCCGCCTCGCCGGGGCAGCAGACACGCTTTTGTCGGTCCCCTTCCCGCTCTCGGCGCCCCTGCCGCCCCGGGGAAATCCCGGTCCGGTACGCCGGTCATTCTCCGATAGGGTGGTGGGATGACCTGGACACGGGAGCCCCGGACCTGGCTGGCCATCGCCGGCATGCTGGTGCTGTGGGCTTCGGCCTTCGCGGGCATCCGGGCGGGCCTGCGCCTGACGTCCGCGGGCCTTCCCGGCGCCGACGGCTACGGCCCCGGCGAGTTGGCCCTGCTGCGTTTCGGCACCGCCTCGGCCGCGTTGGGCCTTTACGCCTTGGCCACGCGGATGCGCATCCCGGACCGTGCGGACCTGCCCCGCCTGGGCATGGCAGGCTTCCTGGGCAT
Organism: Holophagaceae bacterium; assembly: GCA_025363715.1. Classification (GTDB taxonomy): domain Bacteria; phylum Acidobacteriota; class Holophagae; order Holophagales; family Holophagaceae; genus Geothrix. The sequence continues at coordinate 18,044 of JANYLR010000085.1, read as the reverse complement.
CAGCGTCTACCACGTGGCCCTGAACTTCGGCGAGCTCACGGTCCAGTCCGCAGCGGCCTCCCTGCTCATCTCCGCCGCTCCAGTGCTCACAGCCCTGCTCTCCTCCCTCTTCCTCAAGGAGCGCCTGAGCATGACCGGATGGACGGGCATCCTGGTGGCCTTCGCTGGCGTGGCCCTCATCAGTCTCAGCGGCGGCGGCAAGCTGCGCTTCACCCCGGGCACCCTGCTCATCCTGCTGTCGGCCACGGTGGCCGCTGCCTTCTCAATCCTCTCCAAGCAGCACCTCCGCCGCCACACGGCCATCGAGTTCACCTGCTACTCCATCTGGGCCGGCACCCTGCCCATGCTGGTCTTCCTGCCCGGGCTGCTGCGCCAGGCCCGCACGGCGGCGCCCGCCGCCACGGCCGCCGTGCTCTACCTGGGTCTCTTTCCCGCGGCCCTGGCCTACGTACTGTGGAACTACGCCCTCTCCCGGATGCCCGTCTCCCGGCTCGCGAGCTTCCTCTACCTCTCGCCGGTGTTCGCCGCCCTCATCGCCTGGCTCTGGCTGGGCGAGGTGCCCGCGGCGCTCACGGTCATCGGCGGTGGCATCGCCATCCTGGGCGTGATCCTGGTGCAGACGAAGGGCTACGCCCGGGAGAAATCCTAGGCCTCTACCCGCGAACGGGTGAGTACCCCCAGGAAGGTCAGCGGGCCATCGGAGTCGTTGATCAGGCCATGGCTGCCGCCGGCCTTCACGATAAAGAGATCGCCGGGACCCACCGGAAAGCGCTCGCCGTTCAGGAGGCCGGTGCCCCGGCCCTCCAGAATGAGATAGAGGTCTTCGGTGTTGGGGTGGGTATGCTCGCCGATGGTGGAGCCGGGCTCCAGGGTGGTGCGGCCCAGGCTGAGGATGCCTTCCATCTCCCCGGCCCGCAGCAGATCCACCCCCCGCGCGGCACCTACGCCACCGCGGATGTTGAGCTTAGGCTCGTCCACCAATTCGGATGACTTTCGGATCATCGCTTGCTCCTCAGGAAGAGTCGGGGATCGATGCGGGCATTGTTGAGGCTCAGGGACCAGTGCAAGTGGGGCCCAGAAGCCCGTCCAGTCATGCCCACCTCACCCAGCAGGTCACCGGCCTTGAGCACCTGGCCCTGCTTCACCGTGATCTTGGACAAATGGCAGAGGAGGCTCACCATGCCCTCGCCATGGGCCAGGAACACGGCGTTGCCGCTGTAGAAGAAGTCACCCGTCAGCACGACGATACCCGCGGCAGGCGCCCGCACGGCCTGGCCCTGGGGAGCCCGGATATCCAGCCCCGAATGGGGTGAGCGTGGTACGCCGTTGAAGACGCGGCGCATGCCGAAGGAGGCGGTCAGGCTGCCTGGCGTGGGCTGGTGGAAGCTCAGCGCAGGGCTGAATCCAGTAGGCCAGGCCTTCCAGGCTGGCCCCATAAGGACCTGCTCCTTCGCGATGCGGGCCTCGTCCTCCGCATTTGGCGTCACCTTCCGTGCATCCTTCAGCTGAACGCGCTGCTCGGGGTAGCGCTTGGGTTTGAGGCTGAAAGCGACCGCCTGGCCATCTACCTCGATCGCATCTTTTCCGGCCTTCGCGCTCAACGGAATCCCCACCACCGCCACCCAGCCTGAAGCGCTCCGCCGCAGCAGCACGGGCTCCCCTCGATAGGTCACCTTCGCGGGTTGAACAGGGCCGCCGAGGGCGACCACGGCCACCCCTCCGGGCACCGGCGAGGCCTTGAAGGGCAGCGCTTCGGCAGCGGTGCAGCAACCGGTCCCGGCCAGCACCAGGAGTACGGATCGCAGCGGGGGGAAGCATCGGATCTGGGACATTGGAGAACTCCGGCACCAGGATACCGGAGGGTTCCTCGTCCTCAGATCCGGGCCTGTTCCAGCTCGAGCACCTTCTTCTCCAGCTCCGCGAGCCGCTTCCGCATCTCGGGCAGGTGGGCCAGCGTGCTGGTGGTGCGCAGGAATTTCTTCATGGGCTGCAGGGGATAGCCGCTGTAGGCGCCTGGCTCGGTGACGCTCTTGGTGACGGCGCTGAGGCCGCCCAGCTGCACCCCGGCGCAGACGCTCACGTGATCCGTCAGGGTAGTGCGCCCCCCGGTGACGCAGTGATCGCCCACCGTGCTGGAGCCGGCCATGAAGAAGCCCCCGGTGAGGAGGACATGCTTCCCGACTTGGCAGTTGTGGGCGATGTGGCAGAGGTTGTCCAGCTTCGAGCCCCTGCCGATGCGCGTCACATCGAAGGCGGCCCGGTCGATGGCACAGTTCGACTGGATCTCCACGTCATCCTCGATCACCACGATGCCCAGCTGGGGCACCTTGTGGTGGTGGTGGTGCTCGTCCTGGGCGTAGGCGTAGCCATCGCTGCCGATCGTGGTGTTGGGGTGGATCTCGCAGCGTTCGCCCACTTCGCAGCGCCGCCCCACAAAGACGAGCGCGTGCAGCAGCGTGGCCGCACCCACCTTTGCATCCTCCTCGATGACGCAGCCGGGGCCGATCATGGCCCCGGCGCCGATGACGGCCCTGGGCCCCACGAAGGCACCGGCGGCGATGCGGGCGCCCGCGCCGATCACGGCCTCCGGGGAGACGAAGGCCCGGGGATCGATGGGCGGATCCTGGCGAAACTTGGCCCGGGACTCATCGAAGTAGCGCTGGAGGATGAGAGCCATGGCCACCTTCAGGTGCTTCGCCACCAGGAAGGCCGCAGTCGCCTCTTCGGGGATGAGAGCCTCCAGCTTCATGGGAAGCACGATGGCCCCCGCACCCGCGGCCAGGGCCTTCAGGAGCATGGCTTCGTCGCAGGCGAAGACCAGGCAGGCGGCATCCGAGCGCTCGGGAGGCACGGCCCGGCTCAGTTCCACCTGCAGGTTTCCTCGCGTCTTGTGGAAGAGGCAGTCCATGTCCTTGGCGATCTGGTCGCACCGTACCTGCATGAAGCCCCCGTGATCCGTCTCACTGAAGGTTGTCATCCAACCCAGCCCGGCCGGGTCACAAGCCCCTGGCTATCGCTAGGAGCGTGTCCAAGTAATGGGTGGGGGCTGCACTGGTGCGCCAGCCGAGGGAGGCCAGGAAGGCGACGAAGGCCCTGGCGGTTCCAAGGACGAGGAGCCTGACGCAGCATCCCGACGGCTGCCGCACCAGCCCGAAGGGTTGAGGGCAAAGGGCATCCATGCGGCCCCTATCGATTACTTGGACACGCTCCAAGAACTTGGGTCGGAAGGCTTAGGGAGTCAGGCTTCCCCCGTCGCTGGAAGCGACTTCCGGGTCGCTGGAGCTGACCGGCCCTTCGGCCAGGGCGCTGAACCCACCCTCCCGCATCTTCACAGCCTCCTGGTAGGCCGCGAGGATCGCCGTGCGGATGCGCAGGTACGAGGTCTCGGTGACCTTGGTGTTGAAGGTGATGGTGGCCACCAGGTAGTCGCGGCCATCGGGCATGGTCTGAGGTGTGCTCACCTGCACCTGGGGTTGCATGATGGTGCCGGAGCTGCCCTCCCGCAGGCGGTTGGCCGCACCGTCACACCAGGCCAGCAGCTGGGGCGTGAGGGTCAGGCTCTGCTCCGGTGAGTCCATCATCACCCGGCCGTAGAGAGTGAAGAAGAGTCGCAGCTGCGGGGGATCGAAGGCATGGTTCAGGTAGCCGGACATGCTGGCGATCTGCTGGAAGTCCTTGAGCAGCGCCTGCAGCTTGGGGCTGGGCTGGGCTGGGCCCTGGGGCTTGGCCATCAGCTCACCACGCCGTAACCATACTTCGCCACCAGCAGATCCAGCCGCTGGCGGGCTTCTACCGTGACCGCCTCGGGGGCCGTGAAGAGCGCCGCCTTCAGGGTCTCTCCGCAGGCGCAGGACCTTGGTTTCCCCGAAAGCTGGGGCACCACCTGGCGCAATAGGCGTTGGGCCTTGTCCACATTGGCATGCATCACCTCCAGCACGGAAGCGGCGTCCACGCCCTCTTCTTCTTCGCGCCAGGCATCGTAGTCCGTCACCAGGGCGATGCAGGCGTAGCAGAGCTCCGCCTCCCGGGCCAGGCGAGCCTCGGTCACCTGGGTCATGCCGATGAGGTCCGCACCCCAGCCCTGGTGCAGGCGGCTTTCGGCCCGGGTGGAGAAGGCCGGACCCTCCATGCACACGTAGAGCGCGTCGCCTTCGATGGGCAGTTTCAGCTCGCGGCCCGAGGCCAGCAGGGTGCCGGACAGGTGCCCGCAGGTGGGCTCGGCAAAGCTCACGTGGGCCACCAGCCCTTCGCCGAAGAAGGTATCCCGGCGATGCCGGGTCTTGTCGATGAATTGGCTGACCAGCCGCAGCTCGCCGGGCTTATGGCGGGCCTGGAGGCTGCCCACGGCGGACACGCAGATGAGCCGCTCGACCCCCAGGGACTTCAGGGCCCAGAGGTTGGCGCGGTAGTTCACCTCGCTGGGCGTGAAGCGATGCCCTTCGCCGTGCCGCGCCAGGAAGGCCACGGAGGCGCCGTCCAGACTGCCCAGGTGGACCGGGCCCGAGGGCTCGCCGAAGGGCGTCCGCACCTCCACCGCCCGGTCGAGGGCCAGGCCCTCCATCCGGTAGAGGCCACTGCCGCCGATGATGCCGATGGGTGCGTTCACGCGTCGCCTCCTGCGCCGCGCCCTTCGGGCTTCGGCTTCGCCAAAGTGGCACTTCGCTCATGCTGCGTGCTCATGGCTCCATACTACTTGCGTCCCGGCCCCCAATCGTGGTTCTCTGAGGCCCTGACAATTCAGTGTTGGATGTTCGGGAAGCAGGTGAGAACCCTGCACTGCCCCGCAACGGTAAGCACCACGGCCCCCCATTCCGGGATCAGGGACGTGAGACCTCAAGCCCGAGCCACTGGGAATCGTCCTGGGAAGGTTCGGGGGGAGCTGCAAGGCCCCTGTCGCGTGCGAGTCCGGAGACCGGTCCTGCACCTCACCCCCCGTCGTGGGAACGGGCCGGGCCATTCCCCCACCTCGGGGGATCCGCCCTGCCGCCGCGACTTCATGCGTGGAGGCATGATGGGTCATTCCCGAGTTCTCTTTTTCCTTGCGGCCCTGTCCGCAACACCCCTGGCGGCATCTGCCACCGGGGCCGCCACGGGTGAGCCCGATCGGAAACCCGGCGAGGCCACGGTCACGGTCAACGCCGAGGCGCAGCCGGTGGCGGTCACCCGCACCCCGGCGCCCGTGCGCATCGTCGAAACCGAGGAGCTGGCCCGCCTGGGCAGCCGCACCCTGGCCGAGCTGCTGGAGGTACTCCAGCCCGGGGCCCTCATGCCCAGTGGTGGGGCCGGCGCCACGGCCTCGGCCTTCCTGAATGGCACCCTCAGCAAGAACGTGGTGGTGCTGCTGGACGGCCTGCGCCTCAACGACCCCACCGCCATCAACGCGGACCTCGGCACCCTCAGCCTCATCGGCATCGCCCGGGTGGAGCTGGTCCTGGGGCCATCCTCGGTGCTCTACGGCAGCGATGCCATCGGTGGTGTCATCGCCCTCACCAGCCTGGGCCGCGGCGCCGAAGGGTTCCATGGCCAGACCGGCCTGAAGCTCGGCACCGATGGCCTGCTTGGAGGCACGGCACAGGTGCAGCTGTCCGGCAGGCAGGGCTGGATCGCCGCAGGCGCCGAGGCGCTGAAGCAGAACAACGGTTTCCCGGAGGATGCCTTCCGACAGGCCGGAGGCTTCCTTCGAATGGGCACCACCTTCGGCATGGCGGAGCTTACCGGCTTCTACCGCAACAGCGGGCAGACGGCCTCCGTGCCCTTCACCACCACAGGTTTCCCTGCCCTGCGCGCCTACCAGCCCGGCCGGGAGACCCGCGCCCGCCAGGAAAGCTGGGGCACCAGTCTCCGCTGGCCCCTGGCCCCGGGCCTGGTGCTGGAGAACACCCTCCAAGCGCTGTCCGGCAATACCAGCGATCCCAACGGCCCCCTGCGGCAGCAGACGGACCGCGCCTTCCGGCGGGTGGAGGATCAGCTCACCCTGCACTGGACGCCCTCCAAGTCCTTCCGGCTTTCCGGCCGTCTTGAAGGCCGGGAGGACACCAGCCATGCCAGGAACTACTTCGACCCCGCCACCTTCGCCGCCGTGCGCTACCGCGGCGAAGGGAGGGATCTGGCCGGGGCCCTGGAAGGTCGCTGGACGTTCGCCGAGGGCCTGGACTGGGTGGCGGGGTTGCGGCGCGATGCCGGACACCGCGACTTGACCCGCCTGGATTCGGGCCTCCGCCACCGGGCCGGCAGCGCCGAGGCCAACACCTGGCGCTCGGGCCTCAACTGGGTCCTGCGCCCCGAGCTGCGCCTCTACGCCAGTGCGGGCCAGGGCTTCCGCATGCCCAACACCACAGAGTTCGCCCTCAACGCCCAGGCCGAAAACCAGGATGCGAAGACCTATTCCATCTCACCCGAGCGCAGCCGCACGGTGCAGGTGGGCGCCACGGGTCTGCTGGCGGGGCACTGGGAATATCGACTGGAAGCCCAGCGCACTCGCATCTCTGACCTGCTGGCTTATGTCTATGACACGAGCTTTGCGTTCCCGGCCCTCTTCACATCGCACTACGCAAACCAGGGCGCCATCCGCGCCCAGAGCCTGGAGGGCGCCCTGGGCTGGAGGGGGGGCACCGACCTGGCCTATGGCTGGGAGCTGATCCTGCGCAGCCAGGAGACCCGCGACCTGGACCACGACGTGGAAGGTCAACGCTTCGGCCAGCAGAACACGGCCATCGTCCGCCATCCCTTCTTCACCGCCGCATTGTCCGCCTTCGTCCAGTCCAAGGCCTGGCGCGGCGATATCCGCCTGGACCACATCGGTTCGCGCTACGACCTCAGCGACACGACCTTCGACGTGGTCTCTACGGGCAAGCCCTACCATGACCTGAGCCTGGGTCTTTCCCACGAACCCATGAAGGGCCTCAGCCTGGCCCTGCGGGGCGAACACCTGTTGCAGCCCAAGCAGACGGTCCAGGATTGGCTCAGCGGCCGCTACGATCGGAACGGCGATGCGGCGCTGGTCTACGGCTTCCCCGCGCCGGGGCCAAGGTGGACGCTGGCCGCCACCTGGAGGTGGTGATGGTTCCCGATAATCCAACGAAAAGAGGACTGACTTTTAAACCGCAGATGACGCAGATGACACAGATAAAAACCAAAAGAGAGGGGAGGGGCGCTACCGCCCTTTGGCCCTTATTCATCTGCGCAATCCGCGACATCTGCGGTTCCCAATTTCAATCCTTTTGCTTCCTGATCCTCCTTCTTCTGCCCCAGCCCCTGACTGCGGCGCATCCTCAGCGGGTGGTGAGCCAGTCGGTGGGCACGGACGAGCTGCTGCTGGCCCTGGCGGATCCGGTCCAGATCGCGGCCCTGAGCCACATCAGCCACGACGGACGGTTCAGCCCAGTGGCGGAGGATGCGAAGCGCTTCCCCGCCATCAAGGACAGCGATGCGGAAAGCGTGCTCCGCTTCCGACCCGACCTGGTGCTGGCCGCCAGCTACACCCGCCCCGAGACCCTGGCCCTGCTGCGGCGGGCCGGGGTGCGGCTGGTGGTGCTGGACCGCTTCGACACCCTGGAGGACATCTACGCCAGCCTCCGGTACCTGGGCCGGGAGCTGGGCCAGGAAGGCCGGGCCGAGATCGTCATCAACCGAAGCCGCGCGCGGGTGGAGGCCTTGACCACCCGGCTGAAAGGGGTGAAGCCGGTCCGCGTGCTGAGCGCTGGCCTCTACCCCTTCACCTCCGGTGCGGGCACCACCTTTCAGGACCTCTGTGATCACGCGGGCGCCCTGAACGTGGCCACCGAGGCCGGCCTCAAGGGCCATGCCCCGACGCCATCCGAGAAGCTGCTGGTATGGAATGTGGAGGTGCTCATCGCAGCCGGGGATGACCACATCCGGAGCCGCCTCGGCGAGCTGCCTCACTACCGGATGCTGCCTGCCTTCAAAGCCGGGCGGGTGGTGGTCCTCCCGGGCCCCATGATGTCCAGCGTGTCCCATCACCGCATCGCCACCTACGAAGCCCTGGCCCGGGCGCTGCATCCTGAACGGTTCAGGTGAAAACCCGCTTCGCCATCCCCGCGCTGCTGGCGCTGCTGGCCCTGGTTTTCCTGGCCTCGCTGGCCTTCGGCGAGCTGCGGCTCAGCTTCAGCCAGGTGTTCGGCGCGCTGACGGGGGGTGGCGATGACATTGCGCGCACGGTGGTGCGGGACTTCCGCCTGCCGCGCGCTCTGGTAGGTCTGGCGGTGGGCGCGGCCCTGGGGGCCAGCGGCGTGGTGATGCAGGCCTTCTTCCGCAATCCCTTGGCCAGCCCGGGCCTACTGGGGGTGAGCAGCGGCGGGGCTCTGGGGGCCGTGGCCGTGCTGGCCCTGGGCCCCTTGTTGGGCTTCGCCGGGGCGACGATGTGGGCCCTGCCGCTGGCTTCGATCGTCGGCGCCTTCGCGGCCACGGGGGCCGTGCTGCTGCTCGCCCAGCGGGGGGCAGGCACCGAGCGGTTGCTGCTATCGGGCGTGGCCCTCAACGCCCTGCTGGGCGCCGGGACGAGCTTCCTGCTCACCACCACCGCGGGCCACTTCGAGGTGAACGCCCAGATCCTGTTCTGGCTCATGGGCGGCCTGGAAAGCCGCAGCTGGGAGCACGTGTGGATGGGCGTGCCGCCGATCCTCGTGGCCTGCCTGCTGCTGCTGCCCCTGGGCCGGGCCATGAACCTCCTGAGCCTGGGTGAGCAAAGCGCCCAGAGCCTGGGTGTGGACGTGCATCGCCTGCGCCGTCAGCTCATCGTGCTCTCCACGGTGCTCACGGCTTTGGCCACGGCCGTGGCGGGCATCGTCGGCTTCGTGGGCCTGGTGGTGCCCCACGTGCTGCGCCTGCTCTTTGGGCCAGACCACCGGCGCCTGCTCCCCTACTCGATGCTGGGGGGCGCCGCCTTCCTGCTGGCCTGCGACCTCATCACCCGCACCTTCCCCCTGGGCCTGCGCCTGGGCGTGGTCACCTCCCTCATCGGCGGGCCCTTCTTCCTCTGGCTGCTGCGGAGGCCGCGATGAGGGCGGGCTTCAGTCCTCATCGGACGGCGCATGCGCCGCCCGATATCTATGGTCAGGCTTCAGTCCTCAGTGAGGTCGCACCATGACGGCGGCCCTGCATGCCGCGGGCCTCGCGGTACCGGGCCGCCTGGAGGCGGTGTCGCTGGAGCTGGAGCCCGGCGAGCTGGTGGCGGTGGTGGGACCCAACGGGGCCGGCAAGTCCACCCTCATCCAGGCCCTGGCAGGCCTGCTGCCGGCCCAGGGGCAGGTACACTGGAATGGACAGTCCTTGTCACACATTGATATGGCGGGGCGGGGGCAGCGCCTGGCCTGGGTGGGCCAGGAGGCGCTCTTCGAGTTCGCCTTCCCGGTCCGGGAGGTGGTCGCCCAGGGCCGCTACGCCTGGGGCGATGATCCGGCTGGCGTGGAGGAGGCCCTGGCCACCCTGGATCTCCTGCACCTGGCCGACCGCCCCGTCACCCGGCTGTCCGGCGGCGAGCGCCACCGCGTGGGCCTGGCCCGGGCCCTGGCCACCGGAGCTCCCATCCAGCTCTGGGACGAACCCGTGGCCCAGCTCGATGTGCGCCACGCTCTGGAGGTACTGCGGCTGGCCCGGCAGCTGGCCGATGGTGGCGGCACGATCCTGGTGAGCCTCCACGATCTGCGGGCCGCCTACCGCTTCGACCGGGTGCTGGTGTTGGATCAGGGCCGCCTCGTGGGCAACGGGAAGCCCCATGATGTGCTCACCGCGCCCCTCATCCGCGAGGTCTTCCGAGTGGAGGCCACCTTCGTGGAATCCCTGGTGCCCGAACTGCCGGCGGACTAGGGTCTGTTTTCAGATTCAACCTGCCTGCTTCCCCCGGAACAGGTCCAAGGAGCCGATCACCGCTCCCAGCACGATCAAGCCCATGGCGGCCATGGACCCACCAGTGAGATGTTTCCCGCCCCAGAGCACGAGGTTGAGGGTCGACAGCAGGGGCGTCAGGTAGGCGAGCGCCCCGATGACCCGACTGTCACCCCGCTTCAGGGCCGCGTCCCAGGCATAGAAGGCTGCGCCCATGGGGCCCAGGCCCAGCAGCAGGATGAGGGCACCATCCCTGGCGGTGAGGGCCGGAACGACCGTGCCAAAGACTGCGGCGTCCAGGGCAAAAAGCCCCAGGGAGAGCAGGCCCGAGGCCAGGCAGAAGCCCCCGACGGCGCCCGTCGGGAAGGGCCGCGCGCGCTTGGTGAGCAGGGAGTAGCTGGACCAGGTGAAGGCCGCGGCCAGCGCCAGCAGGTAGCCCGGCAGATTCGCGAGCTGGAGACCCAGCCTGCCCCCTGAAATCACGAGCCCCGCGCCCACCAGGCCGAGGAAGGCGCCGGCCACATGGTGGAAGGTCAGGCGGCAATGGGGCAGGTAGACCGGCGAAAGCACCACGATGAGCAGGGGCCACAGGTACTGGAGGAGGTTCACTTCCACGGCGGGCGCCAGGCGGAAGGCCGTGAACAGCAGGGCGTGGTAGCCGAAGATGCCGCCGATGCCCACGGCCAGCGTGCCGAAGGGCACCTTCCAATCCTTCACGTGGAAGAGCCCCACCAGCCCACCCACCACCAGGGCCAGGCCCACGGAAAGGAAGGGCGGCAGGTGGCCCAGCCGCGAACCGAGCACCGCGAGGGTGCTCCAGATGAGGATGGCGATGAGCGCGAGCCCGATGGCGGCCATGCTGGAACTATAGTCGAGCCTGGCCCCGCTTCAGGTGTGCGCCATTCAGGCGTCCCCCTCCACCTTTCGTTCGAGGTAGGCCGAGAAATCCGTGACGGCGGCCACGTAGGGTTTCGTCATGAGCGGGGAGGAGATGAGAAAGTCCGCCGTGCTGCGGGTGCAGGCGATGGGGATGTTATAGACCACGGCGATGCGCAGGAGGGCCTTCACATCGACATCGTGGGGATGGGGCTGCATGGGATCCCAGAAGAAGATCACCACGTCGATCTCCCCCTCGGCGATCAGCGCCCCCAGCTGCTGGTCGCCGCCCAGGGGACCGGACTTCAGCTTCCGGATGGGGGGCTTGGGCAGGGCGTCTTCGGACTCCGCGGCCTTCTGCGCGAGGGCCTCCTCCACCAGGCGCCCGGTGGTGCCGGTGCAGACCAGTTTGTGCCCCGCGAGGATGGCGTGGTTCCAGGAGACCCACTCGATGAGGTCCCGCTTGCGGTTGTCATGGGCGACCAGGGCGATGACCTTCTGATGCTTCATGGGAGTCTCCCTGGTTCATGTTCCCAGAGGGACGCTACTCCAGGGTCATCATCCTGTAACAACAGGGATTTCATTAGGGCGTGGCGTCCGCGGTGAATAGTCGATACACCGCAGAGAACGCAGAAAGCGCAGAGGCACCGCGAGACTCTCCCGCATCACGTGCAGGTTGTCGCCGAAGAAGAGGTGGCACACGGAAGCTCAAGAGGCTGGCCCCACCACCGCGGAGCGCCGCCCATCCCGTGGTTTGACCAACTCTGGGCGTAAGGGGAGGAGAACCACCGATAAACACCGATAAAAGAATGGAAAGGGCAGGATGGTCCATGTGGATGGGCTCATCCCGGGCATCGAGGATGACCTGCGGCCAACGACGACTGAATCACGCAGAGGACACAGAGGGGCGCCGATACAGCCCACACGGGCCTGCCGAAGGCGGCTTTCGGCCTTGCCGAAAGGGATCCCGGGGGCACCCGCGTCGCGTCCCGAAAAGCGCGATCTGGGTGCCCCCGGGTTCCGCCCGTGCTGCCGTTGGTACCACCCGCGCCGACTTCATTACCTTTTCTTCATCAGCTTTTCATCGGTGTTCATTGGTGGCAAAAATGGCGTTTTGCTTTTCTCTGCGTCCTCTGTGGCTCTCTGTGTCCTCTGCGTTCCAGCTCTCTAGCCCCGAGCCCGCAGCACCCACCCCAGCCCCACGGGCCCGGCAATGGTGGTGAGCAGCAGAGCGCCGATGATGCCCGCCTGCACATCGGCACTCAGCAACGGCACGCCGTTCAGCTGCAGCTGGGCGCCGGCGGCCACGAAGATGAGGCCCACCTCGCCGCGGGGCACCATGCCCCAGCCCACCACGGCGGCACGGATGCCCTTGCCGCCGCCGTAGCCTGCCGCGTACTTTCCGGCCACGCCGAGTAGGGCCAGCAGGGCGGCGAAGCCCAAGGTGGCGGGCTTGAAGAGGGCCGCTGGATCGACCTTGGCGCCCATGAGCACGAAGAAGAGGGGCGACAGCACCGTCACCAAGGGATGCACCAGCTCCTCCAGGGTGTGGCGCTCCCGTCGTTCCAGGTCCTCGATGTGGGCGGGCTCCAGGATGAGCCCTGCCGCATAGGCCCCCACGATGGAGGCCAGGCCTGCGAGGTTGCCCAGCCAGGCCAGCAGGAAAGCGAAGCCCAGGCCCAGGGGCAGCAGCACCTGCTCACCGCGGAAGCGGCTGGCCAGGCTGAAGAGATGCGGCGTGGCCAAGCGGCCCAAGGTAAGCGCTCCCCCGAGGAAGACCAGGGCCCTGGCCAGGGTCTTCAGCAGGCCGGGCCCCGCGGCGGCACCGGAGGCCGCGCCCACCAGGCCAGACACGGCCACCAGCACCAGCAGACCCAGCACATCGTCCACCACGGCGGCGCCCACGATGATGCGGCCCTCCAGGGAATCGGAGGCCCCCTTCTCCCGCAGCACCTGGGCAGAGATGCCGATGCTGGTGGCGCAGAGGCAGGCGCCGATGAAGAGGTCCAGCACGAAGGGCGAGCCCTTGGGCAGCAGCAGCCAGGCCCCGGCCAGCCCCGCGGCCATGGGCAGTACCACGCCGATGACGGCCACCCGTAGCGCAGCCGCACCCACCTTCATCATCTGCGGCACCGTGGATTCCAATCCCACGGCGAACATGAGCACTACCACGCCCAAGCCGCCCAGCAGCTCCGCCGCGGGCGAGGCCGCCACATCCGGGAAGATGGCCCAGGAGCAATGCAGGGCCGTAAGCGCGAGCCCCACTGCCAGCTCCCCCGTCACCGCCGGCAGCTTCAGGCGCACCGCCAGTTCGCCGCCCACCTTGGCCGATAGCCACAGCAGGGCCAGCAGCATCAGGGTGCCAGCCAGGGGGTCGTGCATGAGGAAGGCGAAGGGCATGAAGCCTCGATGAGTCTGCTGACAGGCTAGGCTGAAGCATGGTCTGGCTGGAAGGGACATCCTGGGGTTCAGTGGGGTTGATCCTCGGCGCACTCATCTTGCTCCACCGCCACTGGGCGAGACTTCCCCATCTGGAGCGAGACCCCTCGCTGCCAGCGATTCCGCCCACCATATGCCTCTGCATCCCCGTGCGGGACGAGGCCCTGGAACTAACCGCCGCGCTGGATTCCTGGCTGGCCCAGGACTATCCGGCCCTGCGCATCCTGGTGGTGGACGATGGTTCGACGGATGGCAGCACAGAAATTCTCCGCCAGCGGGAAGCGGTCCATCGGGACCGGCTGCGGGTGGTCCGCAACGATCAGCTTCCGCCGGGCTGGCTGGGGAAGAACCACGCCCTTGATCTGGCTTCGCGGCAGCCAGAGGCGACAAGCGCGGAGTGGCTGCTGTTCGCGGACGGGGACGTGCAGGCCACGCCGGACCTGCTACGCCGGGCCATGGCCTTCGCCCTGGCCCAGCCCACGGATATCCTCGCCCTGATTCCCGCCGTGGATGCCGTGGGCCACGCTGAGCGCCTCATCCTCCCCATGGCCGCCTCGGCGTTCCTGATGGCTGTGCCGCCCCACCATGTGCCCAATCCCCGGCACCCGGCCTTCTGTGGCGTGGGGGGCTTCACCCTGCTGCGCCGACAGGTCTACGACGCCGTGGGCGGCCATGCGGCGGAACCCCTGGAGGCCATCGACGACATGATGCTGGCCCGGCGGGTGAAAGCGGTGGGCCACATCAACCGGGTGGCCCAGGGCGGACCGGACCTCCACCTGCGCATGTACCACGGCCTCGTGGAACTGGTGCGGGCCATGCGGAAGAACAGCGCGGCCCTGCCCTACTGGTGGCTGCTGCCCTTCGTCCTTCCCGGGGCCCTGGTGATCGGACTGGCGCCCGCCTGGTTGCCCTTCGTGGGCCACCCCTTCCTGGCGCTCTTCCTCTGGCTGCTGGTGCCGGCCCTGGTGGGCGACGTACAGCAGCGCATGACGGGCCGATCGATGGATCTGCTGTGGGCCTTCTGGCCACTGAACACGCTGGTCTTCGCGGTCGGCACCGCCTGGGCCCTCTGGGATCGCCTGCGGGGCATGAACCACTGGCGGGGGCGGGACGTGCGGCTCCGATAGAGAAAGTAGCTGGTCGCGGAAGGCACAGAATCTCGCAGAAAGCGCAGAAGAAGGCTGGGATCACTTGGCACGGCCCCCCTCTGTTTCCGCGTTTTCTGTGCTCCTTCCGCGACTTCTGCGACCAGCGATTTTTCTCGGTGCCTCAGGTCCCCTCGAAGAGCCTCAGTGTGTCGTCGAGCCTGCGCAGGATGCTGAGGATCCGGAAGGGCTCCACGGCCAGGTAATCCACGGCGCCGGCGGCCAGGGCGTGGTGGCGCTTCTTGGCCTCGTCCTCTTCAGTGCCGGCCAGAATCACCGGGACCGGGCAGCCTTCCTGCTCGACCAGTTGGCGACAGAGTTCGAGCGGGCTGGCCAGGCGCAGCTGGTTGTGAACCAGGACCATCCGGATCCGCCCCCAACCCCCGTCCTCGCTGGCGAGGGCCTTGAGCTGGGCCTTCACGGGACCCTTGATGTGGTCAAGCGTGGCCAGGCCGAATTTCCGGCTCAGGGCCTCCCCCAGGCGCCGGGCGAAGTCCTCCTTCTCGGTGAGCAGCAGGAGCATGGGCTCCCGGTCCACCAGCACCTTCACCATGGGCAGGGCCGCGGCCCGGTGGATCCGCGCCGTAGCCTCCTGGAAGCCCCGGGGAGAGAACTCCTCCCGGTCCTGCTGAGCCTGGAGCACCTGCTGGTCCTGAACCCAGGTGCGGTACTGGTCCAGCACTTTGGCGTCGGCCTGCTTGGTGAAGCGCAGGCCTACCAGGTTCTCGCCAAAGTAGGCCACGGTGGTGGGCGCCCGCAGGCGGAGGTTCCCGTCCAGGGGCAGGTCCAGCAGGGATTCCTCCCCCATCCGCAGCAGTTCCCGGATGTCCTGCTTGGAGTTCCGCAGGACCAGCTCCAGCCCCTCCTCGCCGAAACTCTGCACCGTGCCATCGATGATGGCGTTCCGCGTGTTGGTGAAGGTGGCCGCATGAGCCTGGGCGGCCGAGCGCTCGGGGATGAAATCCGCGAGGCGGTGCAAGTCCGAGCGTCGCAGGACCCGGGGAATGGTGGCCAGGCACGCCTCGACGCCCTCCAGGACTTCCTGCCCCGCATGGGCGACCACGCACTCGTATTCCAGCCCCCTATCCTTGAGCTTCACCGCCAGGTTCTCGCCGGGTTTCAGGCCCCAGGCGTCGAGGTCGTCGAAGGGCATGCGAAAGGCCAGGCGCTCCCCATCCTCGGTGAGGATCGGGAAGGCGGCCCGCTGGGATTTGTAGGACACGTCCAGGCGGTCCCCGCCCAGGCAGAGCCGCTGCAGGGCCATGCGGATCTCGGTGGCGTCTTCCAGGAGCGCGGCGGACTTGGTCATCTCAGCCCCGCCCACCCAGGGGGCTCAGGGCCCCCGGAGGGAGCCAGCGCGACAGGGTCTGGTGCAGGACCTCCATCCGAACGGGCTTGGGGATGTGATCGTCCATGCCGGCTTCGATGCACTTCTCGCGGTCGCCGACCATGGCATTGGCGGTCATGGCCACCACTGGCAGCCGGCGCTGGCCCCGCTCCCGCTCGCTGATGCGCTGGGTGGCCTCGTAGCCATCCATCTCGGGCATCTGGCAATCCATGAGGACGAGGTCGTACGTAACGCCCAGCAGGGCATCCAGAGCCTCGAGCCCCGTGGCCACCACGTCCGCCTCCAGGCCGAATTTCTTCAGCATGATGAGGGCCACCTTCTGGTTCACGAGGTTGTCCTCGGCCAGCAGGACGCGCACCTTCGCCGGGTCCGCCGAGAGCAGGACTGGGGTGGTGGCCGGCGAGGCGCCCGGCGCCGGACCAGCGGGGCTGAGGAGCTCCCGCAGCTGGCTGGGACGGGCGGGCAGGGTCAGGAAGGCCTGGACGCCCTGGCGGGCCGCTGCCTCCCGGAGCTCCGGCCGGTAGAGCGGGCTGGCGAACACGAGGGTGCCCCCCCCAGCTGCCGCCAGGGCACTGGGCAGAGCCTCGGGGCCCACCAGGATCAAGGCGCCAGGACGGTCGACTTTCCGCAGCCAGGCGGCCAGATCCTCGTTCGCAGGCGCCACCAACGGATGCAGCCCCCAGGCTTCAAGCTGCTCCCGGATCAGGCGGCCGGCGGCGGCCGACAGGCCCGCCAGGGCCACCGAGACAGCTCCCGGATCCCAGGTTGACTGGTTCTCACGGACGCCCAGGTGGAAGGTGAACCAGAAGATGCTGCCTTCGCCGGGCAGGCTGGAGACCCCGATATCACCCCCCATGAGTTCCGCCAGACGCTTGCAGATGGTGAGCCCCAGGCCCGTGCCGCCGTACTTCCGGGTGGTGGATTTATCGCCCTGGAAGAAGGACGTGAAAAGGCGCTCCACTACCTCGGGCTTCATGCCAATGCCCGTATCCCGGATCTCCATGCGGATGAGGGCCTGGCCGTCCCCCACGGTCTCTGGGCGGACCCGCACTTCCACGGAGCCTTCGTGAGTGAACTTCAGGGCATTGTCCGTGAGATTCGTCAGGACCTGGCGCAAGCGGGTCGGATCGCCCACCACGGCCAGCGGGGTGGCGGGGTCCACGAAGACCCCCAGCTCCACGCCCTTGGCCTGGGCCTTCACACCCAGGACGGCCTGCACATCCTCGATCACGGACAGCAGGTTGAAGTCGAGGTTCTCGAAGAGCAGCTTGCCGGCCTCGATCTTGGAGAAGTCAAGGATGTCATTGATGAGGGTGAGCAGCGCCTCGCCGCAGGACCGGACCGTTTCGGCGTACTGGCGCTGCTCAGCGCCCAGGGGCGTATCCAGCAGCAGGCCCGTCATGCCGATGATGCCGTTCATGGGGGTGCGGATCTCGTGGCTCATGTTGGCCAGAAACTCACTCTTGAGGCCCGACAGCTCCAGGGCCCGGTCCCGGGCCACGGCCAGTTCCCGGGCGGCCTCCTCCAGCTTGAGCTCGTCCCTGCGGCGCTTGGTGATGTCGTGGAACTGCCAAAGGTGGCCCAGGTACTCCTCACCCACGGCGATGGGTACGAAATCCATGGCCATGACCCGGCCGTCCTTCAACTCGAACTCATCCCCCTGGGAGGGCTGCTGGGCGGCTCCCAGGGTCTCGATGCGGGCCAGGAAGCCCCCCCGGTCCACCAGCAGGGGCAGGCACTCCTTCAGCAGATCCCGGGTGTCGCTCTCCACCAGCACATGGGCCGGCACGGGCACCTGGAACATGTGGCAGAAGGTCTCGTTCAGCAGGGCGATCTTCCGTCCCTCGGTCTCCACCAGGATGCCCGCCTGCATATTCTCGATGAGGGCCCTTAACCGGCTGGTGGCCACCCGGAGGACGATCTCCGTGTGCTTCCGCTCGGTGATGTCCTTGAGGGTCCCGGAAACCCCAAGGACCACGCCGGCCTCGTCGTAGGCGATGCGCTGGTGGGCCTCCACCCACTTCACCTCCCCGCCCTTGGTGGGAAGGCGGAACTCGCCTTCGAAGACCACCTGCCCCGTGTCCACCGCGTAGGTGAGCATGTTCAGGTAGCGGGGATTGTCCGCCGGGTGCAGGAAGCCCAGAAAGGACTGGCCCAGGCACTCCGCCAGGGGGAACCCGGTGAGTTCGGCCCAGGCCGGGTTCAGGAAGGACCACTGCCCCTGCCGGTCGATCTGGAAGATGACTTCCTTCAGCCTGACCTAAGCGCCTCGGCATCTTGAGGCGCTTTTCATTGCCCTCGGAACGATTCGCGGAGGCCAGCGCGACCGCGCACGCCTTATGTGACAGGCCTTCGGCTCGGGTTGTGGCTTGGATCCTGGTCGCTGTGAGGTT
>JANYLR010000058.1 GCA_025363715.1 Holophagaceae bacterium | reverse complement strand
GGCCGCTAACGCAGCTGGGCGTGCGGCTGGCCCCGTCCCTGAGGGCAAGGGGCGGCGCCCGGCGCGATACTACGTCAAGCTCCTCGCCAATAGTGCCGCTATTGCCTTCGTCGCTTTCCTTGTCTCGCTTGGGTGGCGCCCCTTGCGCGGCCACACCCCACTTTGAAAACAGACCCTAGATCAGCATCAAGGTGCCGAAGGGCGATCCCAGCAGGGGGGGGCGGCCGGGGATTCGTTCCTCGTAGAGGCCCGCCAGGCCCGCATCGGGGTGGTAGACGCTCTTCTCGGGCAGGGCCAGTCCGTGGAAGCAGGTCTGGGCACACAGGTTGGACGCGAGGGCGGCTTCGTCCCCCGACTTGATCTGGGCGGTGCCGAAGACCCGGGAGACGGCCGTGTGGTGGCGGAGGCGCTTGCGGATCCGGTCGAAGAGGCTCGCATAGGTCTCGAGGGGCAGTGGCGCGCCCAGCCGGTTCAGGCGATCGAGGGTGCTGAAGATGTGCAGCAGCACCTGGATGGACACACGGGCGTGGGCGTCCTCGTTTCGGAAGCGGGCCTGGATGGCCGCGAAGGCGCCAAGGACGTCAGGGAGGCGCGCCTTGGTGAAGCCCGCGGCGTGGGCCAGGTGGGTGCCGTAGATCAGATTGGTGCCCCGGTCGCCCAGATCATAGGGGGCGGAACGGGCCGCCTCGACGACGGTTTCGAGGGCCTGCCGGACGAACCGATCCATGAGGATGCCGGGTGCGAACTTGCGGACCCGCGTCGCATGCGTCAGCACCAGGGCCAGGCGGAAGAACTGGCCGTCACGGATACGCGCATCCTCCAGCACCTCGGCTTGGACGCGATGCACGGCCTCGAAGAGGCGGACACGCTGCTCGGCCTGGTCCTCGTCGCCGGTGATGCCACCATCCGCCAGAAAGACGTCCGCGATGTAAGGCATATGCCAGCCCGACGCGGCCACCGTGGGGGGCAGCAGCGGGCGCATGCGCTGCGTGGCACCGCTCAGGCGATCCCGGTTGCACCAGAGGTAGGCCCGCTTGGGATCCTCGCGGTAGGCGCGCAGGAGGCGAAGGAGGAAGCCGATCTTGGCGCGGCGGGGTTGGAGCTCCGCGAAGGTGGGGACCCGCTCCAGAGCCTCCAGGAGACCCTCGTATTCCTTCACCACGGTGGAGGGGCGCTCGCCCCTGGCCATGCGGTCCATCAGCAGGGTCAGCAGGCTGGAGGGATCCTCCTTGAAGTGGGCGAAGCTGGCCCCCCGAAGGCCGGGGCCGAAGGCGGTCTGGAGGGAGGCTTCCAGCAGCTCGATGATTGGGGCTTCGGGCAGGAGCGCCTCTCCAGCGGGCGTGAGCCGGAAGTAGCCGAGGTCTTCCACCTGGGTGCCCGGCGGGGCCTGCTTCTGGACCAGGTCGATCTCCCGGTCCGTGTCCGCCAGGCGGTCCAGGCATTCCCGGCTTTCCACTTGGATGTATTCCAGGATGCGGTCCAGGTGGGTGGGGATCTGGTCGAGATCCTTCACGCCCCGGACCTGGATCTTCAGGTGCTCCAGCAGACCCATGAGCTGGATGACGTCGGGGTCCTCGGGGCCGGGGCGGGGCGGTGCCCCCAGGGGCAGCAGGCCCGCCAGGCGGGAGCGGGGCGCCATCCGTCGCGCCAGCCGGTCGGCGCAGGCCCGGGCCTCCAGGAAGACCCGGTGGGTCCCCTGCAGGGCCTCGTAGCGGGATTCCAGGCTCACCTGCTTGGGCCGCTCGTCCTTTTCGATGAGGCCCCGGGCCATCAGATCCGCCAGGCCCTCCCGGCCAATGGCTTCCAGCCGCACCGATTCACAGGCGGCCAGAAGCTTGAGGTGATCGAGCCAGGTCGGGGAGGGGTCCATGGGGATGAGGCAGATTCCAGGCAAGCGCAGGGGCGCTGTCATGTCATCGGCCCGGATCCAAAGAATCCCAAGAATGGGACTTTGGACTGAGACTCCGGTAAGGAAGCTGGTCACGGAAGGCGCGGAAGGGACGCGGAAGAAGAAGGGAAGAAAAAGAAGAAAAGCGGAACGCAGAGAACGTGGAGAGCCGCAGAGGGCAGAGAGAAAAGATCAACCATGGCGCTACCTGTGAACTTCGATCGAGGGACTGATGGAAGGGTTTTTTGCCGGTGATTTCAGCGGTTCCGGAGATTGGGCCGAGGCAGGTCCTACATGGGCCCGGCTTCGGCGGCTTCCGGCGTGGCTGAAAGTGCAACCGGGGTGTCTGATCGCATCCCGGATATGCGTCTCACACCAACAAGCGTTCAACACGAAAAAAAGAAAGGGGTTCGGCCGGGGATTCACGGGGATTCACGGGGATAGAACGAAATGAGCCCGGCCGTATTTTCATCCCCGTCCATCCCCGTGAATCCCCGGCAAAATCGGCTTTTGCTTTTCCTCTGCGTCCTCTGCGTCCTCTGCGGAGAAACCGCTTTTCGAATGACTGGAGAACCGGGAAATGAAAAAACGGACCCAGCCGAAGGGCCAGGTCCGTTCTATGACTCGGGACAGGGTTACCCGTTGGTCTTCACGAACTGCTCCATGAAGTCCACGAGGACCTTCACGTTGTCCACGGTGACCGCGTTGTAGCAGCTGACGCGGATGCCGCCGATGTCGCGGTAGCCCTTCAGGCCCACCATGCCGGCCTTCTTGGCTTCCTTCACGAACTGGTCGTCCAGCTCGGGGGTGGGCAGGAAGAAGTCCACGTTCATGAGGCTCCGGTGGGCCTTCTCGGTGACGAAGCCCTTGTAGAAGCCCGCGTGCTTGTCGATGCAGCCGTAGAGCAGCTCGCCCTTCTTGCGGTTGCTGGCCTCGATGGCCGCCAGGCCGCCGATGCTCTTGTTGTAGGCCAGCACGTTTCGCAGGATGTAGATGCCGAAGGTGGGCGGCGTGTTGTAGAGGCTGTTCTTTTCGGCGTGAAGCTTGAAACGCAGGTAGCTGGGCAGGTCCTGGGCCTCGCAGGTCTCCAGGAAATCCTCGCGGATGATGGTGAGCGTCACGCCGCTGGGGCCCAGGTTCTTCTGGGCGCCGCCGTAGATGAGGCCGAAGGGGGCCACATCGAAGGGCCGCCACATGAAGTCGCTGCTCATGTCGCAGACGAGGGGCACATCGGCCTTGGGGAACTCGTGCCACTGGGTGCCCTCCACCGTGTTGTTCGAGGTGAAGTGGAGGAAGGAACTGTCGGCGTTCTGCTTGATCTCGCTGGCGAAGGGCAGGCGGCTGAACTTCAGCTCCTTGGTGGTGGCGGCCACGCGGACATTGTCGCCCGCGACCAGCTTGGCCTCCTTGGTGGCCTTCTCCGCCCAGTTGCCCGTGACGATGTAGTCGGCCTTGCGGCCATTCCGCAGCAGGTTGAGGGGGATCATGCCGAAGCTCAGGTGCGCGCCGCCCTGGAGCATGAGCACCTTGTAGTTGCTGGGCAGACCCATCAGCTCCTTGGTGAGGGCGATGGCCTCCTCGTGGACCGCGTCGTATTCCTTGGAGCGGTGGCTGACCTCCATGACGGACATGCCGGTGTCCGCGAAGTCCAGCAGCTCCGCCTGGGCGCGCTCGAGGGCGGGCAGGGGCAGGCCGGCCGGGCCGGCGTAGAAGTTGATCACGCGATGAGTCATGGGAACCTCCAAAAAAAACTTAACCGCGAATTGCGCGAATGGGCGCGAATGAAAACGAGTTAGTGATTCGCGTCCATTCGCGTCCATTCGCGTCATTCGCGGTTTCTTTTATGCTTTGAAATCCTGAAGAATGAGAATGACTTCGTCGCCGATGCGGCCGAGGTTCTCCTTGGAGCTGGCGCCGAGGTGTGGGGCCATGAAGACATTGGGCGCGGTGAGCAGAGGGCAGTCGGCGGGCGGGGGATCGCTCACCCAGACATCGGTGCCGTAGGCCCGCAGCTTGCCGCTGGCCAGGGCGGCGGCCACATCCGCATCGACGATGCACTTGCCGCGGCCGGTGTTGACGAGGATGAGGCCATCCTTCGCCTTGGCCAGGAAGGCGGCGTTCACCATGTCCCGGGTCTCGTCCGTGAGGGGCAGGTGCATGCTGATGACATCGGCCTTGGCGGCCAGCTCGTCGAGGCCCACCAGCTTCGCGACGGGGTGCTCCTTCAGGTAGGGATCGTAGGCGATCACCTCCATGCCGAAGGCCTGGGCGCGCTTGGCCACTTCGGTGGCGATGTTGCCCGCGCCGATGAGGCCCAGGGTCTTCTTGAAGAGCTCCGTGCGCTTCAGCTCGCTCTTGAGGAACTTGCCCTCCTTCATGGACATGTGGGCCTCGATGAGCCGGGCGGGGATGGCCACCATGAAGGCCATGGCCATTTCGGCCACGGCCACGCTGCTGGCCCGGGGCGTGTTGACGGCCTTGATGCCCTTGTCGGCGCAGAGCTTCTTGTCCACGTTGTCCATGCCCACGCCGCCGCGGATCACGAGCTTGAGGTTGGGAGCCTTGGCCAGCAGGTCGGCGTCGACCTTGGTCTTGGAGCGGACGAGCAGGGCCGTGGCCTGAGACAGGGTGGCCAGGTCGCTGCTGACCTCCCCGAAGGGCTTGAGCCGCTCCGGCAGCTTGGCGTCAAAGGCGTCGGCGATGAGGATGTGCATGGGGTACTCCGATCGAGTGGTGCATCAAATGGGTCTGAAGAAATCAACTGAATTTGAAACCGCAGATGACGCAGATGGGCGCAGATAAAAGATCTGATCTGTTATTCATCTGCGCAATCTGCGTCATCTGCGGTTTAAAAAAAGATTCTTTCAAGTTCCTCAGCCTTCGTACATCCGCACGAGCAGGCCGGAGCGCAGTTTGGGCTCGAACCAGGTGGACTTGGGCGGCATGACTTCGCCGGCGTCGGCAACGGACATGAGCTGGGTGAGGGAGGTGGGGTAGATGGAGAAGGCCACGGCATAGCCCTCCTTCACGCGGCGCTCCAGCTCGTCCATGCCGCGGATGCCGCCCACGAAGTCGATGCGGGTGTTGGTGCGGGGATCGTCGATGCCGAGGATGGGGTTGAGCAGGTTCTCCTGCAGGATGCTGACATCGAGGCCGCGCACGGGATCGGCGGCAGGGAAGCTGCCGGGCTTGGCCTTCAGCTCGTACCAGGTGCCGCCGAAATGCATGCCGAAGGTGGTGGGGGCCTGGGCGGCGCGGTGGGTCGAGACGGCCACGTCGAACTTCTCCCGGACCTTGGCGAGGAACGCGTCCTGGCTGAGGCCATTGAGATCCTTCACCACGCGGTTGTAGTCCATGATCTTCAGCTGGTCATGTGGGAAGACCACGGCCATGAAGCTTTCGAAGGGCTCGTTGCCGTCGAGGGGGATGCCGTTCTGCCGGGCCTTGGCGCGGCAGGCCTGGCCGTAGCGGATGGCGGCGGCGGTGCGGTGGTGGCCGTCGGCGATGTAGAGGGCGTCCACGCCATTGAAGAGGTGCACCAGCTCGTAGACCACGGTTTCGCCGGACACGACCCACACGGTGTGGCCGATGCCGTCCGGCGTGACCACGTCATAGACCGGCACCTGCTTGCGGATATCGTTCACGATGTGATCGATGTAGGGCACGGCCCGGTAGGTGAGGAAGACGGGCTCGGCGTTGGCGGCCTGCTCGGTGACGTGGCGGGTGCGGTCGTCTTCCTTGTCCTTGCGGGTGAATTCGTGGCGCTTGATGGCGCCGGTTTCATATTCCTCCACGGAGCAGAGGCCCACCAGGCCCGCCTGCACATGGTCGCCCATGCGCTGCTGGTAGACGTAGAGGCAGGGGGTGTTTTCCTGGAACAGGGTGCCGCGCTCGATGAGGCCGCGCAGGTTGGCCACGCCCTTGGCGTAGACCGCGTCGGCATGCACGTCGAGGCCCGTGGGCAGATCGATTTCGGGCCGCCCCACGTGGAGGAAGGAGTGGGGATTGCCCTTGGCCAGCTCGGCGGCCTCCTGGGTGTTCACCACGTCGTAGGGGACGGCGGCCACCTGGGCGGCGAGTTCGGGCCGGGGGCGGTACGCCCGGAAGGGCTTCAGCTGGGACATGGCAACCTACCTGGGAGGGGCGCGGGGCGCACTGGCGCCATTATTCCCCCATCGCCACCCCTTGGAGGACCCAAAGGTTGTTTTTTATCTAAAATAGGTAAAATTTTGACCAAAGCCCGGATCACCCTTGGCTCATATCGCGACCCGCTCGTGTCAGATCCATAAAAATATGAACTTATTGCAGAAAAAACAGGTATCAGCGGGTCCGTTCTTTTTCCCTCCGCCGGGGGAATGCTGGCGATTTCGCCCCCTTTTCAGGCACGGATCAGGGTTCTTCGCCGGTAAAAAAGGCTGAACTGTGATGGATGGCGCTACACAGTGACAAGCCCCGAGGGCGGGGCCCGACCCGCCGGGTGGAAAGCCGGCTGGTTGCGGAATGTCAACCGCCAAAACTATTGACCCCCCTTAGCGACAAAACTCCTGACCCCCTAGATGTGAGGCAGGCGGGCGTAGGGAGGGCGTAGCCCGACCGCAGCCCGGCTGCCTCGCGGCGCGGTTTCGGGGGGATCAGTCCACGG
>JANYLR010000042.1 GCA_025363715.1 Holophagaceae bacterium | reverse complement strand
GTAGCCCGTGGCGTGCATGAAGACGGTGTTGGGGAAGTTCTTGGCCACGTTGAGGGCTGGGTTCATGTAGCCGAAAGAGGTGGCGAAGATGACCTTGGTGCCGCTCTGGGCCAGTACAACGGCCGCTTCTACGAGGGCCGCTACCTCAATGGCGTCGTGGCCGGGAAGCTGACCAAGTCGAACATCGTGGGCTACGTGGGCTCCTATCCCATCCCCGAAGTCGTCATGGCCATCAACGCCTTCACCCAGGGCATGCGCAGCGTCAATCCCAAGGCCGAGATGCGCGTGGTCTGGGTGAACTCCTGGTTCGATCCCGGCAAGGAACGCGAAGCGGCCCTGACCCTCATCGCCCAGGGCGCGGATGTGCTCAGCCACGAGACCGATTCCGCCGCCGCCAACCAGGCCGCCGAGGAAAAGGGCGTCAAGGTGTTCTGCTACAACACCGACGAGCTGAAGTACGCGCCCAAGTCCCAAGTGGGCGGCATCATCATCACCTGGGGCGACTACTACACCAAGGTGGTGAGCGAGGTCCTAGCCGGCAAGTGGAAGTCGGGCAGCGACTGGGGCGGCCTCAAGGACGGCTTCATCAAGATGGCCCCCATGGGCGCCTCCGTGCCCAAGGATGTCCAGGATCTGGCCAAGAAGCTGGAGGCTCAGATCATCGCCGGCAAGCTCCACCCCTTCACGGGTCCGCTGGTGGACCAGGACGGCAAGGTGCGCGTGCCCGCCGGCCAGACCATCTCCGACCACGACCTGGAGAAGATGGACTACTTCGTGAAGGGCGTGGCCTCCAAGCTGCCTGGGAAGTAGGAATACCTGCCGACACTCCAGGAAGGATCCGTCATGGACCTGAAGGCGTTCCTCCGCCAACTGCCCAAGGCTGAACTGCACCTGCACATCGAGGGTTCCCTGGAGCCCGAGATGATGTTCGCCATGGCCCGCCGCAACGGCGTGGCCCTGCCGTACGCCAGCGTCGAAGAGACCCGGGCAGCCTATGCCTTCAGCGACCTGCAGTCCTTCCTGGACATCTACTACGCCGGGGCGGCCGCCCTGCTGCACGAGCAGGACTTCTACGACCTGGCCATGGCCTACTTCCGCCGGGCCCAGGCTGATGGCGTGGTGCACGCGGAACTGTTCTTCGATCCGCAGACCCACACGGCCCGGGGCGTCGCCTTCACGACTGTGCTGGATGGCCTGGAGCGGGCCTGCCGGGACGCCCAGGAGGAACTGGGCATCAGCTCCCGGCTCATCCTCTGCTTCCTGCGCCACCTCTCGGAAGCCGACGCCTTCGCGACCCTTGAGCAGGCCCAGCCCCACCACCACCGCCTCCACGGCGTGGGGCTGGATTCCTCGGAGCGGGGCCATCCGCCGGCCAAGTTCGAGCGGGTCTTCGCCTGCTGCAGGGATCTGGGCCTGCGCCGGGTGGCCCACGCGGGCGAGGAGGGACCGCCAGCCTACGTCTGGGAGGCCCTGGATCGCCTGGGCATCGAGCGCATCGACCATGGGGTGCGGGCCATGGAGGATCCGGCCCTGGTGGAACGGCTCGTCCGGGAGCAGGTGCCCCTCACGGTCTGCCCGCTGTCCAATGTCAAGCTGCGGGTCTTCCCCGAGCTGGCCCAGCACAACCTCAAGCAGATGCTCCAGCGGGGCCTCCGCGTCACCATCAACTCTGACGACCCCGCCTACTTCGGGGGCTACATCGGTCAGAACTTCCTGGAGAGCGCCCTGGCCTTGGACCTCAGCCGCAGCGACCTGGCAACCCTGGCCCGGCACAGCCTCCTGGCCAGCTTCACCACCCCCGCCGAGCGGGCCCCCTGGCTGGCCAAGCTCGACGCCGTGGCCGGTGGAGCCAGCTAGCCACGCGGTTCTCCGATTGATGCAAAAACTAGGATTAATACGACCAGATTAAGTTGTTCCAACAAGAATTTCACTAGGGCCGACGATGGCACACGGCTAGGATCAGGACCGCCCTCCGGAGGTGGGCCGCCATGATTCATACGACCGTTCGATCCCTCGCATCCAGGCTGGTCTTTCTGCTGGCGCCGGTGCTGCTGGCTCAAAGTGGCCCCATGCCGCCGCCGCCGCTCATGCTCTTCGTGCGGGAGGAGGTGAAGCCCGGCCATGGGTCGGCCCACGCCGCCACGGAGTCTGCCTGGACCCGGGCCATGGTGAAGGCCAAGGCCACGGACCACTACCTGGGCATGACCGCCCTCACGGGCAGCTCGGAGGCCCTGTTCATCATGGGCTACGCGACCTACGCGGATTGGGAGGCCAAGCAGAACGAGCTGGACAGCAACCCGGCCGCGAAGAAGGAGATCGACAAGATCGCCCGGGAGGACGGTGACCACATCACGGGCACCCGCACCTGGCTTGGGAGCTGGCGCAAGGACCTGAGCTTCGGCGCGCCGGTGGAAATCGGGAAGATGCGCTACATGCGCACCCGGACCTTCCGCATCAAGCAGGGGCAGAACAAAGCCTTCGAAGAGGGCGTGAAGACGGCCCTGGCGGCCTACGAAAAGAGCAAGTACCCGGCCTCCTTCGCCTTCTATGAGATCGTCGCGGGCACCGGTTCCCCCACCTTCGTCGTGCTGCGGCCCATGAAGACGTTGGGGGAGATGGACGCCATGGACATGGCCGACAAGGCCTTCCGGGAGGTCCTGGGCGACGAGGGCCAGAAGGCCATGGCCAAGGTCTTCGGAGAATCGGTGAATGTCGTGGAGAACCAGCTCTTCGCCTTCAGCCCCAAGCTCAGCTTCCCCGGCCCCCAGACCATCGCCAGCGATCCCGCCTTCTGGACCGTGAAGGCCGAGTAGGGGCGCTGGTACCCGATAAGAGAGAAAAGAGTGTTCCATAAGCGGAGGAAAGCAGAGGAACTGAGGAAAGCGGAGAACAGCCAATGAATTTGGTCTGTAGTTCTCAGCTCTCTCCGCTTCTCCGCTCTCCTCCGCTTATGAAATTCCTTTTCGTGAGAGCTACGGCTTCTCCGTGCGCTGCACGAAGGCCTGGAGAGCCCGGAGACAAGCCTCGGGGCGGGTCTGCAGGAGCCAGTGGGGGCCTTCCAGCGTGACGATATCGGTGGGCCGGTGGGCGCTGATCCAATCCGTGGCCGCCTTCGGCACCAGCCGGTCCTGACTGGCGCGGAGGGCGAGGATGGGCACCAGCACCTGGCCCAGCAGGGCCGTGTGATCCACGGCCACCACCGCCAGGAGCCGCTCCTTCAGCGTGACCGTGGGCACCTGGGGGAGCATGGCGGCCACGAGGTTGCTGAGGGCCTCCGTGGCCCGGCTACCCAGCAGCACCCGCCGCAGCAGGGGCAGGGGCAGGCGCAGGGCTGGCAGCAGGCGCAGCAGCGGGGCTGCCCAGGCCAGCCGGGGGCGGGGGTTCCGGGCGAAGGTGACGCAGAGCACCAGGCCCAGCAGCCCCGCCGGCCGCTCCGCCGCCAGGGCGATGGCCACCGGGCCCGAGAAGGATTCCCCCAGCAGGAGGAAGGGCCGGTCCACGGGCAGCTGCTGGCGGGCGAAGGCCACACAGTCCGCGTAGGCGGTCAGCTCCGGTGGATAGCGCAGCACCCGTGGCTCGAAGCCTTGCAGCACCTGCACGAACGGCTCAAACATGAGCCCCGTGCCGTCCATGCCGGGAAGAAGGACCAGGATGATGGGCGACTTGTCAGGCATGGAGCAAGTATCCCAGGAAGCGGCCCGCATGGCCGGCTCACGGCGCCGGGGCGAACCTCCCGCCGAAGACGTGCACGGCCAGGCCGGCCAGGATGAGCCCTGCGGCGGCCAGGTGGGCGGCGGTAAGGGCCTCGCCAAGGACCAGCCAGGCGGAGCTGATGCCGAAGACCGGCACCAGCAGCGAGAAGGGGGCCACCGCCGAGGCGCCCTTCTTCACGATGAGCCAGTTCCACAGGCCGTAGCCCACCAGCGTCGACAGGAAGGCCAGGTAGGCGATGGCGCCCAGGCTCAGCCAGCCCAGGTGCCGCAGGGCGGTCAGCACGGCACCGCCGCCCTCCAGCCACCAGGACAGGGCCAGGAGGGGCAGGGGCGGCACCAGGCTCGACCAGACCATGAGGCCCAGGGTGTCCACCCGGCCCATCTTCTTGGTGAGCAGATTGGCGGAAGCCCACATGGCCGCGGCCAGGATCAGCATGACCAGGGAGGGCCAGGGCACCGTGAGTACGCCCTTGGGGGTGCGGGTCCAGCCCATGAGGGCCAGCCCCGCCCCGGCCACCACCAGGCCCGCGGCGTGATGCCAGCGGAAGCGCTCACCGAAGAAGGCCACCGCCAGCAGGGCCGTGAAGAAGGCCTGGGCCTGGAGGATCACGGACGACAGGCCCGCCGGGGCGCCCCAGCGGATGGCCGTGAACAGCAGGCCGAACTGCCCCACGCCCAGGAAGAGGCCATAGGCCACCAGCAGCCGCCAGCCCACCTGCGGGCGCCGCACGAAGAACACCGCTGGCAGGGCCGCCAGCACGAAGCGCAGGCAGGCCAGCAGCAGGGGCGGAACCTCTCGCACCCCGACCGCGATGACCACGAAATTGAAGCCCCAGAGGGCCGTCACCAGGAGGGCCGTGCCCACGAGCAGGGGGAGGGAGAGCGTGTCTTTCATGGGGGATTGTCCCAGGAACGGCGGCGAATGCAGCTTCCGCAGGGACCTTCCCTCCATTGGCGAAACCGGAGGAGCAGGTTCACTGGCCCATGTTCGCGATCGCCGAGGAAAGTCCCTGGTCGCCCTTGAGCTGCAGGTACTGAACCAGGTTCAGCGACAGGATCACCTGGCTGGTGGCGCGGCCGTCCGGCAGCTTGCCCCACTTCACGCCCACCTTGAAATCGCGGTAGGTGCCCATCAGGCCGTAGCCATTGCTCGCATCGCCGGGGCCCTTGAGGGTGAAGAGCGCCGACAGGCCGTAGGTGGCCTTGTAGGCCCGCTTGTCATCCGCAGCGTACCACTGGAGGCCCAGCGCTTCCATCGCGAGGATCGCCGTCGAGGCGGTGCCGGTGGTGCTGCGCCCCTGGTAGGCCACCAGGGCGCTGACGGGATGCAGCAACCGCCACTGGCGGTCGGGCGGGGCGTCCAGGGCCGACCGTCGCCAGTCCAGGCCCGCGTTGAGAAAGCTTTCCCAGGGATATTCCTGCAGGACGACACCCTGGTAGAAGCGTCCCCACTGGTCGCTGGACCGGCTCACCCGGGTCTTGAAGGTCTCCAGGGCGATGGGCACCGTGATCTGGCTGGCGACGGAATCCCGGATCTTCCGGATGGCGGCGATGGTGGAACTGCCGGCGGGCGCCAGGGCCGTGCTGTCCGGCGCGAAGATCGATTCGGTCCCGTCCTCGGGGTTCACATTGAGCTGCCAGGTCCGGTTCGCCCCGGTGATCCACGCCGAGGCCTTGGTGGTCGCGAAGCCCTTCACCAGCAAGTGCTCGCGCAGCTCCTGCAGGTGCAGGAGCGTTTTCTGGTAGGGCACCCGGGCCTGGTCGGCCTTGGGATCCGCGGCGAAGGCCTGGTTCAGGTCCTTGATGTGGGTGTCGACCAGGGCCGGCCAGGTGTTCGGGTCGGCGAGGGGAGGCTCTTGCGCCCAGACTGGAGCGGCCAGGATGAGGATGCAGGCGGGAACAGCCCGGTTCGGGTGGCGCATGGGAGCCCCTCAGAGAAGTTTGGCGAGGATGAGGGCCTTGAGCAGCTTGACGAAGTCCGCCGAGGTGGCCTTCTCGGCGTACTGGGTGATCAAGGTGGTGAGGACTTGCCGGAGCTGGACCTCCGAAGGCGTCGGCAGCGCGGGGACGGGGGGAGCATTCTGGATTTCCTGGAGCTCCCGAGCCAGGGAGTAGGTGGTGAAATCCTGGGTGATGTTGCGGAGCAGCTTCATGTACACCGCTGGGGCCTGGACGTAGGTGGCCAGGTCATGGGGGTTCACGACCCCATTCCGGCCCCAGGCCTGGAAGGTTGTGTCGTGGTACACCGCCACCGGCCAGTCCGGCTTGAAGCGGTCGACCATCGGCACGGGGTCGTAGAGGTTCCGGTAGCTGTAGTAGGTCAGCAGGGCCGCATCCGAATCGGTGGTGGAGAGGGGCGGCCGGCAGCGACTCTGAGTGGGCGGCCGGTAGGCCATCGTCAGCGGCCCTTCGAGCACCTTGGCCACGTTGGCCAGCATGTGGACCACGGGCATCCAGCAGCCGGCCAGGCGCCCGTCGGCGGCCAGCAGGTGGATGGCATCCGTGAGAACCGCGGTGCCCAGGCTGTGCGCCACCAGCACCAGGTTGGTGGTCCCCCCGATCACGCCGGGGAGGTGGGGCTCGATGGCCGAGGCCACCTTTTCGGTCACCGCGTTCCGGGCGTAGGTGTGGAAGCGCCAGAGGAGCACGTCGAGGAGATGGGTGTAGACGAAGCTGCTGGAACCCTGCAGGTCCTGCAGGGCCGCCACCACGGCGGCGTCCTTGATGAAGGGCAGCACCTCCTTCAGGCCGTCCTTGGGGGCCTTGCGGAAATCCTCGAAGAGATCGTTGTAGCAGACGGGGACTTTCGCCGAGTCAGGCAGCTTCTCTTTCGTCTTCGCCCAGTGCTGGTCGACAAGGATCTGCCAGGCGGCATCGGCGAAATCCGCCTTCCCGTCGCCGATGCCATGGATGAAGAGGACCTTGCATGCCTTGGCCACGATCTCTCCTTTGGTTGCAGGCGGCTATTGCTGGCCGTCATTGCTCATCCAGGATTGGAAATTCCCAAGATATATACGTCCAAACACCTGTTCCTGTCCAGGGGGAGTTGGGGGCCTGGCCACCCGCCCAGAGCGCACCCCCAGGAACCGCCGCTGAGGGCCTGTTCCAAGGGAGAGACCCATTTGCCGGGGTTGGACGGGACGACTGGTTCCAGCGCCCTTCATCGACTGTTCATCGGTGGCCGAAAGGTGCATTCCGGAGATCAGACTGCTATTGGCCTGAGACCCCGCGAAGCCATGGAAATCCGGAGGACGCATCCTCGGATCTCCATGGCGGAATTTAGGCTGCCTGCCCCCCCTCCTCCGGGGCGATTTGGTTGGGCGGTTCCTTGAGTTTCCCGAGAGGGAAAGCCAGGGGCAGGCAGCAGGGTTTGGAACCGCCCATTTCGGTAGAACTGATGGACCGCGTCTCCGCAGAGAAGCATGGGTGACTGGGCCGGGAAGGGTGCGTGGGACCTTGTGCGGGGGCTCGGTGGATGGGATCAGGATCTGGAAATAAAAGATGTGGCAGCTTTGGGGCCTGTCAAGAAATGTTAATAAAATTAATACTTTATGGGCGCCCCTTGAGGACCTGCCCCAGGGCAGGGGGCCTCACCAGTACTTTTCCAGGTGGATCTGGCCGGGGACCTTCTTCGTGTGCTCCCGGAAGCCCTCGGCCTCCAGCTGGCCCTGCAGGGTCGTGAGCATGTCGGGATTGCCGCACAGGAAGAAGTGCGTGTCGGCGGGACCGGGCCGGAAGCCCCAGGCCTGTTCCAGGGCGCCTTTGGCCCAGAAAGCCGGGAGCCGGCCGGTGTGGCCCGTCCACGGGGCCAACTCGGTCGCGGGGCGGGTGAGGACGGGGAGGTACAGGAAATTCGGTGCCAGGCGCTGCATCTGGACCAGCTCGTCCCGGTAGCCCAGGTCCCAGGAGTTCCGGGCGCCGTGGATCACCGCGAACCGCCGGTTCCCGTCCCGCACCAGGTGGGTGCGGAGCATGGACATGTAGGGGGCCAGCCCCGTGCCCGTGGCGAGGAACACCACGTTCTGCTCCAGCGGCACCTCGTCCAGGGTGAACATGCCCGTGAACTTGGGCCCCAGCCACAGCTTGTCCCCGGGCTTCAGGGCGAAGATCCGGGGGGTCAGGGCCCCGTTCTTCACTTCCACCAGGTAGAACTCCAGGTACTGGTGCTCCAGTGAGGATGAGGCGATGGAGTAGGCCCGGCGCAGGAAGGCGTCCGGGGGCAGGGCAGGGTCCTCGGGCTCGGAGCCGGGGCTCCTGGGGGCGGAGGTGGGCAGCCCCAGCACGGCGAACTGGCCCGGCAGGAAGGCGGGCAGGTCCCAGCCGGCCGGGGCCACCCGCAGGACCATCAGGCCCGGGGCGGAATCGATGCGCTGCGTCACGATGGCATTGGCTTCGGGCATGGCGGGGCTCCTTCCGGGCGAAACACCCTGTTGCGACAGCTTCGGATGGCCCCATCATGGTGCCGTTTCCGCTTCCCGGCCCGTTTCCAACCGTTGGGCGCTCTCCCAGCCCCTTCCGGAAGGACTCCGCCTGCCTAGCCTTGTAGGTGCCCCGGAGCTGCGCCTGCCGAGCCCCCCAGCCCCCATCCCAGTCAGGAGGAAGCCATGACCACCGCACCGCTCCAGGCAGAAACCACCGCCGCCTATCGGCAGAGGCTGATGGATTACCTGGGGCAGCAGGAGCCGCTCGAGGTGCTGGGCCAGACCGCCGACGTGCTGGCGGGCATCGTCCGCGACCACGGCGGGAAGCGGCTGCAGGTCCGGCCCATCGAAGGGAAGTGGACGCCCTGCGAAGTCCTCGGCCACTTCTGCGACTGCGAGTGGGTCTATGGCTACCGCGCGCGGCTCATCCTCTGCGAGGAGAACCCCACCATCCTGGGCATGGATCAGGATCTCTGGGTGGCGGGGCAGCACTACAACGAGCGCGACCCTCGGGAGCTCGCTGAGCAGTTCCGTCACCTGCGCACCCACAACCTGCGCTTCTGGCAGGGCCTGCGGCCGCAGGACCTCGCGCGCGCCGGCCAGCACAGCGAGCGGGGCCCGGAATCCCTGGGCCTGCTGCGGAACCTCCTCGGCGGCCACGACCTGCTG
This sequence comes from Holophagaceae bacterium, assembly GCA_025363715.1. GTDB lineage: Bacteria > Acidobacteriota > Holophagae > Holophagales > Holophagaceae > Geothrix. The sequence goes on along the minus strand of JANYLR010000042.1, from coordinate 3,588 downwards.
CACCTCGATCAGCTCAAGCGCCTGCTCATGGCCATCGTGTAGCCGTAGGGCGATTCCCGCCCTTCGCGGCTACGGGCTTTCCATGGTGGCCAGCCCTGCCGGGGAGGGTGCTGCCGCCGATCGAGCGAATTCATGGTTATAGGCCCATTGGCCGATTCGGGAGGAAATCCATCCCAAGCTGCACCGATCCCCGGGGGCTTACGTGCAGGACAAGGTCATCGACGAACTCCGGAAATTCGTGGCGCCCGAGTTCATCTTCGGCGTGGACGCCCGTCAGTTGGCCGGACGTTATGCCCGGAAACTGGGGGGCCACCGGGTGCTCCTGGTCTCCGACCCGGGCGTCGCGGCGGCTGGCTGGGCCGGCGAGATCACTGATCAGCTGGAAGCCGAGGGGCTCCGGGTGACGCCCTTCCTGGAGGTTTCAGCCAATCCGCGGGACACCGAGGTGATGGAAGGGGCCGCCCTATTCCGGGATCAGGCCTGCGACCTCATCGTCGCGGTGGGCGGCGGCAGCCCCATGGATTGCGCCAAGGGGATCGGCATCGTGGCGGCGAACGGGGGCTCGATCCTCGATTACGAAGGCGTGGACCAGGTTCCGGCGCCCATGGCCCCCCTGGTCTGCATCCCGACCACCGGGGGAACCTCGGCGGATGTCTCCCAGTTCGCCATCATCACGGATTCGCAGGAGCGGGTGAAGATCGCCATCATCAGCAAGGCCGTTGTGCCCGATGTGGCCCTCATCGATCCCCGCACGCTGCTGACCATGGATCCCTACCTCACGGCCTGCACGGGCATGGATGCCCTGGTGCACGCCATCGAGGCCTTCGTCTCCAACGCCCACTCCCCCATCACGGACCTCCACGCCCTGGAAGCCATCCGCCTGGTGCACACTCACCTGCGCGGCTGTGCCGAGGCGCCCCAGGACCTGGACCTGCGCACCCAGATCATGCAGGCCAGCCTCCAGGCCGGGCTGGCCTTCTCGAACGCCAGCCTGGGCTCCGTCCACGCCATGGCCCACAGCCTGGGCGGGTTCAAGGATCTGGCGCACGGGGAGTGCAATGCCCTGCTGCTCCCCTTCGTGATGGACTACAACTTCGCCGCGGCGCCCGAGCGGTTCCGCCGCATCGGCGAAGCCATGGGCTGTGATCTGCGGGGGCTCGGCGACCGGGAATGCCGGGCCCGGCTGATCACCCAGGTCTTGGATCTGCGCCGAGATTGCGGCATCGACCAGGGGCTCGCGGCCCGGGGGGTCCATGCCTCCGACCTGGGGCGGCTGGCCAGCAAGGCCATCCTCGATCCCTGCAATGCCACCAACCCCAGGGCGCCCAGCCAGGGGGACCTCAGGTCCCTCTATTCGGAAGCCATGTAGATGCGCGACAGACAGGACTGGGCCCGGATGCGCGAAAGCATCATCGGACTGGGGACCGAGTCCTCCCGGCGGACCTACTATCCCGAACTCCAGAACCGCATCACCCAGCTGGAGGAAACGCGGGAGGATCTGCGGCGCTCGGAAGCGAACCTCCGCACCCTCTTCGACAGCCTGCACGATGCTGTCCTGATCCACGATTGGGAGGGCCGGCTGCTCGAAGTGAACGACGCCATGCTGGCCATGTACGGCGTCACCCGGGACACCTTCCGCGACTTCACCCTCGCGGACTATTCCGCCAGCCCGGAGGCCAGCCAGCCCAACAAGGCCGACTTCCCGGATCAGCTGGCCCGCCTCCGGGCGGAAGGCTCCCTGGTCTTCGAGTGGCGGGCCAGGCGCCCCCTCGCCCCCGGGGCGGATTTCGACGTGGAGGTGTCCCTCCGCCGGGCCACCTGGTACGACCAGGAGGCGGTTGTCGCCGTGGTGCGGGATGTCTCGGAACGGAAGCGGCTGGAAGGCATGCTGCAGCAGTCCCAGAAGCTGGATGCCCTGGGGCAGCTGGCGGGGGGCGTGGCCCACGACACCAACAACATGCTGGGCGTGATCATCGGGTACGCCGACCTGCTCATCGAGGGGCTACCCGAAGGCACCAAGGTCCGCGGAGACATGGAGCAGATCCGCAAGGCCGCCCTCCATTCGGCGGATCTCAACCGGCAGCTGCTGGGCTTCGCCCGCAGGCAAACCATCCAGCCATTGCCGGCCGACCTGAACCTGCTGGTCGAGGTTACCCAGAAGATGCTCCGGCGCCTGATCGGGGAGCAGCACACCCTGGTCTGGAAGCCGGCCACGAACCTCTGGCATGTCTGCGTGGATCCCTCGCAGGTGGATCAGATCCTCACCAACCTGGTGCTGAACGCCCGGGATGCCCTCGGCCCCAGCGGCAGCATCACCCTGGAAACGGCCAATATCACCGTAGACGAGGCCTTCCACCACGTGCATCCGGACGCGGAGCCGGGTCCCTTCGTGGTGCTGCGAGTGACCGACACGGGCCATGGCATGAGCCCCGAGCTGCAGGCGAGGATCTTCGAACCCTTCTTCACCACCAAGGAGCTAGGCCGCGGCACGGGGCTCGGCCTGGCCATGGTGTACGGCATCGCCCGCCAGAACCGAGGCTTCGTGTCGGTCTACAGCAGCCCGGGCCTGGGCACCACCTTCAGCTTCTACCTCCCCCGCCACCTGGGCGGGGAGCCCGCCGCGGTGGCCGTCTCCGATGCCGAGCCACCGGGGGGCAGCGAAACGGTGCTGCTCGTGGAGGATGAGCAGGCGCTGCTGGAACTGGGCACCCGGGTGCTCGAGGGGGCCGGCTACCAGGTCATCCCCCTGGCGAACCCCCTGGAGGCCCTGGGCAAGGTCCGGGACGGTGGCCTGCAGTGCGCCCTCCTGGTCACCGATCTCGTCATGCCGGGCCTGAACGGGATTGAGCTGTACCAGCAGCTCCACGCCCTCAGCCCCGGCAGCCGAGTCCTGTTCGTCTCCGGCTATCCCTCGGGGACCCTGGATCTCGAATCCCAGTCCGCCCAGGGCCGCGCCTTCCTCCAGAAGCCCTTCACCCGCGCGGGCCTGCTGCGCAAGGTGCGGGAGGTCCTGGACGCCTAGGGCGGGGGACTACATGGGCACGAGCTGGGGGTGGGCTAGGCGCTCGAACGGCTGGCCCTTTCGAAGGGGCACACGCAGCCTGCCTGCGTGGGCAAAGGCTATGGAAATAGGGATGGAAGGGCTGAAAAGCATTTGCCGGGGATGGACGGGGATGGACGGGGATAAAAGAACGGCCATCTCCGGCAGCCATCAGCACCAGCGGAAAAGCATTTGAACCACCGATGAACACCGATGAATACCGATAAAAGCATGATTGAAAAACGGCACTCAGGGGTTTGTGGGGAGTGTTGCTTCGCACGCATGGGCTACCGCGGGGGCGGCGTGGGCGCACCTTTTGGGGAGCGTGCCCACGCCACCCCCACGGACCTCCGGCCCAGCCGGAGGCCACCTGCGGCGGGCCCATGCCCGTTGAGACGGCGCTGTCAGGCGACATCAGAAACTGACCCCCTGGCGCCACGAAAACTGACCCCCCTCCTTTGAGGGGAAGTCATGGGAAACAACTGGGGGAAGCTCGGCTTCAGGAATCTGGAGGCCGAGATGATTGGATCAGAGGCGGCAGGGCAGTT